>CAMLBO010000018.1 GCA_946478305.1 uncultured Enterobacterales bacterium
CGAACCCTCGTATGCAGCTTGGGAAGCTGCCGTTCTACCATTGAACTACACCCGCTTTGGTGTGCGAGGGCATTATAACTGGTTATGCCCGCTGAGCAAGACGTGTTTGTCGATATACGCTTGAGATTTAAGCAGTTAGATTCCCGCGTGATTTGACGCAAAAAAAAGGGAGCCTGAGCTCCCTGAGTATTGCAGAGGGAAGTGACTTATTTCTGCGGGCGCATCGCCGGGAACAAAATCACGTCACGAATGGTATGGCTGTTAGTGAACAGCATCACCATACGGTCAATACCAATGCCGAGACCGGCCGTTGGTGGCAAACCGTGTTCCAGCGCAGTGACGTAGTCTTCATCGTAGAACATCGCTTCGTCATCACCCGCATCTTTGGCCGTCACCTGGTCTGCAAAGCGCTGCGCCTGGTCTTCAGCATCGTTAAGCTCAGAGAAGCCGTTACCGATTTCACGGCCGCCGATGAAGAATTCGAAGCGGTCAGTGATTTCCGGGTTTTCATCATTACGACGCGCCAGCGGTGACACTTCTGCCGGATATTCAGTGATGAAAGTCGGTTGAATCAGCTGTACTTCGGCAGTTTCTTCGAAGATCTCAGTGACGATGCGGCCAAGGCCCCAGCTCTTCTCGATTTTAATACCGATAGATTCTGCAATCGCCGTTGCTTTCACCAGATCATCGAGGTCAGCAACGTTGGTTTCAGGGCGGTATTTGCAAATCGCTTCGCGCATGGTCAACTTGGCGAATGGCTTGCCGAAATCGAAGGTGTGTTCACCGTATACGATTTCTGCATTGCCATTGTTCACCTGCTCTGCCAGCGTACGGAAGAGGTTTTCAGTCAGCACAATCAGGTCTTTATAATCCGCATAAGCCATATAGAGTTCCATCATGGTGAACTCTGGGTTATGACGCGGAGAAACGCCTTCGTTACGGAAGTTACGGTTGATCTCGAATACGCGATCAAAGCCGCCCACCACTAAACGCTTAAGATACAGTTCCGGCGCGATACGCAGGTACATGTCGATATCCAGCGCATTGTGGTGTGTGATAAATGGACGTGCAGCAGCACCGCCAGGAATCACTTGCATCATCGGCGTTTCAACTTCCATGAAGCCCTGTTCGACCATAAAGGTACGAATCGCGGCCATGATTTGCGAACGCACTTTGAAGGTTTTGCGTGACTCATCGTTGGCAATCAGGTCGAGATAACGCTGACGATAGCGAGTTTCCTGATCGGCCAGGCCGTGGAACTTATCTGGCAACGGACGCAGTGCTTTAGTCAGCAGACGCAGTTCAGAACAGTGGATCGACAGTTCGCCGGTCTTGGTTTTGAACAGCTTGCCGCGGGCGCCGAGAATATCACCCAGATCCCACTTTTTGAACTGCTCGTTGTAAACCCCTTCTGGCAGATCGTCACGGGAAACGTAGAGCTGAATACGACCGCCCATGTCCTGCAAAGTGACGAAAGAGGCTTTACCCATGATACGGCGGGTCATCATGCGGCCACCGACGGTGACTTCAATACCTAAATCTTCCAGCTCTTCGTTCTCTTTGCTGTCATATTTGGCATGAATTTCGTCAGACGTGGTGTCACGACGGAAATCATTCGGGAAAGCGATGCCGGTTTCGCGCAAGGCGGCCAGCTTCTCACGACGGGCTTTCAGCTCGTTGTTAAGATCCGGCACATGTTCTGCGCCCTGCACTTTTGGTTGCTGTTCAGCAGACGGTTGTTGCTCAGACATTTTGGTTCCTTATAACCCGGCTTTCAAACTTGCTTCGATGAATTTATCCAGGTCGCCATCCAAAACGGCCTGCGTATTTCGCGTCTCAACACCAGTGCGCAGATCTTTGATACGTGCGTCATCGAGCACGTATGAACGGATCTGGCTGCCCCAGCCGATATCAGACTTGTTGTCTTCCAGCTGTTGCTTATCAGCATTTTTCTTTTGCATCTCATACTCATAAAGCTTGGCTTTCATCTGCTTCATGGCCTGATCTTTGTTTTTATGCTGTGAGCGGTCGTTCTGGCATTGGGTCACAATGTTGGTCGGAAGGTGGGTAATACGTACCGCAGATTCCGTTTTGTTGACGTGCTGACCACCTGCACCTGATGCGCGGTATACGTCGATACGCAGATCGGCAGGATTGATTTCGATAGCAATATCGTCGTCCACTTCCGGATACACAAACGCGGAGCTGAACGAAGTGTGGCGGCGGCCGCCGGAGTCAAATGGACTTTTACGCACCAGGCGGTGGACGCCGGTTTCCGTACGCAGCCAGCCGAAAGCGTAGTCGCCAATAATTTTAATGGTCGCGGATTTCAAGCCGGCGACTTCACCGTCAGACTCTTCAATCACTTCCGTTTTGAAGCCTTTGGCTTCGGCCCAGCGCAGGTACATACGCAGCAGCATGCTGGCCCAGTCCTGTGCTTCTGTCCCGCCGGAACCGGCCTGAATATCCAGATAACAGCTGGCGCTGTCATATTCCCCGGAGAACATACGGCGGAATTCGAGCTGTTCAAGTTTTTCGGTCAGAACATCGAGTTCTGCCACAGCTTCATTGAAAGTCTCTTCGTCTTCAGCTTCAACCGCCAGTTCCAGCAAGCCTGACACATCGTCACGGCCCTGAGTCAGCTGGTCGATGGTTTCAACGATGGCTTCCAGCGCGGAACGTTCTTTACCTAAGGCTTGCGCACGTTCAGGCTCGTTCCAGACATCCGGCTGTTCAAGCTCGGCGTTTACTTCTTCGAGGCGTTCTTTCTTGGCATCATAGTCAAAGATACCCCCTGAGGACGTTAGTCCGCTCAGTCAGGTCTTGAATGCGGTTTTTTACCGGATTAATTTCAAACATATTTTTTCGCGTCTTACGTTGATTCGGAGTTGGCCCAATGCCATTCGAACCGCCAATTCTAACGGAATTAGCGGCGGGTTTATAGCAAGTTGCCGTTTTTTTAGCGCCGTTTATTCAACCATGCTGCTGGCGAAAACAGGGCTTATTTCGGCCATAAATGCTGAATGATTAACTGAACGCTGCGGTTGCCGCGGTATTCGTTTATATCCAGTCGGTACGCCAGTTCAACTTCACGCACACTACTGTCCGGCCAGAAGGTCGGATCGATATTAAACGCGATCCCGTCGAGCAACGGTCCGCCGCCAATGGGTTCGATCATCAGCTTCAGATGGCGCTCTTTGAGCAGTTTTTGTTGCAGTATACGAAAACGGCCATCAAAGGTGGGCTCAGGGAAGGCCTGCCCCCAGGGGCCACCGTCGCGCAGCATTTCGGCGGTGTCGATAGTCAGCTCCTGGCCGGCCAGTTCACCGTCAGACCAGATGACGCCTTCCAAATGCGAAGGGTCCAGCCATTCCCCCACCAACTCAGCAAAGCGGGCGCGGAATTCGTCAAATTTGGCCTCTTCCAGCGAGAGCCCGGCCGCCATGGCGTGTCCACCAAACTTCATCATCAGGCCAGGATTAAGCGTATCAATACGCTCCAGCGCATCGCGCATATGTAATCCGGCAATCGAACGGCCCGATCCTTTGAGAATGCCCTCTCCAGCAGGGGCAAAAGCGATCACCGGCCGGTTAAAACGCTCTTTCAGGCGCGAAGCCAAAATCCCAACCACGCCCTGATGCCACTCAGGATGGTACATTGCCAGCCCATAGGGCAGTGCGTCGCTGCTGCTTTCCAACTTGTCACACAAAGCCAGTGCTTCGACCTGCATCCCCTGCTCGATTTCTCGGCGAGTTTGGTTCAGTGCATCCAAATCGCTGGCCAGCGCGCGGGCCTGCGCGATGTCATCACTGAGCAGTAAGGCGACGCCGATAGACATATCGTCCAGCCGACCGGCAGCATTCAAACGCGGACCAAGCGCAAAGCCTAAATCACTGGCGCCCAGCGTCCGGGCTTCACGGTTAGCAACTTCCAGCAACGCACGGATACCCGGGCGGCATTTCCCCGCACGAATGCGGTTCAATCCCTGATAGACCAGAATTCGGTTATTGGCGTCCAGCGGCACGACGTCGGCTACGGTGCCGAGCGCTACTAAATCCAGCCATTCGGCCAGATTGGGAATAGGCAGGCCTTTCTCTTCGAACCAACCGCATTTATGCAGCGCAGCACGCAGCGCCAGCATCAGATAGAACGCCACGCCCACGCCTGCCAGAGACTTGGAGGGAAACTCGCAACCGTGCAGGTTCGGGTTGATGATGGCTTCGGCTGCGGGAAGCGTCTCCCCCGGCAGATGGTGGTCAGTGACCAACACCTGGATGCCTTTCTGATGAGCCAGATCGACACCGGCATGCGAGGAAATCCCGTTATCCACGGTCAAGATCAGCTCAGCACCCCGGGCAGCTGCCTGTTCGACTACCTCTGGGCTGAGGCCATAACCGTCGTCAAAACGGTTCGGCACCAGATAATTAATTTCGCTGCATCCCATGCTGCGCAGGGAGAGGACGGTCAGCGCGGTACTGGTCGCGCCGTCAGCATCGAAGTCACCGACTACCATAATCCGCAGACGGTCCCGCAGCGCTTTTTGCAAGAGTTCGACCGCAGTATGAATGCCATCAAGCTGCTCATAACCCAGCAGCCCACGCACGCTGCGTTCCAGCTCTTGCGGGCCCTGAACACCGCGAGCCGCATAAAGCCGACGCAGTAAAGGTGAGAGTTCGGCCGGAAGAGAAGCGCCGTCAGCCGCTTTACGGCGGCGAAGTTGGGTCTGCAAAGTCACGTAAAATCAACCACTGGTTTTGTTGGAGATATCCTGAGCATCAAGCATCGCGGCCATCTCTTTCGGCGGCTGATAGCCTGGGATCATGGTGCCATTTTCCAGCACGATCGCTGGCGTACCGGTCACGCCAAACTGCACGCCCAGTTCAAAATGCTTGGCAATATCGGTTTTGCAACTGGCAGGGGAGATGTCGTCGCCACGCATGGCCGCATCAAACGACTGCTTGCGGTTACCGGTACACCAGATGGACTGCATATCTTTTTCGGTTTTAGAATTCAGCCCCTGCCGAGGGAACGCCAGATAACGCACGGTAATACCGAGATCGTTATAGTCCTGCATCTGCTGGTGCAGCTTGTGGCAGTAGCCGCAGGTGATATCGGTAAACACGGTGATCACATGTTTTTCATTTTTAGCTTTGTAGATGATCATTTCGCTTTTCAGCGCATCAAGCTTAGTGATCAACATTTTGTTGGTGACGTTTACCGGCTGCGTGCCACTGACGTCATACATCGGGCCCTGCAATACATGCTTGCCATCTTCGGTGATATAAATGACACCGCTCTCCGTCGTCACAGCTTTCAGGCCAGCGACCGGAGAAGGCTGGACCTCAGCATTCTTCATGCCGAGTTTATTCAGGGTTCCCTGGAGCGCCGTATCGTCAGCCTGAACCGTGGAAGTCACACACGCGGCCAGTAACGTTATCAGCATTAAACCTTTTTTCATCATTACGTCCTTTATCTCTCCGCGTTCATGCGCGGGGATGATGTTGTTGATGCAGCACTTTGAGTCTTTCAGTCGCTACATGGGTATAAATTTGAGTGGTCGACAGGTCACTGTGACCTAATAACATTTGTACGACACGCAGGTCGGCCCCGTGGTTCAGTAAGTGGGTGGCGAAAGCGTGACGCAAGACGTGCGGGGAGAGCCGCTCCGCGTCAATATTGGCAAGGATCGCATAGTGTTTGATACGATGCCAGAAAGTCTGCCGGGTCATTTTCTGCGCCCGGCTGCTCGGAAACACGATATCCAGTGACACGCCATTAAGCAGCCACGGGCGTCCATGCTCAAAATAGTACTCGATCCAATACACGGCCTCTTCACCGAGCGGTACCAGACGTTCTTTATCGCCTTTACCGATAACCCGCACTACGCCCTGACGCAAACTAAGATCGCTCAGCGTGAGTCCGACCAGTTCAGAGACACGTAATCCGGTGGCATACAACAATTCGAGCATAGCTTTGTCACGCAGCTCCAGGGGAATATCAATGCTTGGCGATGCCAGAAGCGCATCGACTTGCGCCTCACTGAGATCCTTTGGTAATCGCTGCGGCAGTTTCGGCGAAGATAACAGTGCAGTAGGATCATCATGGCGCAAAGACTCCCGATTCATATACTGAAAAAGGCGGCGCATGGCGCTCAGCAGGCGGGCGGAACTGGTGGCCTTGTAGCCGCCTTCCACTCTTTCTGCGAGAAAGGATTGCAGACCATCGGCCTGCACATGCATCAGGTCTGTTTCATGATGATGTAACCAACCCAATAGCGATTTTAAATCCAGGCGGTAGGATGCCAGCGTGTTTTCGGCGAGGTTTCGCTCGATCCATAGCGTATCCAGAAATTGCTCACACAGAGCCTGGTCATCATTGGCGTCGATCACGTTGCCTCCTTATTTCATTCAATCGCTGTTTCATTCGGTATACACTGCCCCCCATTCACATACTGATGACGTTACGGCAACAAGCATGAAAATTGGTCTCTTTTATGGCTCAAGCACCTGCTATACCGAGATGGCAGCGGAAAAAATCCGCGAGATACTCGGTGAAGAACTGGTCGATTTGCACAATTTAAAAGATGTCGACCCGGTCAAAATGGAAGAGTACGACATTTTGATCCTCGGCATCCCAACCTGGGATTTCGGCGAAATCCAGGAAGACTGGGAAGCGGTGTGGGACAAACTTCCGACTCTGAATCTGCGCGGAAAAATCATCGCTATGTATGGCATGGGCGATCAGCTGGGTTACGGCGAGTGGTTCCTCGATGCGCTTGGCATGCTGTATGACCTGTTACTGCCGCTTGGCGTTCAGTTTATCGGTTTCTGGCCCATTGAGGGCTTCGAATTTACCAGCCCTAAACCGCTGAGCCCGGACGGCAAACACTTTGTCGGCCTGGCACTGGATGAGGTTAACCAGTTTGATCTCAGCGAAGAACGTCTGCAGGAGTGGTGCGATCAAATACTGCTGGAGATGGACGCGCTGCTGGGCTAAACACTCTCAACGCGTCTCTTTTTCCGGTTGAGTATTAAGCAATAATTGGCGTAAACGCCGCCACTCACTCTGGCTCATACTGTCAGATGCCAGCCACAGTTTTTGCCGCGAGCTGCGCATCGCCTGGCGCAGTCCGCCTTTACGCTTTTCGCGCTGCAATGACAGTAAAACACCGCTGTTAATCATCCAGACTGGCTTTTTGATCACCCACTCCTGCTGCTGCCAGATAAGCCGGTTACTGTCGAGCAGGCTTATCTCACCATGGCGTGAGGTGATCCGCCGCTGGCTGCGGATGCATTCAAATATCACCACCAGCAGCAGTGACATCCATACCGGCCAATAACCGGCGGGCCATGGCGCGAGCAGTATGACCAGCATAATCCCGCCGTGAATCCCCAGCGAAATAAGCTGACTGCGCCATGAAACCCGTAAATCACATTGCCACAGGGCCACGGTCTTTATTTCGCGTTTGGATGAGAGCCACCATACGTTGTAATTCGGCGTCCTGAGGCTCGCCGTGGTTCATCAGCCAGTTGAATAAATCGGGATCATCGCAGGTCAGCAGACGGGCGAAGAGTGCCTTGTCAGTGTCATCAAGACTGTCATATTCATATTCGAAGAACGGCATGATGGAGATATCCAGCTCACGCATACCGCGACGGCATGCCCAGTGAATGCGGGATTTATTATGAATGTCCAGTTGGGTTTTGCTTTCCATAAACTGACTCTTTTTTTAGGTACATTGATAATGTTTTATATCGGTCGGTGAGGATTCTAGCAGCCCACGCGCCCTGCGCGTAACTTTTACATGCCCTGACATTCACATCTCCATCAAGCCTCGCAAAAAGGCGTGGCATTTTCATGTAACGAAGAGGTTCGCTGCGAGGCATCCCGTAAATGGCATAAATTGAGTTTGCAAAGCGGGCGGGCTCTTTTACCATGAGGTTAACTGTTCATGTCTCTCAGCCCAGGATCGCATCATGGCGTACAAGTTTCCGTTTCCACCGCAAAAACCTTCAGCCTCTTCCCATCTGCCGCTGACGTTAATTTCACTCGAAGACTGGGCGATGGTCACCATGACCGGTGCCGACACAATGAAATACTTGCAGGGTCAGGTGACCGCCGATGTCGATGCGCTCGCGCCGGACCAGCACATTCTTTGCGCCCACTGTGATGCCAAAGGCAAAATGTGGAGCAACATGCGTCTGTTCAAGCGCGGCGACGGTATGGCGTTTATTGAACGCCGTAACCTGCGCACCCAGCAGATGACCGAAATGAAAAAGTACGCGGTGTTCTCAAAAGTGACCTTCACCGAAGATGACGACGTGGTGTTGCTGGGCGTGGCTGGTTTTCAGGCCAGCGCTGCGTTGAAAGATCTGTTCTCCACGCTGCCAACGGCAGATCAGCCGGTCGTGCAGCAAGACGAGAGCACGCTGCTGTACCTGCCGCTGCCCGCCGAGCGTTACCTGATTATCACCAGCCCCGAGAAAGCGCGGCAGATGGTGGAAGAGTTAGGTGAACAGGCGCAGGTCAATGACAGCCAACAGTGGCTGGCACTGGAGATTGAGGCTGGCTATCCAGTGATTGACACCACTACCAGCGTGCAGTTTATTCCACAGGCTACCAATATTCAGGCACTGGACGGTATCAGTTTTACCAAAGGTTGCTACGCCGGTCAGGAGATGGTTGCCCGAGCCAAATACCGGGGTGCCAATAAGCGCGCGCTCTACTGGCTGGCCGGTAAAGGCAGCAAAGTCCCTGCCGCGGGCGATGACCTGGAGTTACAGCTAGGTGAGAATTGGCGCCGCACGGGTACCGTTCTGGCCGCCATTCAGCTTAATGATGGCAGTCTATGGGTACAGGCCGTCCTGAATAATGATCTTGAAGCCGATGCTAAACTGCGTGTACGTGATGACGCCACCAGCCAATTGACTCTCCAGCCGTTGCCGTACTCGCTGGTTGAAGAGAAGTAATAGTTAATAATAAAAAAAGGATCCAACATGACACCTCGGATCCTTCAGTTCTCGGATTTATCACTGAGTCAGAGTCAGATATAGAAATAGACCGCAAAAAAGTGGCACGCGCATCCGCCCAACACGAATCCGTGCCAGATGGCATGGCCGAAGGGGATGCGCTTTGAGGCGTAGAAGATCACCCCCAGCGTATATAACAATCCTCCAACCGCCAGCAGCGCAACACCGCCCGCAGACAGTCGCACCGCCAGTTGGTAAATCACAATCAGCGACAGCCAGCCCATGGTCAGATAGGTGATGAGTGACAACACCTCGAAACGGTGCGCAAAAGCCATTTTGAAAATCACGCCAAATAGCGCCAGCCCCCAGATCACTGCCATCAGCCCTTTCGCCAGCGGCGAGTTCAGCCCGACCAGCAAGAATGGCGTATAGGTGCCTGCTATCAATATATAAATCGCGCAGTGATCGAGTTTTTTCAGCCAGTATTTGGCTTTCTCATGCGGAATAGCGTGATATAGCGTGGAAGCAAGAAACAGCAATATCATGCTGCCGCCGTACAGGCTGTAACTGGTTATCGCGATCAGATTGGCGTTTTCGGCCGTAGCCTGAACCAGCAACAGCACTAATCCTACGATACCCAACACCAACCCAACGCCGTGGCTCAGGCTGTTGGCTATCTCTTCAGGCCAGGGATAATCCTGGGGCACTCTTTTACTCATAAAATGACAATTCCTGAGGTAATGATGGAAAAAGACGCGTGATTAAAACGGTCAGAAATTTACCTGCCAAGCAGAGTAACTGAGAATAGTTCCAGTGTACAAGTGTACGCCAAAAATTAGCATTAAGTGATGTAACAAGCTCTTAGCACGGTAATGATTCCTTCTCTTCAGCTGCACTAAACCCTTTAATTGTTAACTTTATTGATAATTTCATGACGTAACTGATAAACCGTACCGACAAGAAGGCATGCAAAAACATGATTTTTGTACATCATCAGACTATCGTATAGCCACTTATCCGAAGATAACGTCAACAATGACTGAGGTTTGAATATGTCTGAAGCTTCTTCCGCGCTGAATTTCGGCTCTATGACCGAAGTTTTTCAATTTTTGATGGAAATCGACAAACTGAAAAGCGTCCAACGCCGCACAAAAGTGCTGGGCACTCAGCGCCAGGAAAACTCTGCGGAACACAGCTGGCATTTCGCAGTAGCCGCCATGTCGCTTGCGCCGTATGCGTCAAAAGATGTCGATATTCAGAAAGTGATCCGCATGGCACTACTGCATGACATCGTGGAAATCGATGCCGGTGACGTTATGGTTTATGACCTCGCCGCCCGCGAAGCGGTGCACGAGCAGGAAGTCCTCGCCGCCGAACGCCTGTTTGGCATGTTACCTGCGCCGCTCAATCAGCAATTCCGTGATTTGTGGAATGAATATGAAGCCGGTGAGACGCCGGATGCCCGCTTTGCGCTGACGATCGACCGCGTGCTGCCGATCATCATGAACCTGCATAATCAGGGTCAGAGCTGGGTAGAAAACAATATTCGTCTGGAGCAGGTGCTGGCGCGCAATGCGTTTATCGGCGATATCAATCCGCAATTGTGGCAACACATCCGTGGCCATCTGGACAATGCCCACGCGCAAGGTTGGCTGAAGTAACCCCCTAACGCTTAACACCGGAATACCAAAGAGAGAGCCCCGAAGCGCTCAGCCCGGGGCTTTTTATCACGTTACTTCGGTACATTTAGCGCCGTGGAATCGACGTAAGGTTTCATGATGGCGTCAGCTTTTTGCTGCGCAGCGGCAGCGGCATCCTGTGGCGTCAACTTCGGATCATTGACCAGCGCTCCCAACTGATTTTCCATCGCCTGACGTACGGCAACGGTCTCATAGGTTGAGTACCACGGGTAGGCATATTTCAACTGGTCAAGCGCAATGGCCGCACGCGGATCTTTCGCCAGATACTCTTTCATTTCCGGTGTGTCATAAGAGGCAATGCGCGGTGAGAAATACCCGGTGAAGCGGCTCCATGCACCGTTGACTTTCGGGCTGACCAGATATTGCAGGAAGGTATACGCCGCCTTTTTCTGATCTTCCGAAATGCCTTTAAAACTCACCAGACTCGCCCCGCCAATACTTACGCCGTTGCGCACTTTCTGCGGCATCATCGCCACACCCAGCTCAAAATCTTTGGTGTTTTCGCGCATAAAGCCCAGCGCGCCGGTACTGAGCATGGTCATCCCCAGTTTGCCGGAGAAAAACGCCGCGCTGATCTGTTTGGAGTTCAGCACGCCAGCCGGCATGACCTTGTCGCGGTAGACCAGATTCTGCCAGAACTGCAACGCCCCGACGGTCGACGCGGTGTTGTAATACACCTCGCCCGGATAGTCGGCATTGAAATACTGGCCGCCGTTGGCGCGGGTCAGTGCGGATAAGATCCAGCCGCCGTAGTCATCATTGGTAGACGGCAGCATGATGCCCCACTGTCCTTTGGACGAATCCGTCAGCTTTTTCGAATCTTCCAGCAATTCATCCCAGTCTTTCGGCGGCGCGGTAATGCCCGCTTTCGCAAACAGATCTTTGTTGTAATAGAGAATGGGCGTCGAGTTGTGGAACGGAATGGCGTACGTCACACCGTTCAACTGAGCGTTCTGGCGCATTGCTGGCCAGAAGTTTTGCGTCAAAAATGGCGTAGCTTTCTGATCACCGTATTTGAACAGTTCATCCATCGGCAGGATTTCATTTTTAATCGCCAGATCCGCCGTGAAGTTAGCGGACATGATCACCAACGCCGGAGGCTGACCGGATTTAGCGGCCGCTTCGGCTTTCACTTTAGTGGTGTCGTAGTTGCCGGTAAAAATTCCGCGCACTTCAACGTCGTTCTGAGACTGGTTGAACTCTTTGATAACGCGGGTCATTTCCATGGTCAGCTTACCGTCAACCGGTGCCGGGAACATGAAATCAATATTTTCTTTGGCGGACGCGGTGCCTGCGGCAATAAAACCGATGGCGAGCGCCAGCGCATGTACTTTACGCATGAGGGTGATTCTCCCGGTGACTGTGTTGTAAATTCAGCTGGTTTTGGCCTGAAAAAAGATGAAGGTCGTGCAAAGAAAAATGCAAGGTGATGCGGTCGCCGGGTTGTGGAATGTCCCCGCTATTTTCCCGCGGCTGGTTTTTACGTACGTAGCGGATTCTCCCGAGCGCGGTGTCGGCATGATAAAGATATTCCGCGCCGAGCAGTTCGCGATACGTCAGCGTCGCCTGTAATTCCAAGTTTTCACCGTCCACCGGCCGGTCGCTTATGTGTTCGGGTCTGATGCCCAGATACACCTCATTCAGCGTCTGCGCATGTTGTGTTTGTGGCAGGCGCACCGGCTGATTTTCCACTGTCAGTACACCAGCGGCACACGGCAGAAGAAACAGATTCATCGACGGCGTGCCGATAAACCCGGCCACAAACAGGTTGGCCGGATGCGCGTACAGCGTTTCCGGCGCGCCAATTTGTTGCAGATGGCCTTTATCCAGCACCGCGATCCGGTCGGCCATGGTCATGGCTTCCATCTGGTCGTGCGTGACGTAAACAGTGCTGGTTTTTAGCTGCTGATGCAGCTGCATGATGCCGTCGCGCACTTCCGTACGCAGCCGCGCATCGAGATTCGACAGGGGTTCATCCATCAGAAACAGCTTTGGGTCGCGCACGATGGCACGCGCCATCGCCACCCGCTGCCGCTGGCCGCCGGAGAGTTTACCGGGTTTGCGTTTGAGCAGCGGTTCCAGCTGCAATAGTCCGGCCACGCGATCAACGCGCGCCTTGTGCTGCGCTTTCGGCTCATTGCGCATGCGCATGCCGAAGGTGATGTTCTGCTCAACGGTCATGTGCGGGAACAGCGCGTAGTTCTGAAAGATCATTGAAAAATTGCGTTCCCGCGGTTCCAGCGCGGTGATGTCATCACCGTCCTGCAAAATCCGCCCATCGCTGACATTTTCCAGCCCCGCCAGCAGGCGCAGCAAGGTACTTTTTCCGCAGCCTGACGGACCGACCAGCACCAGGAACTCGCCATCGGCGATCTCCAGAGACAGGTTATTCACCGCCGTACTGCCCTCAAACTGCTTGCTGATATTTTCCAGACGAATGGACGACATGGTTAATCATCCACCGGGCAACTGATGGCTGCGTCATACAGGTAGGGGCCCGGATATTGCGACAAGGGGTGCAGATAACTGACCAGCCCGGTGTTATCCACCAGCCGGTGCATAACGCAGGCGGCGGGTTCCAGGTTATAAAACGGCGCAGGGTTGTGATGGAGATAGGGAACCTGATGCACGGTGCCGGGAATAGTGGTGATGATCGCCTGCTGATACTGAGTGAAAATCAGCCGGTGCGTATGGCCGCAGAAGACGCGGACCAGCGACGGAAAACGGTCAATCAGCGCCAGCAGTTCGTCGCCGTTTTCGCAGGAAATGGCGTCCATCTGCGCCGACCCGACCTTCACCGGCGGATGATGCATAAACACCGCCGTCGGTTTATCTCCGCCCTGCTCCAGCTGGGCTTCCAGCCATGAGAGGGTTTCCAGCGTCAGAAAACCTTTGGATTCACCGGCAAGGCTGCTGTCGATAAACAGCAAACGCATATCAAAATCGTCCACGGCATAGCGCATGTTTTGCGGGTCATTACCCAGTTCCGGGCAAAGCGGATGCAGCGCTTCGAGGAACTGCGCCTTGTCGTCGTGGTTGCCAGGAATGATGTACAGCGGGTAATGCAGGTTTTGCAGCGTGCGTCGTGCCACCCGATACTCCTGCGGCAGACCGCAGTTGACGATGTCACCAGTGATCACCACGGCGTCAGGCTGTTCTTCCAGCGCATTCAGCTGATTAACCACTTCGGCGTTGCAGGCGTTAACGTCGATAAAGTCATACAGTTTGCGGCCTTCACTGCGAAAATGCATATCGGAAATTTGTGCGAGAAACATCGGTCACTCCTTTATTCAACGGCGGTTTATTTGATGCCTGAAAAGCCAAAGCTTTTAAGAAACTGTTTCTGAAAAAGTACGAACGCCAGCATCAGCGGCAGGCACACCATCAGCGTTCCAGCGGTGATTAGGCCCCACTGCCCGCCCGATTCCGCGCCCATGGCGAACGACACCAGCCCGACGGTCAGCACCTGTTTATCCGGATCATTCAGCACCATCAGCGGCCACAGATATTCATTCCAGTGATAGGTAATGCTGACGGTGGCGAAGGCCAGAATGGCGGGCCACGACATCGGGATCAGCACGCGGAGCACCACCTGCCACCAACGGCACCCCTCCATCAGCGCGGCCTCTTCAATTTCACGCGGAATACTGAGGAAGGCCTGACGCATCAGGAACACGCCAAACGCCGAGGCGAAGTACGGCATCATCACGCCGGTCAAAGTGTTGAGCAGCCCGAACTGTTTGAGGATCATCATGTTCGGTACCATCATGATCACCGGCATGATCATCAGCTGGATCAGCAGCAGGTAGAACAGCGTCTGTTTGCCGCGAAATTCGTGATAGGCGAAGGCGTAACCGGCGGTGGTGATGGTCACCAACTGAACCAGAAACGTACCGAAGGAGAAGAAAATCGTGTTGGCGTAAAGCCTCAGCCAGTCGGCGCTCTCCCACGCATCGCGGAAGTTTTGCAATGTCAGCGGAAAACGCGGCAGCAAAGAGGCCATGCCCGGCCCGAAACTGCTGGCGCTGAAGGCAGCCGAGATCATCCAGATAAAGGGCGCGACCCACAGCAAGGCGGCACACACCAGTAACACCGGCAGCGTGGAACGGCGCGCTCCGCGCAGTAATAATGACGGCGCCCGGCTGCGCGGCTTGTCTGCTGTGATCCGCAGATTTTCTGACGTTTCAACGCTCATAGTGCGCCCCTCTTTCCAGCACACGCAGGTTCATCACCGAGAAACCAAACAACAGCACCAGCGTCAGAAACGTGGCCGCCGAGGCTTTACCTAAATCGTGCGTATCATTGGCGAGACTCTGGATGTAATAGAGCATCACGGTAGTCGCATTATTTGGTCCGCCCTGCGTCATCACCGGTACATGGTCGATTTGCGTAATAGCGTAAATCAGCGCGATGGTGACCACAAAACTGAGGGTCGGGCGCAGCAGCGGCAGCGTGACGTAGAAGAACGTCTGGGTACGCGATGCGCCTTCCATGATGGCGGCCTCGCGCGCCGACGCGGGTATAGACTGCAATCCGGCGAGGAAAAACAGCATGTAATACCCGGCAAATTTCCACACGCCGATGACGCTCAGGGCAATCAGTGCGCTGTCGCTCATCCCGAGGTAGTTGTTGTTCATCGGGCCGAAGAGTTTCGCCAGGTAATAATCCAGCAGCCCCATGCCGGGCATGAAGATAAACAGCCACAGCGTCGCGGCGCTGACCAGCGGGATAATCATCGGGAAGAAAAATGCGGTGCGCAGCCAGCGGTTAAGCGAGGTGTTTTCCCACAGCGCGACGGCCAGCAGCAGCGCCAGCACAATGCCGGGGATCACGGTCATCAGGATGTAGGCGAGGTTATTGAGCAGCGCACGCCAGAAAACGTCGTCCGCCAGCAGGCGTGCATAATTCTGTACCCCGACAAACGGCGGGTTATCGGTGTTGAGTCGGCTATCAAACAGGCTGTCCGCCGCCGACTGCACCAGAGGGTAATAAGTGAACAAAAACAGAAAGATCAGGGTGGGCAGCAGCACCAGATAAGGAAACAGCGAACGGCGCATCTCTTGTTACCGGTCAGTCAAACAAGCGCCTACCCTAATCCTTGTTCATGTCAGTAATGTGGCAGTGATGTGATGGTTTTTTGTATAAAAATCAGGCAAATGTTACTGAACAAAATGCGGAGTATAAAGTCACTTTGTTCCTTTCACCGGTTGGTAAAACTTCCGCCCGGTATCCGGTCAAAATCTTATTTGAGCTCAATCGCGTAATTGCTGATAAAAAATTTATTAAACAATAGCTGTATATTTGACTGCCCTTTAAAACGAGATAGGATGCATCGCTTTTATCTTTCGTTTAAAAAAAGGATTTTTACATGAATGCGAAGACCCGACTTGCCTTTATTTCAATGCTTTCCGCTGCTCTTTTTCCTGCCTATGCGCAAAATATGAATATCGATGTGCTAAGTGCCACGGTAAAAGACCAAAAAATTGCTGGTGCCAGTGTCTTACTGCAACACAATGGTGGCCAGACATTGACAGCATCAACCAATATTAATGGCAATGCCAGCCTCAACAGTACCAGCGCAGATAACAACGAGAATTTACTGATTATCAAAAAAGACGGCTATTCAACTCTGGTCGTCAAATGCCCATGTGATGGCATGTCTTATGCTCTCAGCCCGGTAATGAAAGGGCTAGACAGTATCCGTGTCGTTCTGACGTGGGGGGAATCGCCATCGGATCTCGACTCACACATGGTCTATCCGGGCAGCCATATCTTCTTCGCCCACAAAGAGGGGGTCGATGGGAATCTGGATGTAGACGATACCGACAGCTTCGGCCCTGAAACCGTGACTTTAAGTAAAAAGATCTATGGTGAAGACTACGTTTATGCCGTGCACGATTACACCGACAAAAATGATTCAACCACCACTAACCTGTCAACCAGTCAGGCGAAAGTTTTCGTCTATGTCGGTGAGTCTTTGGTGAGAACCTACTATGTTCCGACAGGTAAAGAAGGGAATCTCTGGACCGTTTTCCGCATAACAAAAAACGGGGAAATTGAAGATATTAATGACTTCACAGGCGTAAATATTGAGCCAGATAATATTGCTCAGACATTACAACCCCTGCTGAATAACGGGCAGATTGCAGCACATCGTTCATTAAGCACCACAGATGCTCAAGCGGTTAAAAATCTAAACCTTCAAGGTGAGAAAGCCTATCAAGATAAGCAACTGGATCTGGCCATATCCCTGTTCAATCAGGTGATTAATATTGATGCAGAAAATGGTAAAGCCTACGGTAACTTAGGGCTGGTTTATCAGAAGGCTGGCCGCACAGCGGAAGCTATCTGGGCGAACCGCAAAGCTATCTCGCTGGCATCGGGTGCTAATGCCGCTAGCGTCCGCGCCGGTGCAAATTACAATATTGCACGCATCTATGAAGTCGCTGGCCAAAACGCCGATGCACTTCGTTACTACCAGTTGGCAAAAGCTGAAAAAGCCAACCCGGTGTACGACACAGCCATTGAACGTGTGAAAAATAAATAATTTTATCACGTTAATCACTCAGCCCCGTGCCCGTTGGCCGGGGCTTTTTGTTTTATACCTGAAGTCTATTTATACGATGCTAACCTTCATCCTCTCCTGCGCCTCTTCATACGTCGGCATTGAGGCCGCGGCACCCGCACGCTCCACGCAAACAGAGGCATAGGCGGAAGCAAACTGCGCAGCATCGGCCAGTGTTACGCCGGCGGCGAGCTGGGAGGCCAGTGCGCCATTGAAGGCGTCACCGGCGCCGGTGGTGTCGATCGGCACCGCCGGAAACGCGGCCACCCGTTCCGTTTCACCGGCGACGGACAACAGCGCGCCCTGTGTGCCAAGCGTAATGATCAGCGCGCCGATGCCTTTTTCGTGCAGCACTTTTGCGGCCCGTTTGGCCGAAGGGACATCGTTAACTTCAATGCCGGTCAGCAGCGTGCACTCCGTGGCGTTGGGGGTAAGCAGATCCACCTGTGCCAGCAGGCCGTCAGAGACCGGCTGGAACGGCGCAGGGTTGAGAATAATGTAAGTGCCATTTTCTCTGGCAATACCAATCAGCTTTTCGATCGCCGGTAAGTTATTCTCCAGCTGGGTCAGCAGGATATCGGCCGCGGCAATAGCCGGACGGCATTGTTCCACTTCATCATCGGTAACCGTCAGGTTGGCTCCGGGATCAACGGCAATCATGTTTTCGGCATCGGCTCCGGCAACATAAATCAGCGCATTGCCGGTCGGACATTTGCTGGTGGAAAACAGCGTCACGGCATCAAAACCGGCGTTGTCGAGGTGGCGACGGGCGAACATGCCGAAATCATCGCGCCCGACTTTACCGATGTAATGCACCCGCGCACCGGCGCGCAGCGCAGCGACAGCCTGATTGGCCCCTTTGCCGCCTGCGCCCATCATGCTGTTGCGGGCGATCAGTGATTCGCCCGGCTGCGGGAAACGGCTCATTCCGGCGACAATATCCAGGTTGAACGATCCAAACACACATACCTTGCCCTTGTTCATGCCTCTCTCCTGAATGCTAAATGTCGCGCTGGTTGTGATATTGATTGCGACGATGAGTCTTGTCGAAAACGCCGCTGCGCCGCCAGACAGGCCCCGCGGCAGCCGGTTTCATCAGAGACCCCGCTGATGGCGATGGTCAATCCGCTGGCCGGATACGGGCTGCGCAGATGCGCACGGATCAGGCGTTCCAGCTGACCCAGTGGAAAGCCCGCCATCGCCAGCACGCCACCGCCCAGTACCAGATATTGCGGGTCGAGAATGTTCATTTCGCTGGCGATAGTGCGCGCCAGCCGTTCCATAAATTCTTGCAGATCCGGATGATCCGCATGTTTGACGAACAGATCCGATATTGTCGTCCCCGGTACATGCAGTTTGGCCCACCCACTTAACCAGTTACCGGACGTCAGGGTTTCGACGCAGCCCGTTTTGCCGCAGGGGCAGAGCAGCGGATTGTCTTTGAGCGGAATGTGCCCAATCTCCCCTGCGCCCCCGTGCGCACCGTGGTAAAAGTCATGATTGAGCCACAGGCTGTTGCCAAAACCAGTGCCGAGATAAACCCCAACCGCCACGTCCGGCAGAACATCCAGGCGGGTTAAATCCCACCACATCAGATGGTTAACGTCTTTATCCATACACACCGGCAGGCCAAGGCGCACTGAAAGCTGCTGCGCCACCGGCTGGTTGTCGAGAGCCGGAATAAACGGCAGCGACAGCACGGTGTGGCGGTCACGCGACAGGATGCCTGGTAGCCCCAGCATCACGCCAGATACGGGTGCGGAAGTCCCTTGCAGGTAGGCGGCCAGCAGTTGTTCAAGTCCGCCAAGTGGGTCGGTTAACCCTGCCCAGCTGTGCGTCGGCACTTTCTGATAGTTCTGGAAAACTTGCTGGTCGTTCATCAGCATCAGCCGCGTGTTGGTACCGCCGATATCTACGCCGAGAAAATGCGCCATAACCTCTCCTGCCCTCAGGCTGCCTGACGCGCCTGACGCATCTGGTCGAGCATTTTGTCCCAGGCGCTGTCCAGATCTTGGTCAAGATTGAACAGGCCGGAGCTGCCGACGATCAACACTTCCGCCCCGGCTCCCATCAGATCCTGATAGGTATTCACGTTGCAGGATCCGTCAATTTCGATCAGATAGCGGTAATTTTTCTGCTGCTTGAGGTCACGCAGCTGGGCGATTTTATGCAGCATCTCGGGAATGAACGGCTGCCCGGCATAGCCCGGATCGACGGTCATCACAGTGATTTTGTCCAGCAAATGAATGTAGTGCTGGATAAACTCTACCGGCGTCGCCGGGTTGAGGACCACGCCGACTTTTTTGCCGAGTGAGCGGATCAGGTTGATCACGCGGAAGGCATCACGGTTGATGGTTTCAGCATGGGGGCAGATGTAATCAGCCCCAGCGTTGGCAATCGGTTCAATAAAGTCGGTCGGGTTTTCCACCATCATATGCACGTCCAGCACAAGTGGCGTGTGCGGGCGGATCTGCTCGATAAAGAACGGTGAAAGCGTGATGTTTTTGACGTAATGCCCGTCCATGATGTCGATGTGCAGCATGTCAGCGCGGCGGTTGAGCACCGCCAGCTGCTGTTTGATATCAATCAGGCTCATGCACATCAGCGACGGCGAAATTTTGTATTCCATGATGTTTTCCTAAAGTCAGAGGCAATGAAAATTATTGGGTTTATAGACGTACGCTAAGGAAGGGCCGCCCGCGCTTTGGCGGCGCTGATACGGCTGGCTCTCTTTTGCATAAAGCGCTGGCGGAAGAATTTCAGCGCCAGCACCACAATAAGTACTGCGCCCCACATCGCCAGACTGAAGTGCGGGCTGACGTTGAGCAGGTTCAGGCCGGTTGAAATCACCTGTAAAACAATCAGCGACAGCACCACGCCGGTGACGCGGCCAAAGCCGCCGAAAGGATCCGTGCCCCCTAAGATGATCGCTAACACGGTCAGCAACAGGTAGGAGTCGCCGTAGCCCATGCGCGCCGAGTTAAAGCGCGCCATCATCACCAGCCCGGCGATCACGCATAACATGTTGGAAAGGACGTAGATAGCGATCAGTACGCGGTGAGTATTCACGCCGCTGAAATGGGTGGCGTTGATGTTGCTGCCGCTCATGTAGATGTATTTGCCAAGGCGGGTGCGCTCTAAAAACACGGCGATCAACACCGCCGTGGCGAGGAAAATGATCAGCGGCACCGGGATGCCCAGCAGGGTGTCCGAACCGATATAGCGCACGATGTCCGGCATGCCGCTGATGGCCGCGCCGCGTGATAAATAGATGCCGATGCCGTTCACCATGGTCATGGTCGCCAGCGTCACCAAAATGGGATGTGCGCCCACGTAGGCCACCAGCGCACCGGTCAGCATGCCGATGGCAATTGCCAGAATCATCGCGCCGACCAGCGCGACCGTCAGCCACACCGCCTGCAGCGCCAGACTGGCCTGCGGCGGCAGCCAGGTGAGAAACACCCAGGCCATCAGCAGGCTGGTCAGATTAGAGGTGGCGATAATGCACAAATTCAGGCCACCGCTGAGGATCGGAATAAACATCGCCAGCGTCAGCAGGCCGAGCTCCGGCAGCTGAAACGCGACGCTCATGAAGGTAGAATCCGTGAAGAAGCGGCCCGGCATCGCAATACTGAAACCGACGATCACCAGGACCAACAGCAGGCTCAGACTCAGCGTAGTGCTGTCGATGTTAAAACGCGGCCCGTTGCCGCCGGATTTGGAGGAGAGCGGTTTCATCTTCAGACTCTTGGTTTTGGTTAACATGGCAATTCCTCAGGCGAAGCCGACATCGGTTTCTTTGCGTTTTTTGTAGTGCGTAACGGTGATAGCCACCACGATCACGACGCCGATTACGATGTTCATGAAGTAGTTAGAGACGCCGATCAGGTTCAGCCCGTTTTTCAGCAGACCGATCAGGAAGACGCCCATCAGCGTGCCACCGACGCTGCCTTTGCCGCCGTTGAGGCTGGCACCACCGAGTACCGCCGCCGCCAGCACGTCAAGTTCACCGCCGACCAGCGCATTCGGCACCACTTCCCCGACGCGGTAGACCTGCACCAGCCCGCCGATGGCCGCCATGGCACCGAGATAGCCGTAGGCGAACAGGTGCAACACCCCCACGCGAATACCGATGCGCCGCGCCGATTCCTGATCACCCCCAACGGCAAACAGCTGGCGGCCCAGATGCGTTTTGTTCAGCAGCAGCCAGGTCAGCCCGGCTACCGCCAGCATCACCATCAGCGGCAGGCCAATCTGATAGTGCTGGGTACCGACGTTAAACGGCAGCACCTGCAGCGGCGTCACCAGCCAATCCGGCAGGTCATACAGGCTGGTGCCGTTGGTCAGCCACATCAGCATGCCAAACAGCAGCGACTGCATACTGATGGTGACGATGATCGACACAATCCGCAGGCAGTAGATCAAAATGGCGTTGATCATGCCGAAGATGGAGCCGATCGCGATCGCCAGTAAAATAGTGCCGGTCGGGCTGGTAAGACCATAATGAATGGCCAGCGTGGCGATGGCGTACTGCACCACCGAGGCGACGGCAGCAAAGGAGATATCGATGCCGCCGGTCACCAGCACCACGAACAGACCGAGGGCAAAAATGCCGCTGACCGCGTAGCTTTCTGACAGATCCAACAGGTTTTGCAGGGTCAGGAACTGGTCGCTGAGCAGAGAAAACGTGACGATCACCACCACCAGAACCCAGGCCAGATAGCCTTCGTTGCTGGCCGGGCGTAACCGGTTGAGATTAAGCATTCACCGCCTCCGCAAGTTGTTGTTGGGTGATGTTGCCAGGCAGGTATTCGCCCTTCACCGTGCCTTCGCTAAAGTGCAAAACGCGATCGCAGTTGAAGTAAACTTCCGGCACTTCGTCGGAGATCAGCAGGATCGAAATCCCCTCTTCGGCCAGTTGATGGATCAGCTGATAAATACTGGCTTTGGCACCGACATCTACGCCGACGGTAGGCGAGTCGAGGATCAGGATCTTCGGCTGCGTCAGCACCCATTTCGCCAGTACGATCTTTTGCTGATTACCGCCCGAGAGCGTAGAGATCGCCTGATGCGGATTGGCGACTTTGACGCCCAGTTTTTCGATCCACTGCTGGATGATTTTGTTTTTGCGGTATTCGTCGATCAGGTGAAAACGGCTGCGCAGCTGATCCATGATTGCCAGTACAGTGTTATCCCCGACCGACTGCTGCTGAATAAGCCCGAGCGTTAGCCGGTCTTCCGAGACATAACCGATGCCGGATTTGATTGCGTCTTCATGGCCGCGAAAACGCACCGGTTTGCTGTCGAGGTAGATTTTGCCGCTGTCCGGTTTGGTCATGCCGAACAGGCTCAGCGCCAGCTCGGTGCGCCCGGACCCCAGCAAGCCGCACAAGCCGAGCACTTCCCCGGCGTGCAGTTTGAAGCTGACGTCGTGGTACTGCCCGGCGCGGCTGAGTTTGTCAGTCTCCAGCATGATGCGCTGGTCATTGAGGTTGGCGGCTTTCAGGCGGTAGTCGAGTTTAAGGCCGGTCATCAGCTCGGTCAGGCGTTCGCTGCTGACTTCCGCCGCCGGATAAGTGCCGACTTTTTTGCCGTCACGAATGACCGTCACGCTGTCGGAGATCTCCAGCACTTCGTCCAGACGGTGGCTGACAAACACTACGCTGATCCCTTTGTTTTTCAGGTAATGTACAGTGCGCAGCAGCTGGTTGACTTCGGTACGGGTCAGCGACGCGGTCGGTTCATCCATGATCACTAAGCGCGCATCAGCCACCAGCGCACGGCAAATCGCCACCTGCTGACGCTGGGCAATAGGTAAGGACGCCACGTTGGCGTCGAGATCCAACTGATAATTCAGCTCGCTGAGAATACGGCTGGCGGTGTCACGCAGGCGTGACGGGCGGTACCAGCCCATCAGCCCTTGCAGGTTGTGATCGAAGGCGATGTTTTCCGCCACGCTCAGGTTCGGAAACAGCGACAGATCCTGATAGATCACCTGAACACCAAACTGGCGCGCCTGATCCGGGCTGAGCTTGCTGAAGAGCTGACCGCCCAAGGTGATCTGACAGCCGTTATCCGGCTGATAAACCCCCGAGATCACTTTGATCAACGTACTTTTTCCGCAGCCGTTGGTGCCCGCCAGGCAGTGCACTTCGCCGGGCATCAGCCGCAGGGCGATATCGTTGAGCGCCCGCTGGCCGCCAAAGGTCACCGACAGATTCTGAACGTCAATCAGCGGCGCGTTGTCTGTCTGGATAATCTCGGAGGTCGCCATCATCAGAGCCCCATTTTGACCAGTTTCGGCAAGTTCGCCTTGTCGAGACTTTCGGTTTTATTGCCGAGGATGGTGTGCGTCGCCTCATCAACTTTCACCTTGCCCATGCCTTCGATGTCCATGCCATCGGTGATTGGCGTACCTTTTTCCATCATGTCGGCGATGCGTACAAAGATTTCACCGGCCACCATCGGGTTCCAGATAAAGCCGCCGTTAATCGCGCCGCTTTTCACCAGAGAGGCCCCCTGTCCCGGGCTAAATGGACCGTAGACGCAGACGTCGCCATTTTTGCCACGGTTTTGTACTGCCCGACCGGCGCCGATCGGGCCTTGCGAACCGATCGCCAAAATACCTTTCAGGTTCGGGTCTTTGGACATCAGGTCATTGGTGGTGCGGATGGTGTCGTCGAGGGATTCGCCCACGCCAAACTTGTCGCCCACCTGATGCATGTTCGGATAGTGCTCTTTCTGGTAATTCACCGCCGCGTCAGCCCATTTCTGATGCAAAGGCACCGTCAGGCTACCGACGTAAACCGCGTAATCGCCCGTCTCTTTCATACACTCAGCCAGCGCAATCATATGGTTGATACCGTGCTGGGTGGCATCGACCATTTCGAAGTCCCAGTTGGCGTATTTCTGGTCCGGCGACTCATGTACGATGACTTTAATACCGGCATCACGGGCGCGCTTGAGCACCGGTTCCAGCACTTTGGCGTCGTTCGGCACCACGCCGATCACGTCCACTTTTTGCGCAATCAAATCCTCAATAGCGCGCACCTGCAACGCCGGATCCGCGCTGGTCGGCCCGACCTGCCAGGCATCGATGCCCCTTTTTGCCGCTTCACTTTTTATGCCCACTTCCATGGCGTTAAACCAGGCGTTGCCGCCCACTTTTACCACCACGCCCATACGGATTTTGTCAGCAGCATGAACCGCTGAAACAGATAACAGTGCTGAAGCGAACAAACAGGCAAGTACGGACTTTTTCATGATGTTTCTCCACAGATGTTCTATTTTTCCCCGGTCGCTGCTTTATAAACTCAGGCAACGCCGCGGCTGTTTTTGGTTTTCTTTTGTAGGGGTGAAGGGGCAACTTCAATCACGTTGACGTTGCTCCAGGCCAGCTCCTGCCGGAATTCCTCATCATCCAGATGATCCGTGATCAGTGTGTCTATTTCCCGGTAGTGGCAAATCCGCGCAAAAGAGCGGCGGCCGAATTTGCTGGCATCGGCCAGCAAAATTTTGTGTTCTGAGGAGAGCAGCATCTGTTGTTTGAGCCGGGCGTGGTGCTCGTTGCTCTCGCGAATTCCCCCTTCATGGCTGATGCCGTGGCAGGAGAAAAACATCTTGTTGATGACGAACTCTTTCAGCATCTGTTCGGCATAAATGCCGATGAAATCTTCGTACTTGGCCGAGTACTCGCCGCCGAGGCCGATGGTTCTGACGTTAGCTTTCACCGCCAGCGTCTGAATGATATGCAGCGAGTTAGTCAGCACCACCAGCGGGATATCCGGCAGCTGCCGCGCCAGAAACCAGCTACTCGAGCTGCTGTCGAGCAGCAGGCAATCGCCGGAATTAATTAACTGCAATGCCCGTTTGGCAATGCGGGTTTTGCTGTCCGGCGACTGATTGCTGCGGTCGCGGAACGATTCTCCCTGCTCAATCTGCGAGGGCACGTAGTGCTTTTCAGCCGGCTGATGTTCCACAAACACCGCCCCACCGTGACTGCGTAATAACATTCCGCGCTTTTCCAGCAGTGCCAGATCCCGCCGAGCCGTTTCCAGCGAGATGTGGCACAGCTCGGCCACTTCCTGCACCAGCACACGCCCTCTTTGTGCGAGGACTTCAGTAATAAAACGATGACGTTCTACAGGCAGCATGTTTTTTCCTCTTCCCGATGTTCAATAGGATACGCAGACCGTAGAAAGCGGAATGCGGGGTGCCTCAAAGGCGACCGCGCACTCTTGGCGTTGCGCTGGTCATGTGATAGTTGTCACGAAAAGATGAGATGAGATGAAATGTTAAATTTTGGATCTGTGGCGGGGCCGCCATTAAATCGTCTTTTGGCTTGCAAGCAGACAGGGAGATTTCAGTAAACGGTCACAAATCCTCGCGCCCAACAATGACCGAAAATGACCGTTTATGTGGACGTGACCGTTTGGGCATAAAAAAAGCGCCCTGAGGCGCTTGAGGCGTTGCGAAAGGGGATTTACTTTCCGCCCGCCAGCTCAAGAAAACTGCCAGTCACATAAGAAGCGGAATCTGACAGCAGCCACGCAATGGCCTGCGCCACCTCTTCCGGTTGACCACCGCGCTGCATCGGCAGGTTAGCCTTCACGCGATCCACGCGCCCCGGTTCGCCGCCGCTGGCGTGGATGTCGGTGTAGATCAGACCGGGACGCACGCAGTTAACACGGATACCGTAGGCCGCGACTTCCAGTGCCAGGCCGGTGGTCAGGGTATCAACCGCGCCTTTCGATGCCGCGTAATCCACATATTCACCCGGAGCCCCCAGACGGGATGCCGCCGAAGAGACATTCACAATCGCTCCGCCATTCCCGCCATGACGATGCGACATAATTTTCACTGCTTCCCGGCAACATAAGAAATAACCGGTCACGTTGGTGGACAGCACTTTGTTGATACGAGCGGCGCTGAGGTTTTCGATAGTCGATTGCTGAAACAGGATCCCGGCGTTGTTGACCAACGCGGTGATCGGCCCGAATTCACCGGTTATCCGTTGGAACATGGCAACGACTTCGGCTTCCTCGGCGATATCAGCCTGAAGGACGATGGCTCTGCCACCGGCTTTTACGATTTCATCGACGACGCCCTGCGCGGCGGTTTCATTACTGAGGTAATTGATGCCGACGGCGTAACCTTGTTGTCCCAGGAGGAGGGCTGTTGCACGGCCAATACCACGGCTGGCGCCGGTGACTAACGCTACGCTATTCATTGGGGACTCCTTTTGGAAAGTGAGCAAATTGTAGAGCACGATAGTTAAGGTTGCGTCCTTAAAACCCCTTAAATCAACGTCAACACCGTGGGCGCCGGCCCACACCGGCAAACCTTGGGCTGCCGCCCAAACCCGCGTCAAGGCCCGCAGTCGCTCGGGCCTTAACAATCCGAGCTTTTTTAACTGCGCGCTACCGCTGGGACGAAGGACGCATTCTGTAATTATCGTGGGTGGCGCAAAATCTTGCCGCTTCGCGGTACCTTCACTCGGTCTTCGAGCCACAGGTCTCGAAGCCACTCCATTCAGCAAGATTTTTGAGCGCGCCATGTTGGTTTTTTAAATCAAAACACTAAGTCAAAAGTGGCGAGGTTGTGAATTAAAAAGCCAGGGCCGCATTCAAAAATGACGCCGAATGAATGGTTCGAGACCACAAGGCTCGAAACCTGAAATTCGGGAACCGCCTAAGCGGCGACATTTTGCGGCTATAACAGAAATACCTGAAACACGTCCATCCCAATTTAGCGGTAGCGCGGAGTGAAAAAAGCGGGGGGGAATGCAAAGGGGGAAAGCACTTCCCCCTTTGCTCGGTTTCGGCGCGGTGAGTGATGTGATCATTGCACCTAAAAAACCGAAATTGACTCAGACTGACTCAGTCAGAAAAAACGAGCCTTACTCGTAATCACTCATCGGTACACAGGAACAGAACAAATTCCTGTCTCCGTACACGTCATCAAGACGCTTCACCGCTGGCCAGTATTTGTTATCACTGCCTGCCGGGAAGACCGCCAGTTCACGGGTGTACGGGTGTGACCATTCGCTGACCAGTTCGGCCTGAACATGCGGGGCATTAACCAGCGGGTTATCTTCCAGCGGCCATTCGCCTTTCGCAACGCGCTCGATTTCAGAGCGGATAGCCAGCAGCGCATCCACAAAGCGGTCGATTTCTACTTTGCTTTCAGACTCGGTTGGCTCAACCATCAACGTACCAGCAACCGGGAAAGACATGGTTGGCGCATGGAAACCGAAGTCAATCAGACGCTTGGCGATATCCATTTCGCTGATACCGGTCGCTTCTTTCAATGGACGGATATCCAGAATACATTCGTGCGCCACGCGGCCATCACGGCCGGTGTAGAGCACCGGATAGGCATCTTTCAGGCGCGTTGCGATGTAGTTGGCATTGAGAATCGCCACCTGGCTGGCCTGTTTCAAACCTTCAGCCCCCATCATGCGGATATACATCCAGCTGATTGGCAGAATCGACGCGCTGCCGAAAGGTGCCGCAGAGACTGCACCGTTCTGAGTCAGTACGCCGTCAATCTGCACCACGCTGTGGCCCGGAACAAACGGGGCCAAATGCGCTTTCACACCGATTGGGCCCATGCCCGGGCCGCCACCGCCGTGAGGGATACAGAAGGTTTTATGCAGGTTGAGGTGCGAGACATCTGCGCCGATGTAACCCGGCGTGGTGATGCCGACCTGGGCGTTCATGTTCGCACCATCGAGATACACCTGACCGCCGTACTGATGGACGATCTGGCATACTTCGCGGATGGTTTCTTCGTATACGCCATGGGTAGACGGGTAAGTCACCATGATGCAGGACAGCGCGTCACCGGCCTGCGCCGCTTTCTCACGCAGGTCGCTTAAATCGATGTTGCCTTGTTTATCGCAGGCGACAACCACCACGGTCATGCTGGCCATTTGCGCCGACGCCGGGTTGGTACCGTGCGCAGAACTTGGGATCAGACAGATGTGGCGGCTGCTTTCATTACGGCTTTCGTGGTAACGACGAATAGCCAACAGGCCCGCGTATTCGCCCTGTGCGCCAGAGTTTGGCTGCATACAAACCGCGTCATAACCGGTCAACTGTACCAGCCACTGGGAAAGCTGGCCGATCATCTGCTGATAACCGCCCGCCTGTTCGATCGGGCAGAACGGGTGCAGGTCGGAGAACTCCGGCCAGGTGATCGGGATCATCTCGGCGGCGGCGTTCAGCTTCATGGTGCACGAACCGAGCGGGATCATCGCCTGATTCAGCGCCAGATCCTTTTTCTCCAGACGGTGCATGTAACGCATCATCTCGGTTTCGCTGTGGTACTGATTGAACACTGGATGAGTCAGGATCGGATCCACACGCAGCAGGGCGGCCGGGATCGATGCGTTGTCGGTGCTGACAGCTTTATCTAACTGGTCGATGTCCAGACCGTTATCGTCACCCAGCAGGGCAGCAAACAGGATCTGCACATCTTCACGTGAGGTCGCTTCATCAAGCGTGATACCGACCGCACCGTGAATATCGGTACGCAGGTTGAGACCGAAGCTCAGCGCGCGTTCCAGCACGGCGGCTTTGTCTTTCACTTCCACGGTCAACGTATCGAACCAGGTGTCATGACGCAGGTTCAGACCGCCTTTTTTCAGGCCAGCGGCCAGAATGTCAGTCAGGCGGTGAATGCGGCTCGCGATGCGCTTCAGGCCTTCAGGGCCATGGAATACCGCATACAGGCTGGCAATATTGGCCAGCAGAACCTGCGAGGTACAGATGTTGGAGTTGGCTTTTTCGCGGCGGATATGTTGCTCGCGGGTCTGCATCGCCATACGCAGTGCCGTGTTGCCCGCCGCGTCGCGCGAAACGCCAATAATACGGCCCGGCATAGAGCGTTTGAATTCATCAATACAGGCAAAGAAGGCCGCGTGCGGACCACCGTAGCCCATCGGCACGCCAAAGCGCTGCGCCGAACCGAAGACCACGTCAGCGCCCTGTGTGCCTGGTGCCGCTAACAGCACTAACGCCATGATGTCGGCGGCAACGCTGGTGATAATTTTGCGGGATTTCAGCTCAGCCAGCAGCGCACGGTAATCGTGTACCTCGCCGGTGGTGCCGATCTGTTGCAGCAGTACGCCGAATACACCTTCCAGCTCGAGCACTTTTTCAGCTTTATCGACAATGATGTCGAAACCAAATGTCTCGGCGCGGGTGCGTACTACGTCCAGCGTTTGCGGATGCACGTCGTCAGCCACAAAGAAGCGGTTGGCATTCTTCAGCTTGCTGGCCCTTTTTGCCAGCGCCATCGCTTCAGCGGCGGCGGTGGCTTCATCGAGCAGAGAAGCGGAGGCTAAGTCCAGACCGGTCAGGTCGAGGGTAAGTTGCTGAAAGTTCAGCAGCGCTTCAAGGCGACCCTGTGACACTTCTGGCTGATAAGGTGTATAGGCGGTGTACCAGCCCGGATTTTCCAGCATGTTACGCTGGATCACGGGTGGCATCAGTACCGCTGTATAGCCCATACCGATATAGGATTTGTAGCGTTGGTTCTGGCTGGCAATCGCTTTCAACTCAGCCAATGCCTGATGTTCAGTGGCCGCATCGCCGACGGCCGGAGGCCCCGGCAGTTGGATATCCACCGGCACAATTTGCTGGATCAGGGCATTTAACGAGTCGGCACCGACAGTTTCCAGCATTTGTTGTTGCTGCTGTGAAGACGGGCCAATGTGGCGGCCGATAAACGCTTCGCTGTTTTCGAGTTGGCTGAGAGTCTGAGTCATTTGCTACGCATTCCTGAAATCTGCATGGAGGTGTCGGGGGATACTGACAAAGCTACGGGCGATAAATATCGCCCCGCCAATAAAGGCGGGGCGGGTAAAACATTAGTCTTCGGTAGAAGCTAAATACGCATCTGCATCAAGCAATTTTGCAACTTCGCTTTCATCAGACGCTTGAATCTGGAACAGGAAACCGTCACCGTAAGGTGCGCTGTTTACCAGCTCCGGTGAACCTTCCAGTTCACTGTTTACCGCGATAATTTCACCGCTGATTGGTGCATAGATGTCAGACGCGGCTTTCACTGATTCCGCCACAGCGCAGTCTTCACCGGCGGTGACAACGCGGCCTACTTCTGGCAGATCGACGAACACCATATCGCCCAGTAATTCCTGCGCGTGCTCAGAGATACCTACGGTGTATACGCCATTACCTTCTGAACGCACCCACTCGTGTGATGCGGCATATTTAAGTTCTGCTGGAACATTGCTCATATCGTTCTCCAATAATTTCGGTAATTCATTGTTAATTAGCTAATTTATAATGACGAATTCTTTATTGAACCAGCGATTTACCGTTACGCACGAAACCTGGCTTGGTGACTTTCACCGGCATTTCGCGGTTACGGATCTGGACCACGGCGTGCTCGCCGATACCCGCCGGCACGCGGGCCAGTGCAATGCTGTAACCCAACGTCGGCGAGAATGAGCCGCTGGTAATAATCCCTTCCTGCGCATTACCCGCTGCATCAGTGAAGCGCACCGGCAGCTCATTACGTAATACGCCTTTTTCGGTCATGATCAAGCCGACCAGCTGTTCTGTACCTTGCTCGCGCTGTTTTTCCAGCGCAGCACGGCCAATAAAGTCACGATCTTCCGGTGCCCAGGCGATCGTCCAGCCCATGTTGGCCGCCAGCGGGGAAATGCCTTCGTCCATCTCCTGACCGTATAAATTCATACCGGCTTCGAGACGCAGTGTGTCGCGTGCGCCGAGGCCCGCCGGTTTTACGCCCGCTGCCAGCAGCTTCTGCCAGAAATCAGCGGCCTGTTCCTGCGGCAGGGCAATTTCATAACCCGCCTCACCGGTATAGCCAGTGGTAGCGATAAACAAGTCACCCGACTGCACGCCGAAGAACGGCTTCATGCCTGCAACAGCGGCTTTTTGCGCATCAGTCAACAGGGTTTCAGCTTTCTCTTTGGCCTGCGGGCCTTGTACGGCGATCAGCGCCAGATCATCACGGACGGTCAGTTCAACGTTATAGGCTTTGGCATGTTGCGAAATCCATGCCAGATCTTTGTCGCGGGTGGCGGAGTTCACCACCAGGCGGAAATAGTCTTCAGTGAGGAAGTAGATGATGAGGTCATCAATCACGCCGCCGGACGCATTGAGCATCCCGGTATAGAGCGCTTTGCCTGGAACGGTGAGTTTGGCGACGTCGTTTGCCACCAGATAACGCAGGAATTCACGGGTACGGGCACCGTGTAAATCAAGGATGGTCATGTGGGAGACGTCAAACATACCGGCGTCCTGACGCACGGCGTGATGCTCATCCAGCTGTGAACCGTAGTGCAACGGCATCATCCAGCCATGGAAATCGACCATACGCGCACCGCACGCAACGTGTTGTTCATAAAGCTGAGTCTGCTGAACCATCTTATCCCTCATGACGAAAATGCTGCCTGAAAATTCAAAAATGACAGGGAGCGCAAACGATACCCTCGCCTGAACTTATCACTGAACACGCCGGCTAACCATAAGATAAAATATACACAGCGCGGGAAAGTCAGGAATGCCCGAGGGGGATTGTGCAGAGTTTTTGACTGTAAAAATGGGGTTTGTGGCGCAAAATCTACAAATGAACTACAAAAATATCGATGTTATATAACGCTGAGGCCAGATTTCTCACCATTTGCAGAATGAGCTCCCCGGCCTCGCATTATTAAAAGTAATGGAAAATCTTCACTGGAATTAGATTATTTCAATCGAAACGTCTCTTCCTGCAACCACTCTGGCAAATCATTCAGGCCCATGGCCTGACGAACCAGTTTTGGCTTCACGCCTGGCAGGGAATCCGCCAACGTCAGACCAATATCGCGCAGCAATTTCTTCGCCGGATTCTCGCCATTAAACAGTTCTCGGAAACCCTGCATACCTGCCAGCATCAGCGCGGCGCTGTGTTTGCGGCGGCGCTCGTAGTTGCGCAGATACATATGCTGGCCAAAATCTTTACCTTCGCGTTGCAGACGTTTGATTTCAGACGTCAGTTCAGCGGCATCCATAAACCCTAAATTGACGCCCTGCCCGGCCAGCGGATGCACGGTATGTGCCGCATCACCCACCAATGCCAGGCGCTGCGCTGCAAAGCTGCGCGCATAGCGGCCGGTCAGCGGGAAGGTCTGACGCTCACTTTCCACCTGACACACGCCGAGGCGCAGATCAAAAGTGCTGGCGAGGATTTTATTGAATCCTTCCTCAGGCAGAGACGCCAGACGCTGTGCTTCGTCCGGCGAGACCGACCAGACAATGGAAGACAAATGACGATCGGCCAGCGGCAGAAACGCCAAAATACCGTCGCCATGAAATACCTGACGCGCTACCGACTGATGCGGTTCGGCGGTGCGGATTGTGGCTACCAGCGCGTGATGGCGGTAATCCCAGAAAGTCAGAGGAATGTCGGCGTGCTGACGTAGCCACGACTGCGCGCCGTCCGCGCCAACCACCAGACGTGCGCTGAGCTGGCGGTCATCATTGAGGGTAATAAAGGCGTCATTTTCGCCCCATGCCACGTTTTTCAGGGTCGCCGGTGCCAGCAAGGTAATGTCAGAGGAGTGCTCCGCTTTCTGCCACAGGGCACGATGAATGACCTGATTTTCAATAATATGACCGAGATGGTTGAAACCATATTCTTCACTGCGGAAGGCGATTTTACCGAAACTGTCGCGGTCCCAGACTTCCATCCCCTGATAGGCGTTGGCGCGCTGCGCGATGATATTATCCCACGCGCCGATATGCGTAAGCAGACGCTCGCTGGCGGCGTTGATCGCCGATACGCGCAGGCCTGGCTTTTCCGGTAAGGGTGAGTTGAGATCCGGCTGCTGGCTCTCCAGCACCGCAATCCGCAGCCCGCTGCCCTGTAATCCGCAGGCCAGCGCTAAGCCGACCATGCCGCCACCGGCGATAACCACATCAAAAGATTGCATAATTTTTCCTGTAAAGCGTCAAGCTGGGCTTACCGACTAACCCAACCGAGCGTGCGACGGGTGAAAGCATCGCGCAAAGGCGTAATGCCCTCCATGGCCAGCAGGCCCAGATTGCGCCCGAGCATCAGCGGAGCGTAGCGGTTGGCAAAAAGATGGATCAGACCGTCAGTCACGCCCACCGTCCCCTGCTGGTCTGGCTGGCGGCGCTGCTGATAACCGCTGAGCACGCGGTAACTGCCGACGTCCTGACCAGAATGGTGCGCGGCGGCCAGCGTTTCGGCCAGCGTCATGACGTCACGTAAACCAAGGTTAAAGCCCTGTCCGGCGATTGGATGCAGGGTTTGCGCCGCATTGCCGACCAGCGCCAGGCGGTGACTGATATGATTATTGGCCGTTTTTAATTGCAGCGGATAGCTGAACCGCGTCCCCGCCTGCTGCATTTTGCCCAGCCGCCAGCCGAAGGCTGTTTGCAGTTCAGTAAGGAATTGCTCTTCGCTCCAGCCATCGATCTGCGCCTTGGCGTCGCGTGGATGACACCATACCAGCGAGCTGCGCCCTTTGGACATCGGTAGCAGCGCGAGCGGGCCATGCGCCGTAAAGCGCTCAAAGGCACGGCCACGGTGCGGTTCGCTGGTAGCGATATTAGCGATCACCGCCACCTGCGCATAATCTTCTTGCTGCCAGGTGATGTTGCACGCTTTTGCCAATTGGGAATGAGTGCCGTCGGCCGCTACCAGTGCTTGCGCCGTGAGCTGCTGCCCGTTATCAAGGGTAACCGTCGCGGTGTCCTGTGAACGGCTGACGTCCACCACTTTGGCAGGACAGTGCACAGTGACACCCGGCGCCTGCGCGAGCCGGGCAAACAGACGTTGGCCTACGTCATGCAGCTCAACCACCTGCCCCAGCGCCTCAACGCCGTAATGCGCAGCATTGAGATTGACGAAAGCCGCGTGGCCGCGATCGCTGACATGAATGTCGCTGATCGGCGTGGCGATATCCGCCAGCGCCGACCACAACCCAATGCGCGCCAGCTGCTGACAGGTGCCCTGCGCCAGCGCGATTGAGCGAGCATCAAATCCAGGATGTGTATTACCCGCTGGTGCAGAAGCTTCTATCAGATGCACTGGCAGCCGGCCTTTCGTCAGCGCAGAAACGGCCAGCGCCAGCGTGGCACCGGTCATTCCGCCGCCAACAATAATGATGCTCATATTATTTCCGTGCCGCCGCCATCAGCGCTTCAATGTCATCGGCTTCTTTTACGACGTCGCCGGTGAAGATTTCGATGCCGTCTGTGGTGATCAGAATATCGTCTTCGATACGGATCCCGATACCGCGATAGGCTTCAGGTACGTCAGCATCTGGTGCGATGTACAGGCCCGGCTCGACGGTGATCACCATACCTGGTTCCAGCGTACGGCTGCGGTCAACGCTGCCGTAGTGGCCGACGTCATGAACGTCCATCCCCAACCAGTGCGACAGACCATGCATAAAGAACGGACGATGCGCCTGCTCGCTGAACAGAGTATCGACGTCGCCATTGAGGATACCAAGGTTCACCAGCCCTGCGATCATCACGCGCACGGCACCTTCCGTCGCCGCCTGCATGCTGCTGCCGGGGCCAAGAATTTCCAGCGCTTTGTATTCCGCTGCCAGCACGATGTCGTAGATTTCACGCTGCTCTTTGCTGAATTTACCACTCACCGGGAAGGTGCGGGTGATATCACCGGCATAGCCCTGATATTCGCAGCCTGCGTCGATCAGCACTAAATCGCCGTCGCGCAGCTGGGATTCATTTTCGGTGTAATGCAAGATGCAGGCGTTTTCACCGCTGCCAACAATGGTGTTATAGGAAGGATAACGCGCACCGTGACGGTTGAATTCGTGGTGAATTTCACCTTCGAGATGGTATTCGAACAGACCTGCGCGGCATTTTTCCATGGCTCGTGTATGCGCTTTAGCGGTGATTTCACCTGCACGACGCATCACGGCAATCTCTTCCGGTGACTTAAACAGGCGCATTTCATGCACGATCGGACGCCAGTCGATAAGCGTATCCGGGGCTGACAAGTTCTTTTTAAAGCCGTTGCGTAATGTCTCCATCGCACGGTTTACAATTTCATCAGCATAGGCGTAATACCCCTGTGCGTGGTACACCACGTCAAGGCCATTAAGCAGAAGGAATAACTGCTCATTGATGTCATCAAACGGCAGGGCCTTATCGATGCCCAACTTTGCCGGAGCTGCATCCTGGCCGAGACGGCGACCAAACCAGATCTCTGCCGTCAGGTCGCGCACACGATTGAAGAGCACGCTATGGTTATGATTTTCATCACTCTTAACCAGGATCAGCACCGCTTCCGGTTCATTAAAACCGGTGAGATACCAGAAATCGCTGCTTTGACGGTAAGGGTATTCACTGTCGGCATTACGTGTTGCTTCAGGCGCGGCAAAAATAATCGCTGCGCTGCCCGGTGCCATCTTGGCTAACAGCGCCTGACGACGATTCTGGTATTCGTGCAAAGTCATCCCTTCATCTCCTGAAACCGTTTTAATTCATTGTTATGAAGCCATTGAGGCCATTAATGAAAAGTTTAGTGCAACGTTTGCGGGTTTTCCGGTGCCAACGGATGGCTATGGCTAAATTCGCCAAAGCACAAAATCGCTGCAACACGGACGTATTCGACAACTTCTTCGAGCGAGGCGGCCAGCTGTTCCTGATCTTCATCTTCTTCATAGCCAAGCTGGGCAATGCTGCGCAGGTCGTCAATTGCCTCACCCACTTCGCCTTTCACCTTAGCGAGTTTAGGTTGCATCATGCCTAAACCAAGCAGGAAATGGTTGACCCACCCGGCCAGTGCATCAGCGCGCTCAAAGACCGGTTTTTCATCATCCGGCATCAGCATTTTGAATTCAAAGCTGTCATCTTCGAGCGTATCTGCGGTAATTTTGCGAAGCTGTTGGAGTAAATCAGCCAGGGTGTGGGGGAAGGCCAGCCCTTCGTTGGTCAGGTCGTGCACCAGTGTCAGCCAGCTGCCGTCACGGTTACCGCCGCACAGCAAGCCGCTGATCAGTCCGTGCATTTCTGCCGCCGTCAGGGCGATCGATTGTTGTTTCAGCGCGTGATCCAACGAATCATAAGTAGGATAAGTATTATCAATAGACATGCGTATTCGCCATCGTTGGCCGGTTAAGTTCGTGTTATGCTACCACCAAGGTCAGTCGTAGTACCAGATTAGCAGACCAGCGAACGGTAGTTGTTGAGCCTTACTTTGGCCGGCAAATGCACTGGACAAACATCCAGCAATCAGTTCGTCATGGGGTTGTAACCTGGTATTGAGATAGTTATAGTGAGGTCGCTTCCAACGTGCTGTGTCGAGATACAGTGGTCAGGTTGGGGCGGCGTTCCAAGAAGGCAGGAAGGTGGCATGTCTGCACAACCGGTAGATATTCAAATTTTTGGCCGCTCGTTACGAGTGAATTGTCCGCCAGAACAACAAGAAGCATTGAACATGGCTGCTGAGGATCTTAATCAGCGGTTGCAAGATCTGAAAGTTCGCACTAGAGTCACCAATACAGAGCAGTTAGTTTTTATCGCGGCACTGAATGTGTGTCACGAACTTGCTCAGGAACGGTTGAAAACCCGTGACTATGCGTCGAATATGGAGCAACGTATTCGGATGCTGCAACAGACGATTGAGCAGGCACTGCTCGAACAAGGGAAGATCTCTGAACGTGAAGGGGCACCTTTCGAATAAGTGCAGTTTACCAATAACTTAAGGGGTTGATTCGCTTGTCACAGGCAGTCGACCACGAGTAAAAAATTTCTCTGAGATGTTCGCCAGCGGGCCCGTCCCCTGAGCCGATAATTAGTACCAACAGAATGTGATGATCCGTAATCGGTGCGCATGCTCGGTCCGTCCGAGAAGCCTAAAGACTGCGACAGCACGTTCACCTTGAACCATGGGTTCAAGGGTTACAGCCTGCGACGGCATCTCGGAGATTCCCCCTTCTTTATTCCGGTACAATCCCTTTTGGTTCTGTATCTATGTCGCTTCCTCCTCAACATGCCTCACTCAGACAACGCCTTCGAAACGAAGTCCGCCAGCGCAGAAAAAACCTCAGCCCTGAACAACAACAGCTTTTTGCCCAACAGGCCGCACGTCGTATCGCTGCACACTCGCGTATTCAGGCCGCCTCAACGATATCCGTATTTCTCTCTTTTGATGGTGAACTCAATACCGCGCCACTGATCGCACGCCTGTGGCATGACGGTAAACAGCTCTGTCTGCCGGTACTGCATCCTTTTACCCCCGGCAATCTGCTTTTTTTGCGCTATACGCCACAGACACCGCTTATACGCAACCGTCTTAAAATCCTCGAGCCGCAACTCGACGTCACGCAGATTGTTCCGCTTTCGCAGCTGGATATTATTCTGACGCCGCTGGTTGCTTTTGATCAGCACGGCCAGCGCCTGGGAATGGGCGGCGGCTTTTACGACCGCACACTGGAAAACTGGCAGAACGGTGGACCTTATCCGATGGGGCTGGCGCACGATTGCCAGCAGGTAAACGACTTACCGGTAGAAGAGTGGGATGTGCCGCTGCCGGAAGTGATCACGCCCGGCAAAATGTGGAAGTGGTAAATAAAGCGCAATAAAACTCTCTCTGTATCTCCTGCCCGTAAAACACAGCTTTCCGGGTACTTATGTATATAAATCACTAACCATGTTGTAACTAACGTAATGGTTTGTTTATTACCGCAATGAAGAAAAATTTTAATTCATTGATTTATTATGAATTATTGTTTTTGTACGTCCCGTTACACGCCGACACCAATCACTCACGGACAACCATGTTCGACACGCCTATTATTCTCTCAACGGCCCCGCAGTGGGGTACACACATAAACCAAGATTTTTGAGGAATTAAACATGAAAAAAGTATTAGCTCTGGTTGTCGCCGCTGCAATGGGTCTGTCTTCTGTTGCTTTCGCTGCTGAAACTACCGCTGCTCCAGCACCTGCTGCTTCAACTACCGCTGCTCCAGCTGCTAAAGCACCTGCTAAGCACGTAGTTAAAAAAGCACACAAGAAACCAGCTCAGAAAGCCCAGGCTGCCAAGAAACACAAAAAACACGCTAAGAAAGCAGCACCAGCTGCACAGAAAGCGCAAGCGGCTAAAAAACACGTGAAGCATGCTAAGAAAGCGGCTCCGGTAGCTCAGAAAGCCCAGGCTGCTAAAAAACACGTGAAACACGCTAAAAAAGCTGCACCGGTAGCTCAAAAAGCCCAGGCTGCTAAAAAACACGTGAAACATGCTAAAAAAGCTGCACCAGCTGCAAAAGCAACGCCAGCAGCATAAGTAAAACGTCTTAGTGAGGGTATCTCCTCACCGATATCAAGACTGATTATTGAACACCCGGCTCGCCGGGTGTTTTTTTCTCCAGTTTTTATATGAGGTATTGATGGATGATGTTACGCCGATACCTGTTCGAACTCACCATGAGCGCCCTGCTTCTCTGCGGCGTGATCACCATGTCGTTACTTCTGAATATTTGAAGCGTTAAGTAACACCCACCTTCTGCCCGATACTGTCTTATCTCTATAGAAACGAAAAACCCCTACTTGTTGGTTAATCAACTTTCGGGGTTCATTTCATGACGCCCGCAGGCGCCTTTATTATTTGTACATATTTATCAGTAGAGCAGACGCGCGCGGATAGTTCCCGGTATGGCCTTCATCAGCTGCAATGCATTTGTCAGAGTGGCAACATCAGTTTCAGCGTCAATCACCACATAGCCGATTTGCGGGCTGGTCTGCAAATACTGTGCAGAAATGTTGATGCCCTTATCGGCGAAAATCTGGTTGATACTGGTCAGCACGCCCGGACGGTTTTCGTGAATATGCAGCAGGCGGCTGGAATTAGTGCCATGCGCGGGCAGCGAGGCTTCCGGGAAGTTAACCGCTGACAGGGTTGAACCGTTATCAGAATATTTCGCCAGTTTACCTGCAACTTCCAGACCGATACCTTCCTGCGCTTCCATCGTGGAGCCCCCGATATGTGGCGTCAGGATCACGTTATCAAATTCACACAGTGGCGACAGGAACGGGTCGCTATTGGTGGCCGGTTCTTCCGGAAACACATCTATTGCTGCGCCGGAAATATGCTTGCTGCGCAATGCATCACACAGGGCCGGAATATCAATGACCGTGCCGCGTGAGGCGTTAACCAGCAGTGCGCCTGGTTTCATTTGTGCTAACTGCTCAGCACCGATCATGTCTTTGGTATTGGCTGTTTCAGGAACGTGCAAAGTGACCACGTCGCTGGTTTGCAGCAACTCATTCAGGCTGCCAATCGGCTGCGCATTACCCAAAGGTAGTTTGCTTTCAATATCATAGTAGAATACCTGCATGCCCAGGCCTTCCGCCAGAATACCCAGCTGCGTACCGATATGTCCGTAACCGATGATCCCCAGACGTTTGCCGCGGGCTTCGAATGAACCTACCGCCAGCTTGTGCCATATACCCCGGTGGGCCTTGGCGTTGGCAGAGGGAATGCCGCGCATCATCAGCAACATTTCGCCAAGCACCATTTCAGCAACCGAACGGGTATTGGAGAAAGGTGCATTGAATACCGGGATCCCACGGCGGGTAGCAGCATCCAGATCAACCTGATTGGTACCGATACAGAAACAGCCTACGGCAATCAGCTTCTCAGCCACGTCAAAAACATCTTTCGTCAATTGGGTACGCGATCGGAGTCCAACAAAGTGCGCATCACGAATCGATTCTTTCAGCGATTCTGTGTCTAAAGCACCTTTGTGAAATTCAATATTGGTGTAACCCGCTGCACGGAGTGAATCAACCGCACTTTGGTGGACGCCTTCCACTAACAAAAACTTAATCTTGTCTTTCTCGAGTGATACTTTTGCCATTTCCCGACCCTATTTTTCTGACTGACGATGTCTGCGACCGACGATTTCTTACGGCTAACGTGGCTACTTTTCAGCAGCAACACAGCCAACATAACAAAAAATTCGCCATCATCAATACAAACGATTGCCTGCCAGACAGCAGAAGGCTCAGCCCGTGCATGGCTTTTTAGAATTTAATGCTGGGTAAGAAAAATGGCACCGGATGTTACCGAGGTATGAGGAAGAAATGTGACATAAGTCACCAAATTAAGCCCTGCAAAGAAAAGATGATTCAGCGGGAAAATTATCATCTTCATAACATTGCGTTATGACCGCATACAGACTGGCTGTGCCAGGAAAGACACAGCCAGATCTTCTGCTTATCGCCCTTGAGGCTGAAAGCTGCCTGAGTAAGGATTATTTCAGAGTAACGGTTTTCACGCCGTCGGGAGTGCCCACCAGCGCGACATCTGCGCCACGGTTGGCAAACAGACCTACTGTAACCACACCTGCAATCCCGTTGATCTTATTTTCCAGCGCGATGGCATCGAGGATCGATAAATTATGCACATCCAGAATGATGTTGCCGTTGTCGGTCAGCACGTTCTGGCGGTATTCCGGAAGGCCACCGAGCTTCACCAGCTCACGCGCCACGTAAGAACGCGCCATCGGGATCACTTCCACCGGCAGCGGGAATTTACCCAATACGTCGACCTGCTTGGAAGCATCAACGATACAGATGAATTTTTTACTGATGGCCGCAATGATTTTTTCACGGGTCAGCGCCGCGCCGCCGCCTTTGATCATCTGCATCTGGCCGTTGATTTCATCGGCACCATCAACGTACACGTCCAGTTGATCCACTTCGTTACTGTCGAAAACATGAATGCCGAGACTTTTCAGTTTGGCGGTAGAGGCATCGGAACTGGAGACCGCGCCCTCAATCTGATGCTTTATCGAACCCAGTGCATCAATGAAATGGGCAGCGGTGGAGCCAGTACCCACACCGACAATAGTGCCGGGAGTAACGTAATCCAAAGCGGCCCAACCGACAGCTTTCTTTAATTCTTCCTGAGTCATTATGGCTTCTCTGCTTAGTAACCGGGTGGTTTCGGGGAGGTGACGATGCCAGTGATTATAAAGCATGTCCCCGTGAATTGGGTCTTTTGGATATGCCGCAGATCACACTTATCGTCTCATTCGCCTGATGAGCGAGAACATTTTGTCCGCAACGAAAGCGGTAAATCTATGGCATAGTATTTGGATAAATTAAATTCAGGGGACAGAACTCCGATGAAACGCCCAGACTATAGAACACTACAAGCCCTGGACGCTGTGATCCGCGAGCGCGGTTTTGAGCGTGCTGCGCAGAAACTTTGCATCACTCAATCGGCGGTATCTCAACGAATTAAGCAGCTCGAGAATTTATTCGGTCAGCCATTACTGGTCCGAACTGTGCCACCGCGCCCAACAGAACAGGGGCAAAAATTGCTGGCGCTGTTGCATCAGGTTGAACTGCTGGAAGAAGAGTGGTTGGGCAATGACAGCGGCAGCGACAGTAATGACACACCGTTGCTCCTCTCGCTGGCGGTCAACGCCGACAGTCTGGCCACCTGGCTGCTGCCAGCGCTGAAATCTGTACTGGTTGACTCCCCTATCCGCCTCAATTTACAAGTAGAAGACGAAACCCGCACGCAGGAACGTCTGCGTCGCGGCGAAGTGGTCGGGGCGGTGAGTATCCAGCCGCAACCTCTGCCAAGCTGCCTGGTGGACCAACTCGGTGCGCTGGACTATCTGTTCGTCGGCTCTAAACCCTTTGCCGATCGCTATTTCCCGAATGGCGTCACCCGGTCGGCGCTATTGAAAGCGCCTGCGGTGGCCTTCGACCATCTTGACGATATGCATCAGGCCTTCCTGCAGCAAAACTTTGACCTGTCACCGGGCAGCGTACCCTGTCATATCGTTAACTCATCAGAAGCCTTTGTGCAGCTGGCCCGACAAGGCACCACCTGCTGTATGATCCCGCATCTGCAAATCGAGAAAGAGTTGGAAAGTGGTGAACTGATCGACCTCACGCCGGGATTATTCCAGCGCCGGATGTTGTTCTGGCACCGTTTCGCCCCGGAAAGCCGCATGATGCGTAAAGTTACTGATGCTCTTCTGGCGCATGGCCGTCAGGTGCTGCGTCAGGACTGATTAATCACACCCTCTGTCCGGCGGGTGTGAGTGGGTTACTTCACCCGCTCTTCTCCCGGACAAGGTCGATAAAGGCACGCAGACTCGCTGGCACATGTCGGTGGCCGGAAAAGTAAATAAACAACCCCGGAATTAATGGGCACCACTCTTCCAGCACGGCCACCAGACGCCCTTCACTAATCGCCTTATTTACATAAATTTCAGGCAGATAAGCAATTCCCAGGCCGTCTGAAGCGGCTTGAAGCATCAGTTGCGTGTTATCCAGTGTCAATGTCCCCGGAACATCGATAGCCATTTCCTGTCCATGACGGCGAAACTCCCAACGGTAACGTTTTCCACTTGGTAATCTTTGCCGCAAACACCGGTGACTGACCAGTTCATCCGGTGTTGCAGGGGCCGGATAAATGGCAAGATAATCAGGAGAAGCCACGGCGAGAAAGCGCTGGTCCGCACTCATGCGGATGGCAATCATATCCTGCGGCACTGCCTCTCCAAGACGGATCCCCGCATCAAATCCCTGTTCGATGATATCCACCAGCCGCCCTTCAGCCACCAGATCCAGTGACACCTCAGGGTAACGAGCCATGAATTCAGGCACAATATCTTGCAACAACAAACGGATAGCCCCCTCGCTGCCATTTATTCGCAGCTCTCCCATCGGACGCCCTTGCTCCCCAGCCACATCCCCGAGTACGGCATCGAGATCACTCATCAGCGGGGCCAGGCGTTTTAACAAACCGTCCCCGGCCTCGCTAAGCGATACGCTGCGCGTCGTTCGGTGAAGCAGTCGCACGCTCAGACGATCCTCCAGCCCACGAACGGTATGGCTGAGTGACGACCGGGTGATCCCCAACAGATCCGCAGCCCGGCGGAAACTGCGATGCTCGGCCACTGCCATAAAAGCTCTTAATTCAGCCAAGGTAGGTTTATTCATTGGTGTTTTATTTTCACCTGTTCATGCGATTTATTGGGTATTAACACAATAATAGCACTGACCTATCCTTAATGCCTGACGTCCATTGATTCACTCTTACGAGGACAGGCAACATGACAAAAACATGGTTTATCACCGGTACCTCCACCGGCCTAGGCCGCCTTCTCACGCAACGACTCCTCGAACGCGGCGACCGGGTGGTGGCAACGGTGCGCAAGCAAGGAGCGCTGGACGAACTGCTCAAAAAACACGGTGAGCGTTTGCATGTCATCACACTCGACGTGACCGATACTCAGGCTATCAGAACGGTTCTGGCGAACGCCTTCACCCGCATGGGACGGATTGATATTGTGGTCAGCAATGCGGGCTACGGCCTGTTCGGCGCTAGCGAAGAAGTCAGTGACGAGCAAATCGACAGGCAGATCGCCACAAATCTGATGGGGTCGATTCAGCTTATCCGTGCCGCTTTACCCCATCTGCGGGCACAGGGTGGCGGCAGAATCGTACAGGTTTCATCAGAAGGCGGTCAGATCGCCTATCCGAATTTCAGCCTCTATCACGCCAGCAAGTGGGGTATCGAAGGCTTTGTAGAATCTGTAGCTCAGGAGGTGGCACCTTTCGGCATAGACTTCCTGCTTGTCGAGCCCGGTCCGACCGGGACGAATTTTGCCGAAGGACTGGATCATGCAAAAACGATGGCCTGCTACGAAGAAACCCCAGCCGGTGAAGTACGCCGGGGCGTTGCCTCAGGCGATTTTGCCATTAACGGGGACGCCGTAAAAACGGTAGATGCGATGGTTTCCGCCGCCGATGCCGCAAAGCCCCCTTTGCGTCTTGCGCTCGGCAGCACGGCTTATGCCTCCATCCGCCAGGCACTAACGGAAAGGTTACGCGTATTGGAGGCACAAAAAGCGGTGTCACTTTCCACCGATCGGGACTGACCTAAAGTAGATAACAAAAAACCCGCCGAGGCGGGTTTTTTGTTATCTGTACAAGGGCATCCCCCAAAATAATTCGAGTTGCCTGAAGGCGACTTAAATCATAAAGGACATTAGCGCTGAATTTCGAACACCACATCTACCTGATCATCAAAGTGAATGCTCTGCTGTTCGTAGGTTTCAGCGGTATCATTTTGCGTCGTTGCGGCGGCGGCTTTAAACATCTGAGCGACCGGCATTGGTTGATAATTCGCCACATGATAACGGATGCTGTAAACAGGACCGAGTTTAGCGTGGAAGCCTTCTGCCAATGCTTTCGCCTGTTGCGTAGCATTGTCGATGGCTTTCTGGCGCGCTTCGTCACGGAAACGGTCCGGATTCGCCACGCCCAGTTCAATAGAGCGGATTTCATTCAGGCCTGATTTCAACGCACCATCCAGCAAATCGTTCAGTTTGTCTAACTGACGCAACGTCACCTGAACCTGACGTACAGCACGGTAGCCTTTCAGCTGTGATGTCCCGTCTTTCAGATAATTGTATTCCGGCTGAGTGCTGAGGTTCGCGGCATTGATGTCTTTCTTCTCAATGCCGTTTTTTTGCAGGAAGGCGAAGTACTCAGCCACGCGCTGGTCAGCTTGTTGTTTGGCTGACGCGGCATCTTTGGCAGAGACATTGACTTCAATCGCCAGCGTCGCAATGTCCGGCGTTGCATCAACGCTGGCGGTCCCGGAAGTGACCACATGCGGACCCGCGGGAACTTCAGCAGCCTGAAGTGCAGCAGGTAACGTCCCTAATCCCAACATCGCGGCCATAGCCAATGCTTTCAATTTCACAGTGCCTCCTTTAATCATTCCAGATATGGCATTACATTCATTAACCGCAAAACCGTAGCATATTCGATGGCAACAGAAACTAAGATTAGTGACAAAATCTTAAAAAAGGCCGGTTTGGCGTGCAAGCTGTACGGCGATGCCCCACATGATCGCACCGACGACAAAATTGATAATGCGCTGTACTTTACCGGTATTGAGCCACGGCGAGAGTATCGCTGCGAGGATCGCCAAGCCGAAGAACCACAATGCGGATGCCGAAACGGCACCGAGCGCAAACCACGAGCGTTCATCGCTGCTCAGACTGCCGCCCAGACTGCCCAGCACCACAAAAGTATCCAGATAGACATGGGGATTAAGCCAGGTGACAGCCAGCATGCTGACTACAATTTTCCAGCGGCTCTGTTTGGCCACTTCCGCCTGTGCCAACTCTGGATTTTTACTGAAAGCAGTGCGAAACGCACCCCAGCCATACCACAGTAAAAAGGCCACACCGCCCCAGCTGACAGTAGCCAACAAGGTCGGAGACTGGCTGAGCAGCGCGCTGCCGCCAAAAATACCGGCACAAATGAGTGCAGCGTCACTGACGGCGCAGAGGGTTGCAATCATCAGGTGATACTGTTTACGGATGCCCTGATTCATGACGAACGCATTCTGGGGGCCAATGGGTAAAATCATCGCGGCGCTCATCGCCAATCCTTGCAAAAATATTGCCAGCACGTCGTTTCCTTAATGGGTTCAGTAGGTGAATGACGCGCAGTGTATGCGAGCTTTTGCATTAGCGGAAATTGATAATTCTAATCCTACATAAGACTTACTTATTATCAGCCGGTAGGCTGCAGACATTAAAAAGGCGCCCGCAGGCGCCTGTAATTTTATAGCCGTGGAAGGGTTATTCCTCCACGCCTTTTTGTTCAATAGAGCGCTGCTCTTCCTGCTGGCTGGTCGCCGCATCGGCCACGCGATACAAGTGAACGTCCATCTGCGGATAAGCAATATTGATATTGTTCTCATCCAGCGCACGTTTGAATGCTTCAAGCAAATCCCAGTTCACTTCCTGCGCATCACCATTGGTGGTCCAGACACGTACGACAAAATTAAGCGTCGAAGCCGCCATTTCGTTCAGACGAACGGTAACGCCCTTCTCATGCTGAATACGTTTGTCGGCGGCGATAATATCGCCCAACACCTTTTTCACAACATCAATATCAGAGTCGTAACCCACACCCACGATGATTTCTGTACGGCGGTTCGGCTCACGTGACGTGTTGATGATATTACCGGCAATAATCTTGCCGTTCGGCACTACGATCACTTTATCGTCAACGGTGCGCAGCGTAGTAGAGAAGATCTGTACCTGCGTTACTGTCCCGGCAACGCCGCCTAAATCAACGTACTCACCGGCACGGAACGGACGGAAAATAACCAGCAATACACCGGCAGCAAAGTTTGATAAAGAACCCTGCAGTGCCAAACCGACGGCCAAACCGGCGGCACCGATAACGGCAATCACCGAGGTGGTCTGTACGCCAATGCGTCCCAGTACAGCAATCAGCGTAAAGGCAATAATCGCATAACGCACCAGAGCAGCCAGGAAATCAGAGACCGTCAAGTCGATACCGCGCAGTTTCATCACGCGGCTTACCGCACCTGATAAGACGCGCGCAATAATTAAACCGACGATCAGAATGAAAATGGCGGCGACTACGTTCACAGCATAATGCAGCAGTAACTCCTGATTTCGCACCAGCCAATTGCCGGCATTATTGATACTGCCTACGACGTTCAAATCTTCCATTCGCAACACCCCAAAAAATTTACCCACCCGGTCAGTCAGATAAACCGGCATGAAAAGCCGCTTCTGGCGGCTTTATTTAAGTCTTTAAGGGTAACCAACAATCTCTGTTCATGCCACTTTAGCGTGAAAGAGTGCCGCCAAATTAGGCATTTGCGAGAATATTCTCAGGCGTTCATACCCGTTTCCAGGTAACCGAGTAGGTATAATGGCCTGCACTGAGCAGAAAATCCGGGCTGACGCTGGGGCTCCATGAGTCATCTCCGCCGACACCCATATGAAAGCCGTCGATGTTCAGCCAGGTTCCAGGCTCTTCGCGCAATAAATGACGATGAGAGCATTCCATCAGCTGTTGCTGGCTGTAGCGGCTCACACCGAAATGGAAAGAGCCACTGAGTTTCCATCCGCCGTAGTTCAGCTCACGGGTTCCACCGCGCAGGCCATTTTCCGTCGGGAAGACGTACGGGGTATACATCTGCTCAAGTGGGAGATCCCAGCGGCCAAATTGCGCAGCCAGACGGCGGTCTGGGTAGTTTTCATACGGCCCCAGTCCCAGCCAGTTCACCTGCGGCGCATTTTGTGCCCACTGGCAGGTCAGGCCGATGCGTGCCGGTGCGGGCAGGCTGGCAGCCACATCGACCGTCACCTCCAGCTGCATTTCTCCGTGACGGTTAAACAGATAAGTTTTACGGCTGGTCAGCAGCACCTCGCCCTGATGCATAAAGGCATGATGGGTGGTGAGTAACACGCCATGGCGCAGCTCATCGGCTTGCACGCTCAGCGTCTGCGTTTGCAACTGGTACATACCCGCGGCTTTCCAGCACTCAACCCAGGCATTGGGGTCGATGCGCGTCACTTCACTCACGCCGATATCGTTGTCCAGCGGCGCGCGGATAAACTGATCCCGCAGCGCCGTCAATAATTGCGGCTTGCCATCATCAAACCACTGTTCCAGCAACCCGCTCTGACGGCTGAAGTGCCAGCGCTGGAGGCCGTGACGGATGTCAATCCGGTCATCCTGCTCTGAAAGCGTGGGGGTTTCGCCAGATTCAGACCGATTTTGTGGCAGGGATAACCCGCGCGGCAGTTGCCATTGATCCCAGGCGCTGCGGTGATCCGCTGCCGACCACGCCGTCGCTTGCGGCTGATGAACCGCCACATTAAGCCACAGCTCACCGGCCCCTTTTGCCGCCAGCACGGCCCCCAGTTCCACGGTCTGTTTGCCGCCTGGCGCGATATTCAGCGCCACCTCACCTTTGGCAATCGTTTTACCTTCCAGCTCAACGCGCCAGTGCAGTTGTTCGTTATCACTGTGGCGGAACAGGAATTCGCTGCGGATTTCAACGCGCAGAGGATCGGTACTGAGTAATTCAAACTGAAAGAACTGCTGAGCCCGCTGCGCTTCGAACAACGACGGGTGCGGTGTGCGATCAGCGAACACCAGCCCGTTCATACAGAACTGGCGGTCATTCGGTGTGTCGCCAAAGTCGCCACCGTAGGCCTGATAACTGACGCCATCAGCGTCCGTGTGGGTCAAGCTTTGATCGACCCAGTCCCAGACGAAACCTCCCTGCAGGCGTGGGAATTGACGAAAAGCTTTCCAGTACTTATCAAAACCACCGAAGCTGTTGCCCATGGCATGGGCGTATTCGCACAAGATCAGCGGACGCTGCTCGCCTGGGATGCCGACCCATTTTTTAATCGACCACTTCGGCACCGCCGGGAACGGCTGATCCTGATCCACACGGGCATACATCGGGCAAATAATATCGGTCGCCGCCGTATTGGCGCCGCCGCCTTCATACTGCACCGGACGAGTTGGATCGTTGGTTTTGATCCAGCGGTAGAGTGCATCATGCGTGGCACCGTGGCCGGATTCATTGCCCAGCGACCAGATGATTATGCAGGCGTGGTTGCGGTCGCGCTGCACCATGCGGGTCACACGCTCACTGTAAGCGCTGAACCATCGCGGGTCATCTGACAGACGACTCATCGGCTGCATACCGTGTGTTTCAACATTGGCTTCATCCACCACGTACAGGCCATATTCGTCACAAAGCTTGTACCACAACGGATGGTTCGGGTAGTGCGAACAGCGCACCGCGTTGAAGTTGTGCTGTTTCATTAGCACGATGTCACGACGCATGGTCGCTTCATCCATCACCTGGCCATTGTCCGGATGGTGCTCATGGCGGTTGGTACCGCGGATCAGCACCGGTTGACCGTTCACTTTCAGCAACCCATCCCTGATGACCACTTCCCTAAAGCCGACGTCGTAAGCCTCAGCTTCAATCAGTTCACCCAGCGGGGTCAGTAATGACACCACCAAACGGTAGAGCATGGGCTGTTCAGCACTCCATAAATCGGGATGGCTGACCGCCAGCCGGAGCGTGGTGCGTTCAGCATAATTGCCCCGCTCATCAATGATGTCACTGCCTACACGCTGAGCCAGTTCACCTATAAGGCGCTCACCCTGCCACAACTGCGCTAGCACCTGATGCTGGCTGGCGTCGTCAGTCGTGATAAACGCGGCAACCTGCACTTCCAGCTCGGCCTGAGTAAAGTCATGACGCAGATGAGTGCGAACCTGCACATTGGTCAGCTGGCAGGAGGGTTTATGCAGCAGAGTAACATCGCGGAAAATCCCGCTCATGCGCCACATATCCTGATCTTCCAGATAGCTGCCGTCGCACCAGCGCAGCACCATCACCGCCAGACGGTTTTCCCCCGGTTGCAGTGCAGCACTAAGGTCAAACTCTGCTGGCAGGCGGCTGTCCTGCGAATAGCCGATCCACTGGCCGTTGCACCACAAATAGAACGCCGAGTTAACGCCGTCGAAAATGATGCGCGTCTGGCCGCTGGCCAGCCAGTCGTCATCGACAGAAAAGGTAAGCGAATAACAGCCGGTCGGGTTTTCAGACGGAACAAAGGGTGGATTGACCGCAATAGGATATTGAACGTTGGTATAAATGGGCGCGTCGTACCCGGCCAACTGCCAGTTTGAGGGTACCGTTAAGGGGTCAGCATCCGGTAAATCGTTCTGCAGCCAGGCTTCCGGGACTTTTTCAGGCTGACTGAAATAGCTGAACATCCATTCACCATTTAGACTCACGATGCTCGCCGGATCCCGCCCGAGCCTGGCTGAATCCTGACTACGCCAACTCTGAAACGGTGGGTGCGCCGGTAAACGGTTATGCTGAGTCGATGATAGATTTTCCCAGTCACGGCGCACCAACACCGTAGCCAGTGAAGACGTTCCGTTAGCGGTTTCAGGGTTCATTATGCTGCCTCACTCAAAAATGTTATGCGCTCACAATTTTAGTTAACATGCGGCGATATGCGCCTGAAGTAAAGTCGGAGAGGCGGGGAAAGCGGGACGGATCACATTTCACACGGGGAAAGACTTAAGAGGATCCCATCTGTGCCGTGGTATTGCGCACCACCAGCAACGTTGGCAAAAGCAGCGACTCTTTTTGCGGGCCAGCGTACTGATCCAGTCCCTCAACCAACCGGCTCACACTCTCCCCCCCCAGCAGGCGGAAATCCTGTTTGATGGTGGTCAGCGGCGGCTGGAAATAGGCGCTGTCTTCGGTGTCATCATAACCCACCACGGAGATTTGCTCCGGCACCTGCAGACCCTGTTCATGCGCAGCACGCAGCACGCCGAGTGCCATCTGGTCATTGGCGACCAGTATCGCCGTGGGACGCGGTGAGTGACTTAACAGAGACATTGCCAACTGATGGCCCGAGGCGGCGCTCCAGTCACCGTGGTGCGTGGCGCAGGGCGCAATCTGCTGCTCGGACAACGCCTCCAGCCACCCCTGATAACGCAGCCGGGCTGAAACGGAAGCCAGAGGGCCGGTGAGCAGCGCAATCTGCCGATGGCCCAGTTGCAGCAGATGTTCAACACCCTGTTTGGCGCCGGCTTGGGGATCAAACAACGTTTTACATACCGGCGCATCGGGCGCGACGTCGAGAAACATTACCGGCAGATGCCCGCAGAACGCCACGATAGACTCTGCCTCTGTGGCTTCCAGCGGCACATTGATTAACACACCGTCCACCCGCTGGGCGATCAGCTCACTGACAGCAGCACGACAGGCGGTCACGCTCAGGGTATCAATCATCGAGATAACCACGTTAAAACCCAGCTGGCTCGCGCGGGTTTTTACCGAGGACGCGATTTGGGAAGGCGCATGCAGTGCGAGTTCCGTTGTCGCAAGCCCCAGCGTATAGCTTCGTTTGCCTGCAAGCTGTTGTGCCACCCGATTAGGCACATAATTGAGTGTCAGCATGGCCTGCTCAACCTTATTACGGGTTTTCAGTGAGACATGCGCAGCCTGATTTAGCACGCGGGAAACGGTCTGATAAGAGACTCCGGCGTGACGCGCAACGTCATCAAGGGTGACGGATTTAGGCTTCATAATACTGTCTCAGACTGGATGCCGCGATCACGGACAACTCAGATCACCCTCTTCGCAATGCAGGAAAGCATTGATTTCTTTAGTCCGTTGTTCGGTTTTTTGCTGCAAGCAACCCGAATAAATCATCGGCTGTACTGAGCCACCCTCAACGCCGGAAGACTGGAAATCGCAATCGCTGTCACGGAACGCTATCCAGCTACGTTGAGCGGCTTTGAATTTTTTCTGCTGGTCAGCATTGAGCTGTGCCAGCTTCTGTTTGTAAGCTTGATTGAGCAAGGCATCGCTACGTTTAAAAGCCTGGCTGGCGCAGATATTCATATCCAGCTGCGTATTAGCATTCTTGCAATCCACAATGGGCTCAGCCGCGTGAGCCAACGGCGACAGGATTAGCAGAGCGATCAGGGCAAGGCGCATAACTCTTCTCCCGCAGTATGTGTTTTATTATTCCTGCATTATAGGCATTAAAAAAGGGGCCGAAGCCCCTTGTTAGTAATTATCACGATCCGACTATAGGGTCAGATAAATGAAATTACAGAACGTCTACTGCGTTCAGTTCTTTGAATGCCAGTTCCAGGCGAGTCACCATGGAAGACTGAGCAGCACGCAACCATACGCGTGGATCGTAGAACTTCTTGTTCGGCTTGTCTGCGCCTTCTGGGTTGCCCAGTTGGCCTTGCAGGTAAGCTTCGTTTTTCTTGTAGAACTGCAGAATACCGTCCCAGTTAGCCCACTGGGTGTCAGTGTCGATGTTCATTTTGATAACACCGTAGCTGACTGCTTCTTTGATTTCAGCCGCAGTTGAACCAGAACCGCCGTGGAACACGAAGTTCAACGCGTTATGAGGCAGGTTGTGTTTCTTGCAAACGTATTCCTGAGAATCACGCAGAATCGTTGGAGTCAGTTTAACGTTGCCTGGTTTGTATACGCCGTGCACGTTACCGAATGACGCAGCGATAGTGAAACGCGGGCTGATTGCATTCAGTTTTTCGTAAGCGTAATCAACGTCTTTTGGCTGAGTGTACAGGGCTGATGCATCCATATGGCTGTTGTCTACGCCATCTTCTTCACCGCCGGTGCAACCCAGTTCGATTTCCAGAGTCATGTCGAGTTTTGCCATGCGAGCTAAGTACTTGCTGCAAATTTCGATGTTTTCTTCCAGAGATTCTTCAGACAGGTCGATCATGTGTGAAGAGAACAGTGGCTTGCCAGTTTTAGCGAAATGTTTTTCGCCCGCGTCCAACAGACCGTCGATCCATGGCAGCAATTTCTTAGCGCAATGGTCGGTATGCAGAATAACAGGTACACCGTAGTGTTCAGCCATCTGGTGCACGTGATGCGCGCCAGAGATAGCACCCAGAATTGCCGCTTCTTGCGGTTGGGTGGTTTTCAGGCCTTTACCTGCGATAAACGCAGCGCCGCCGTTAGAGAACTGAACAATTACCGGGGAACGGACTTTCGCAGCAGCTTCGAGAACAGCATTGATAGAGTCAGTGCCTACGCAGTTAACTGCTGGCAGAGCAAAATTGTTTTCTTTAGCAATAGCGAAAACTTTCTGTACATCATCACCAGTGATGACGCCTGGTTTTACGAAATCAAAAATTTTAGACATAGTTCTTTGTCCTGTTGCGTCGGCCGTAGATGGATTTGAATCGGTTTGCTATTTCGCCTGAGTTCCACTGAGCAGCCCCTCGTGCGAAATAGAAGAAAGGGCAGCGTTATGCAGGCTGCCCGATCAGGTTCATTACTTCTTAGCACGCTCTTCCAGCATCACAACGGCTGGCAGTGCTTTACCTTCAACGAACTCAAGGAATGCGCCGCCGCCAGTAGAGATGTAGTTAATTTTGTCAGCGATACCGAACAAGTCGATCGCTGCCAGAGTGTCGCCGCCGCCCGCGATAGAGAAGCCGTCGCTATCAGCAATGGCTTGCGCCACAATTTCGGTTCCTTTACGGAAGTTAGGGAACTCGAATACGCCAACCGGACCATTCCAAAGAATAGTTTTAGCGTTTTTGATGATCTCAGCCAGGCGTTGAGCAGACTCATCACCCATGTCGAGAATTTGTTCGTCATCTTTGATGTCTTTAACAGACTTAACGGTTGCTGTTGCCGTCTCAGAGAACTCAGTCGCTACGCGAACGTCTGTCGGGACAGGAATGTCGCAAATAGTCAGCAGGCGTTTGGCTTCATCAACCAGGCTTGCTTCGTACAGGGATTTACCGACGTTGTTGCCTTGGGCAGCCACGAAGGTGTTCGCGATCCCGCCACCAACGATCAGCTTATCAGCGATCTTAGACAGGGAGTCCAACACGGTCAGTTTAGTAGAAACTTTAGAGCCACCCACGATAGCAACCATCGGACGCGCCGGATTGTTCAGCGCTTTGCCCAGTGCTTCAAGTTCTGCTGACAGCAGTGGGCCCGCACAAGCGATAGGAGCAAATTTACCTACACCGTGGGTAGAAGCCTGCGCGCGGTGCGCGGTACCGAATGCGTCCATCACATAGATGTCACACAGCTTAGCGTATTTCTTAGACAGCGTTTCGTCGTCTTTCTTTTCGCCTTTGTTAAAGCGAACGTTTTCCAGAACAACCAGTTCGCCTTCAGCAACATCAACGCCGTCCAGATAATCTTTAGCCAGACGTACAGGGGATTTCAGATGTTCTTTCAGGTAGTTAACTACTGGCAACAGAGAAAACTCTTCGTTGTACTCGCCTTCTGTAGGACGACCCAAATGCGAGGTAACCATCACGCGTGCGCCTTGTTTCAGGGCAATTTCGATGGTTGGCAATGACGCGCGAATACGGGCATCAGATGTCACTTTGCCATCTTTAACCGGCACGTTAAGGTCCGCACGGATCAGTACGCGTTTACCCGCTAAATCCAGATCGCTCATCTTAATAACAGACATGGTGAATCCTCTCGTTGATTCTCTTTAAAGTTGCTTGAGGGCATTTCCGGCCGCTGACCGGGAGTGCCGTACTAGAAACCGCTAGCGGACATTGCCAATGTTGTATCCAACATTCTGTTGGCAAAACCCCACTCGTTATCACACCAGACCAGCGTCTTAATCAGGTGCTGTCCACTCACCCGAGTTTGCGTGCCATCTACGATGGCGCTGTGGGGATCATGGTTAAAATCTGTCGAGACTAATGGTAGTTCGGTATAGTCAACAATACCACGAAAAGCGCCATTTGCGGCCTTTTGCAGCAGCTGGTTGACCTCGCCTACCGTGACACATCCCCCGACAAAAACGCTTAGATCTATTGCCGTGACGTTGATGGTCGGCACGCGCACTGAGATGGCTTCAAAGCGATCGCAGAATTTCGGCATGATGCGCGTGATTCCCGCGGCGAGTTTGGTATCGACCGGAATAATCGACTGACTCGCGGCGCGCGTTCGGCGTAAATCCGCATGGTAGGAGTCAATCACCGGTTGGTCGTTCATCGACGCATGGATGGTCGTTACGGTGCCAGATTCGATGCCGTAGGCGTCGTCCAGCAGCTTAATAATAGGAATGATGCAATTGGTGGTACAGGAGGCGTTGGAAACAATGCGGTGTTGGCGTTCAAGCAGATCATGGTTTACCCCGTAAACCACCGTGGCATCAAGGTCGTGGCCACCGGGATGGGCAAACAGGATTTTTTTAGCGCCAGCGGCCAGTTGGATTTCGCCATCTTCGCGACTGCCATACACGCCGGTACAGTCCAGCACCACATCTATGCTTAATTCACCCCATGGCAGCAGGGAGGCGTCTGGCTGATGCAGCAAACGGATGCTGTCATCGCCGACATACAACACATCTCCTTCCTGACGCACGTCCCACGAGAAACGCCCGTGACTGGAGTCATACTTTAACAGGTGCGCCATACCCTCCGGGCTGGCCAGTTCGTTGATAGCAACGACACTGATTTCCGCCCGACGTCCGGATTCGTATAACGCGCGCAATACGCTACGGCCGATGCGACCAAAGCCATTAATTGCTATACGTATTGGCATACTTCTCCCTGTTACACGGTGGTGACCTTTTAGCGGTAACCCCTATAGTAATGCAGTGCGCAGTAACGGTGAATCGTTCTCAACAACGTTTATGACACCCTGAGACGTAATTTGTTCTTTAGGCAGTTGCACGTTCACTGCCCTGCTCAGACGTTTACTGTATATAGCGCAACTGAAACGGTTCAGCCGAGCATAAACCAAAGTGTGTGCAAAGGGAATAATTCGCCGCTTTGGAACGTCATTCTGCGAGCAAGCGCTGAAATAATCGCCAGAAGAATCCCCACGGTTACCGCGATTTCACTCGTAGTTCAGGTTTATCTCTGCCTTTTTATCATCCGGCCGACCACAGTAAACACATATTCAGCAAACCGAGTGTAGCTGAGGTGGCGATTTTGCAGTTTGACCTGCGTCATTTAGGGTGAAGCTGGGAGGCAGGTCATAAAATGAGAATATAAAAAAGGCACCCCGCAGGGTAATGCTGGTCACTTAAGGTGACCAGCATTGTTTTTTAAAGGATATTTCGAC
>CAMLBO010000019.1 GCA_946478305.1 uncultured Enterobacterales bacterium
AGATTTCTGCCTGTCTCGTGGGCTCGGAGATGTGTATAAGAGACAGGCAATATGTCGTGCGCGAATACCGGACATTCAATTTTATTCCGCGCATGACAATGCCGGGCGACGGCGGGCATTACTCCGGTTACCTTCGCGTCTATAACCGCGACGGCAAACAGTTCTACGAGGAGTACTCCAGCTTGCTCGATTTCATCGAAGGGCCGTTTTGGGCGAAAGAAGGGGTCTACTGGATGGGCAATGAGTATCAGGACATCGTACGTCTGCCCTCTTCGCCGGTGGATTGAGTTTTTTAGGCACAAAAAAGCCGCGACACTGCGCGGCTTTTGTCTTTTTTCAGGCATAATGGAAAACCATTAACTCCTGATTTTGCGGTAGATAAACAGAACCACAATCGCACCGATCACGGCGACAACGAAGCTGCCGAAGTTGAAGCCGTCAACGCGACCAAAGCCGAAGAACGTACTGATATAACCCCCGACTACGGCACCGACGACCCCCAGAACCACGGTCAGGATGAAACCGCCGCCATCTTTACCCGGCATGATCCACTTCGCCAAAATACCCGCAATCAGACCAAAAATAATCCAGGATAAAATTCCCATTTCTAACTCCTCCAAATAAATTTCATTACCGTGACGTTAGTAAAAACGCATGGTGTCACCATGAATTGTGTTGAGCCAATTTGGCTAAACAAGGGCTGAACGTCATACGTTCTGCTTTCCGGCTGGCAAAAAAGCATCGCTGGCCTTTTTTCTGGGACTACAAAGTGAAGTTTAGCAGAGATCCAGAAACTCGCTCAAAATCAGGGGGAAGCGGAATTATTCGTCAGTTTGTGCTCTATTTTTCAACCGGTGTAAACCTTCACTCCCTTTCGTCAATCGGTCGCAGCGACCTGTAAAATTGCGTAAAAAATCGACCAATTTTTTTGAATGACTTCCTCAAATCAATCCGTTTTTCATTGGTGCAGGACAAGCCTATTATTCACACATCGAAAGGCAACCACCTTTCTATCTCATAAACTGAATGGAATAATTATCATGAAAAACGTCAAAATTTTTGCTGTAGCTGCGACCCTTTCTCTGATCTCTTTTGGTAGTTTTGCCGCTGAGCAGGTAACACAACCGGCTGACGGTGCACAGAAAATCGGTGTGATCTCAGTGGCTGGTCCAACTACCCTGGGTGGCCTGGAAAATAAACTGGCTGCTCAGGCAAGCGAAGCGGGTGCCTCTTCTTACCGTATCCTCTCCGTGACCGGTAACAACCGTATGCACGCTGATGCTGAAATCTACAAATAAGCCTGTTTAGCGGTAAAAAACCCTCCAGTGAGCAAAAAGCCTGCGGAAAGCATCGTCCAGCGATGTCTCTCCCCAGGTTTTTTTCATTATTGAAATGCCCTCCCAACCAGACCGTTAAGAATTTTCTTATCCTCCGATTGCTTATGTTACAAGCTATTACTATTCTGAGACCTACGTTCATCAGAAGGGATTGCCATGAAAACTCGTATCACAGCCGCACCCACCGAAAATGATATCGAACAGATTAAAATCGGGATGCGTAAATTCAACAGCAACTTTATTCCGCAGCAAAAACTCCGTGCGTTAGGCATTTTCGTCGAAGATGAACAGGGAGAGAAACTGGCGGGTATTGTGGCTGAAACCGTCGGGAATTGGATGTACATCCAGATACTGTGGGTTGATGAGTCCCTGCGCGGTCAGGACGTTGGCACACAGTTGATTAAAGAAGCGGAAGAAGAAGCTCAAGCGCGCGGTTGCCGTTATGCCCTTGTCGATACCTTGAGTTTTCAAGCACGGCCGTTCTATGAGCGCATGGGTTACAGCATGCAGCTGGCGCTGGAAGATTACGTGGCGGATATCCGTGCCCCGGCAGATGCGCCGTCCGCCCACACGCGCTTTTATCTGACCAAAAAATTCTCGGCCCCTGAGAGCTGATACCATGACCGGCACCGTATTTATCGCTTTTGCAGCTCGTCTCGCGACGAATAAACGTTAATTGAAGGAAAGAGTAATGAGAACGCGCATGACCGACGCGCCAACCGCGGCGGATATTACTGACATTATTGATGGCCTGCGTGGCTACAATAAAGGCTTTATCCCTGAGCAATCATTTCGTGATTTGGCTATTTTTGTAGAAGATGAACAAGGTAAAAAACAGGCAGGAATTATCGCTGAAACGGTGGGTAACTGGCTGAAAATCATTTATTTATGGGTCGATGAATCTTTGCGTGGCCAGGACGTGGGCACTCAGTTGTTGCGCGATGCCGAGCAAGAAGCCATTGCCCGTGGTTGCCACTATGCCATGGTCGATACCTTCAGTTTTCAGGCCCGCCCATTCTATGAGCGCCACGGCTATCATATGCAGATGGCGCTGGAAGATTACATCACCGACATCCGTGCACCCGCCGACGCGCCTTCCACACATACCCGCTTTTACCTGACCAAACGTTTTATCTGACGCTTTTCGGGCAGGCAGTACAATGCGCGCCAGGCAACCTCTCCTGCCGCGCTTACTTTCTCTTACTTCGCTGACAGCGCCAGCCACTCCAGAACTGATGGGCGTTGCCACTGGGCGTCGGCATAGGCCGCCAGGTTTTCCGGCAATAGGTCGCCGTTTAAATGTAAGCGGTTGAGCATCAAAGCCAGATCCGTATCCGCGATACACCATTCACCGAACAGATTCTCACGATCTTCGAGCAGGCGCCCGGCGGCGCTAATCAGTTTTTCTGCAGCAGCCTGGCCTTTCGGCGTCAGCGGCGGGCATTTTTTGCCACCAAATACCACTTCGGTTGAACGCTCTTCGCGGATCGGCATTAAATCGCTGCGTAACCACGCCTGAACTTCGCGGGCCTTCGCGCGGTTTTCCGGATCAGCGGGGTAGACAGCCGGGAAAGTCGGCGCGGGAAAGAGCTCTTCAACATATTCGTCAATTGCCGAGGACTCGGACAATACAAAACTGCCGTTGGTCAGCGTCGGTACGCGGCGGGTGACAGAAATGGCCTTATAGTGATCTTTCAGGTTCTCAGCATCTGCCAGATCCACCGTTTCCAGCTCAAAAGGGATGCCCTTTTCCGTCAATGTCACGAAAGCAGACATAACGTACGGGCTGAAATACTGGGCGTCAGAATAGAGTGTCAGTGATGGTTCGCTCATCGGAACTCCTGAAAAGATTTAGCAAAAGGATGAAAAACATAGCGCAGAAACGAGGATGTGTCGCCGATAAAGATAAATAGTTTCGCGGGCAAATAATGCCCGCTAACGCTTATTTCAACCTGAACACCTGCACAATTTCATTCAACCGACGCGCCTGATCTTCCAGCGAGGCAGACGCGGCAGACGCTTCCTGAACCAGTGCGGCGTTCTGCTGGGTGACACCATCCATCTCATGTACGGCTTGCGTGACCTGACTTATCCCGCGCGATTGCTCATCAGAAGCCGAAACGATTTCAGCCATAATATCGCGCACATCGGTGACGGCTTTCATCATCTCTTTCATGGTGTCACCGGCGTTTTTCACCAGCCCCACGCCGGCATCGACCCGCGATGTAGACTCCGCAATCAGCGCGGAAATTTCTTTCACTGCATCGGCACTGCGCTGGGCCAGACTGCGCACTTCCGACGCCACCACGGCAAAGCCGCGCCCCTGTTCACCGGCTCGGGCGGCTTCGACAGCAGCATTGAGCGCCAGAATATTGGTCTGGAAAGCGATGCCATTGATCACCGTTGTGATGTCGGCAATACGCCGCGAACTGTCGTCAATTTCACCCATAATGCCGACAACGTCATTAACAATGCGATCACCTTTGCCCGCGATTTTAGTGGCATTGGCCGTTAATCCGGTGGCGGTATGGGCGTTGTCGGCATTCTGTTTCACCGTCGCCGTCAGCTGCTCCATACTGGCAGCGGTCTGTTCCAGCGCGGCCGCCTGTTGCTCTGTTCGCGCAGCAAGATCGATATTGCCCGCCGCAATCTGAGAAGCGCCACTGCCCACCGAATGACTGGTAGCAATGATATCCGTCACCACCTCCCGCAGTTGCGACTGCATGGTTTGTAGCGCAAAGAAGATGCTGCTGCGGTCACCCTTTTGCGTCACGATCGGTTGCGTCAGGTCGCCGTCCGCCACGGTCAGCGCAATTCTGGCAGCGTCAAACGGTTCACCCCCGACCGGTCGCATGACTTTGCGGGTAAAAATCACGCTCAGCACGGCAAACACCAGCATAATGCTGATGACCATCAGAATCAGCGCATTGCGCAACTGGCGATAACTCTCTTTCATCACCGCGTCCACCGGCGCAACAATCCCCATCATCCATGGCGTGGCCGTATCACCAATTTTAACCGGCATGTAGACCGCCAGAGCGCTTTTGCCCATCACCGGATCCTGCTGTTCGCGGGAAAATGCTTTCCCCTGCTGCACACTTTTTTGCAGCGCCGGATCGTTTTGTAACGGGCGGGTGATCAGAGATTTATTGGGGTAAGAGATGTAGCGGCCGGTCTGGGAAAGCAGCAGCGCGTAGCCAGTGCCTTCATAGGGTTTGATATTATCAGTCAAAGTCTGAAGGGTTTGCAGCGAGATGTCCGCCGTAACCGACCCGATAAACCGCCCATCCACCATAATGGGTACGGCAATGGAGGTCAGCAGGGTATCCACCCCGTTATACGGGTAGCTGTAAGGCTCCAGAATGACCTCTTTTTTCAGCTTGCGCGGCAACAGATAGTAATCGCCACTGCCCGGCTTTTCGTAGTCGGTCAGGTTATGCAACGCGACTTTACCGCTGGAATCACGGTCAGCGTAGCGCGCAAAGCGGCCTTGCGGATCTTCCCCTTGTTTACCGGCGAAATCGTCATCTTTCGCGTCAAAGGCGTCCGGCTCCCAGGCCAGCGACATCGACAGAAAATCCGGATGACTCTTTAAGGCGTTGGCCAGCAGAGTATCAGCCAGTTTACGGTCAGCATGCCCCGCCTCCCGCAGGCTGATAACGCTTTGCACTAAATCGCGCGCAGCATACAGCGCGGTATCGAGCTTTTGCTGGGCAATGTAAGCGTCCGTTTGCGCGGTCTGCGCGAGATAACGGTGAGCAATAGTTCGTTGCTGAACGCCAGACTGCCAGCTGAGCAGACCCACGGTAATGATATAGCCGAGGCTGATGGTAATCAGCCCGGCAATCAGCATCAGCGTGCGGGTCCGCATCGGGCCGCGCTTTTTTATGGCGCGCGGCGCTTCTTGGTGCAATTTTTTCATGGAATTCCCCGGAACACATCGTGCAATAAAGTGGCTGTTTTGCTCTGTCCCTGGCGTATTTCGCCCTGTGCACAAGTGCGTGGCGGGTCTTCCGTTATCGTCTATATCATCGGCACTTCGCGGCGCATCTTTAATCAAAGAGTGATGCATCTCACAGTTTTTTTACTGACGAATTAAACGTTTCGCTTAGTTGTGCCATCTCCCTATACTGCAGAAATCCCCTGATGTCGGGCTTTACCAGGAACAGACCATGAAAAAACGGAACCTTACCCTTGCACTCCTCCTGTCGCTGCTGACTTGTACAGTGCACGCTTCCACCCCAAAGGAGATCAAGGCGCGTTTTAGTCAGTTTAAGGTCGGCGATAAAACCATCTGCCTGGATGAATTTACCTACCCTGACAACCAGAAGATGAAATCCTTTGAGAATGGTTTTGTGGTCAGTAAGAAAAACAATGTCCTGACCTATCAGATAGTCAGCATGTTTTTACTGGGTAACGACGTGACGGCCAACGTGAAAGCGATTGTTGAGAGCCGGGCGGGGAAAAATGGGCTGAGCACGACGTTTAAACAGGCCTTTATCGACGTGTCCGGCATGGACAGACCGGAGCAAGCTGAGGCTAAAGCTAAACTCATTCGCGAATTCGAGCAGATGACCAGCGCTAAACAGGATGTCCTGCCCTACAGCGCGATAGTCCTTAACGACCAGGGCTACGTCATTACCACCGTAGAAACCAATGGCACCAGCGTCAGCGAATGTTTTGTGACGCCGTATAAAACCCCGACCAAGGAATGATTCTGATGACCGTTTTGTCCCCAATGAGCGATCTGTTTTTTGTGCAATTCCTGGAGAACATGGCGGACGATTATGCCAGAGAGAACGTCAAATCAGGCCGTTGGCCTGAGGAAAATGCACTGGCACGTTCACGGGGTGAAATAGCACGACTGCTGCCACAAGGCACCGCCACGCCGGATAATTATTTGTTTGAAATTAAAACCCATAACGACACAACCGCTGGTTATATCTGGTTTGCTGTCAGCGAACGTCAGGGCGAACGCAGCGCATTTATTTATGAAGTATCCGTCTATGAGGAATTTCGCCGTCAGGGTCATGCTCGTGCGGCCTTTTTGCAGCTGGAGGAGAAAGTGCGTGAACTGGGTTTACAGTCCATCGGGTTGAATGTGTTTTATCACAACAGTGCTGCCCAGGCGCTGTATCGCGGCCTGGGTTATGCACCGACCAATCTGACGATGGTGAAAGCCTTAAAAGCAGGATAACAGCGCCGTTCAGCGCTGATATTTGATGAAATCCGTCTGCACACCGATCCGGTCGTACAGTTTGCGGGCGGTATGATTGGAGGTTTTGGTGGTCCAGTAGACATTAGCTTTATCGTGCTGGTCTGCATGGGCGTAAACCGCTTCAATCAACTTCTGCCCGATGCCCAATTTGCGCGCGCTGTGATCCACGAACAAATCCTGCAAATAGACCACCTGCTTCATGTGCCAGCCGTGATCGTGATTGATGCAATTCACCAGCCCGACCAGTTTTCCTTGATGCTCCGCCACATAGCCAAACATGCTGGCATAGTCAGGCTCCGCCAGGCGCCTGAAAGTGTAGTCAAACTGCGCCGGGTCGAGATCTGACTGATAAAAATCCAGATAAGCCCGCCACAGAATTTCCCAATCTTCACGGTCAGCGGGCATTAACGGACGGACGTTGACCTCTTGCGATGAACTCATAGGATACTCTCCTCAGAAAATCCGATGCGGCAGGTAACAGGCCATCAGGGCCAGGTGTGGGGATAATGTATCAGGTCATGAAAACGGACGACATCTGCGCTTTCATTACGATAAGCATGCGGGCAATCTGCCGCAAAACGCAGTGCCTCACCGGCGTGAAGCGCACGGATCACCCCATCGACTTCGAGAGTTAACTGCCCCTCAAGCACAATCACATGCTCAATCACGCCCGTTTCATGCGGTGATGATTCGCTGACGCCGCCAGGATCCATCTCAATCTGAAATATATCCATACGCAGGACAACATCAAAAGGAAACAGCGGCACCACGCGCATACCGGAGGTCTCACTGTCAAACGTAGACAGCAGGCCATGGCGGTGCAGCGTGGACGAGAGCCTGGGCGGCGTTTCGATAAATTCTGAAAACGACACATTCAGTCCGCTGGCGATTTTCCACAGCATGGCCACCGTCGGGCTGGACTCCCCACGCTCAATCTGACCGAGCATCGCCTTACTCACGCCGGTTTTCTCTGCCGTCTGACTGAGGCTCCAGCCACGTTCGGCTCGCACAGCTTTGAGTTGTTTGCCTATCCGTTGGGCGAGTTCTTGCATCTGGCTCCCTTCATTTTGGTTCCGAAAAGGGTGTTGTGCGTTATAACGCACGGTGATATGTTGAGCGCATCGCTTGTGCGCTATAACGCACAACAGCATAACGCCGTCGTCTTCTGACCAGAAGGATTTTCAGTCATGAATTCTCGATTAAAGGATTTCACCTTTTCCGCCGTGATCGCGGGCTTTGTAGCCGTGATGGTCGGTTATACCAGTTCGGCGGCGATAATCTTTCAGGCCGCCGAAGCCGCAGGCGCGAGTGTGGCGCAAATCGGCGGCTGGCTGACGATGCTCGGTATCGGCATGGGCGTAACCTCCATCGGGCTGTCGCTCTGGTACCGCACGCCGGTGGTGACGGCCTGGTCTACGCCGGGTGCGGCACTGCTGGTCACCAGCCTGCCCGGCACCTCGATTAACGACGCCGTTGGCGTATTTATTTTCGCCACCGGCCTGATTCTGCTGTGTGGCGTCACCGGCCTGTTCGCGCGGCTGATGCAATATATTCCACAGGCGCTGTCGGCGGCGATGCTCGGCGGTATCCTGCTGCGCTTCGGGCTGGACGCTTTCACCTCTTTGCAAAGCAATTTCCCGTTGGCGGGCGCGATGTGTCTGGTCTATCTGCTGGCCCGCCGCCTGCTGCCCCGTTATGCCATTGTACTGACGCTGGCCGCCGGGCTTTTTATCGCCGCCCTGCAGGGGGATATCGTCTGGCAGGGTAAGGCGCTGACCTTTGCCACGCCGGAATTTGTCACGCCGCACTTCTCCCTGGCCGCGCTGCTCGGTATCGGCATCCCATTTTTCGTGGTCACCATGGCGTCGCAGAACGCACCGGGCATCGCAACCCTGAAAGCCCACGGCTATAACCTCCCCGTTTCACCACTGATTTCCTGGACAGCGCTGGTAGCGCTGATATTGGCACCGTTCGGCGGATTTACCGTTTGTATTGCCGCCATTACTGCCGCAATTTGCATGGGGGAGGATGTGCATCCTGACCCGAAAAAGCGCTATATGGCCGCGGTGGCGGCGGGCGGTTTCTACCTGCTGGCCGGTCTGTTTGGCGGATCGATTGGCATGCTGTTTACCGCGCTGCCGACGCCGCTGATTCACACCATTGCGGGGCTGGCGCTGCTCGGGACGATTTCCGGCAGTCTGCACCGCGCACTGGCCGAAGAGAGTCAGCGCGACGCCGCCATTGTCACTTTCCTCATCACTGCATCGGGTCTGTCGCTGCTCGGCGTGGGTTCGGCCTTCTGGGGATTGGTGGGTGGCATCATCACCCACTTTATTCTCCGGTATTCGCGCCAAAAGGCGGCGTAAAAGTTGAGGCCGTTCAAGTTCTGGGTAACAGCTTTTCGTAACACGGATTAAAGTGACACCGGTCACATTTCTGCCCAAGCAAACCCTCTTTACTGGTCCCTATCCAGCCGTCAACGTTGCTGTCGCAGCGCCCAATAAAGAGCGAAAAAAAGATGAATATTGATACCCAATCCTGTGTCGTTACCGGCAAAAAAGAGGTCTCCGTTGTCGATCAGCAGATCGATTATCAAGGCCAGGGAACCCTGGTTAAGGTCACCCGTGGCGGTATCTGTGGCTCGGATCTGCATTACTACGAACACGGTCAGGTCGGCGACTTCAAAGTACGCGAAGCCATGGTGCTCGGCCATGAAGTGGTCGGCGTGGTAGAAAAATCAGACACCGACCGCCTTAAGCCCGGCCAAAAAGTCGCACTCAACCCCAGTAATCCCTGTAAAGCCTGTAAGTACTGCCTTTCCGGTGATGAAAACCAGTGCACTACCATGAAATTCTTCGGCAGCGCCATGTACTTCCCGCATATTAACGGCGCTTTCACGCAGTATAAAATTGTCGACAGCGATCAGTGTATTCCTTACGACAATCAGGTCAGCGACCGTCTGATGGTGTTCGCCGAACCGTTGGCCGTCGCCATTCATGCGGTCAATCAAGCCGGTGATATCAGGGGGAAAACTGTGTTTGTTTCCGGCGTCGGCCCGATTGGTTGCCTGATTGTGTTGGCGGCTATTGCCAAAGGCGCGGCAGAAGTTATCGTCACTGACCCCAGTGAACGCTGCCGTACGCTGGCGCTGGCCGTCGGCGCAACTAAAGCGCTGGATGCCGTAAACGGCGACTTCGCTGAATATCAGGCTGAAAAAGGCTATTTCAACGTCTCTTTCGATGCATCCGGTCACCCGTCCTCCATTCGCCGCTGCCTGGAAGTGACCCGTGCACGGGGTACGTTGGTACAGGTGGGCATGGGGAGCGCAGTCAATGATTTCCCGCTGATGATGCTGATTGCCAAAGAGATTAACTGGGTCGGCAGCTTCCGTTTCACCGAAGAGTTCAATACCGCCGTGCAATGGCTGGCAAATAAGACCGTCGATCCAATGCCGCTGCTCAGTGCCGAATTCCCCCAGGGAGATCTGGTCGAAGCGCTGGAGTTCGCGCTGGATAAGTCCAAAGCGTCAAAAGTGCAGCTGGTATTCTGACTCTGCTGACTGAATCACAACATTAAAACAGCGTTTCATTTTAAAGTATCCCTCTGATTTTAACGTCATGGGGATTTTTTCTATGTACAAGGACAGCGCCCAAAAGCAGGTCGCACTGTTGCTGGCCGACGGATTTGAAGAAGGTGAAGCGGTGATCGTTCTGGATATTCTGGAACGTTTGGATATCCGCGTCACCACGCTGGCCTGCCAGCAAAGCCTGACGCTGCGCAGTTATCACGGCATTCAGATGCAGGCTAACGCACAGCTTTCAGCGCAGGGTGACCGGTTTTTTGATGCCGTTGTGATGCCCGGCGGCCCGGAGGGTTCCATGGCGCTGGCCGCGAGTCGCGACGTTGTAGAATTTGTCCGCCGTCATGACGATGCCGGTAAACTTATCTGCCCGCTCTGCTCCGCCGCCGCACGCGTTCTGGGCGGAAATAATCTGCTCAAAGGACGCCGCTATGTCTGTTCCGGTGATTTGTACAAAGACGTCAAAGATGGCATTTACGTCAATCAATCCTTTGTCGAGGACGGTAACTTATTGAGCGGAAAAGGATTAGGGCTGGCGTTTGATTTCGCCTTCCAGCTGGCTTATCGCCTGACCGGCAATGCCGAAGTCACCGATTTTCAGGCCGACCATATCGACTATCACCACTGGCGCGCCAACCAGGCGCTGTAAAGTGCATTAAGGGGCGGAACAGGTCGTCCGCCCCTGTCAGCAGGATGTCCGTTTTTGGCATGTCCGCTGCAACTATTCAGGTGCACACTGGTTTAACACCCACCAGATGGAGTCTGAAAATGACCAAAGCCGCCCTGTTAAATATTGATACCCAACGTTCGTTCGAACACCGTCCGTTCTGGCAAGAAGAGGACTTACCCGCTTTCCAACGCGCCCTGACCCGCCTGATTGACGGCTGTCAGACGCGCGGCGTACCGGTGATTGATGTATTCCACGTCAATCCTGAAGGGGTGTTTTCACTGGAGTCCGGGCTGGTGACACCGATGGCCTTCCTCAGCCATACACCGCAGAAAACCGTTCATAAACATGTTCACAACGCGCTGCTGGAGTCCGGTCTGGATGCCTGGCTGCGCGAACAGGGTATCTCCCATCTGATCATTGCCGGGCTACGCACCGAGCAGTGCTGTGAGACCACCACCCGTGTGGCATCCGATATTGGCTATAAAGTGACATTCGTGACTGAAGCGACCATGACCTTCCCGATGACCCACACCAGTGGCGAAACCTTCTCTACCGCGTCGATCAAACGTCATACCGAGCTGGTGCTGGCTGATCGTTTCGCGACCCTCACCGACGTTGACGGCGCACTGGCGCAGCTGGACCAGGCTGTGTGAAGATGGTGTTTCACAGCCGATCCATAAAGAGATTTGTATGGCACAGGACATCTATTTCGTCACGCTGCCGGGCGTCATGGCACTCGATCTGACAGGTCCGGCCGAAGCGCTGAGGCTGGCCGGGGCGTTTCGCCTGCATTACGTGAGCCCGCAGGCAGAAGCCGAGATGTCCACCGGTCTGGTGGTCGGGCGGCTGCAACCGTTGCCGCAAAGCCTTGCGCCCGGCAGCATTATTATCGTGCCAGGCGTTGATCACTCGGCAGAAAACTTCGCCACACCGGTTGCGGCGGTGGCACGCGACTGGCTCAGGCAGCAAAAATCGGCCATCGAATGTGGCGACGTGACGCTGGTGTGTATTTGCTCCGGCAGCCTGCTGGCCGGTAAGGCCGGTTTACTCGACGGCTACCAGTGCACCACGCATCATGATGTGATAGCCCGCCTGCGCCAGCAGGTCCCCACTGCCCAGGTGAAAGATAACCGCATCTTCGTCGAAGACCGGTTTGTCCTGACCAGCGCAGGCATTACCGCAGGCATTGACCTTTCGTTGCATATTATTACCCGCCGTTTAGGCGCGCAGGTTGCGCTGGAAGTGGCCCGCGAGATGGTGGTCTATTTCCGCCGTGCAGGCGATGACCCTCAACTGTCGCCGTGGTTGCGTTACCGCAATCACCTGCACCCGGCCGTTCATCGCGCGCAAAATCTGATGGCCGCGACGCCGGAATCCTCATGGCTGGTCGAAGAGGTCGCCGCCAAGTCCCACGTCAGCAGCCGCCATCTCACCCGCCTGTTCAGGCAACATTTAGGGATCAGCGTGCGTGACTACCATGAACAACTGCGCATCGCAGTTGCGCACCAGCGCCTGCAACAGGGTTTAGGAATTGAGAAAGCCGCATTGGCCGCAGGTTTCACGTCAGCAAGGCAGTTCAGACGGGCGCAAGAGAGATGGGAAGAGCGTTAACTCACCCATCTCTGCCGGTCAATTTTCCCCAGCAGAATGGCCAGCATCAGGCTACCGAACAGGCCGCAGGTAAAGAGGAAAGCGATGTTGACCAACGGCCATTGGGGGAAACCAAGACGTGCGGCACGCAGGCTGATAATGATCAGCGCATGAAAACCGTATATTGCCAGCGAGTGGCGGGAAATCAGGGAAAATCCCGGCAAGATCCGTGCAGATAGCGTGTTTTTAAACAACACGAACAACGACATAGCACTGAGAAACACCAGCGGACCGCAGTACACATAGAAGGTATCGGCGAAGTTCTGATTAATCAGCGACTGATGGCGTGTTCCCCATGCAATACCCAGCGTGCTAATGACAAACAGGCTACCGGCCGCTACTGTGATACCTGTTTTTTGAGTATTGATCATGCCAATAGCACGCCCCATCAGCGCATACAGCAAATAATAGAAAGTATCGCCCCCTATATAGAGATCAACCGGGAAAAGATGCACGCCCTGCCAGCTGATAACCGGTAGCTGCGGATTAGCCAATACGCCCAGTACAATGCCCGCCACCAGCACATAACGTCCTGCCATCTCTTTAACCTTGATAAAAGGAGAAAGCAGATAGATCACCACTATCGCGTAAAAAAACCAAAGGTGATAAAAAACCGGCTTTTCCAGAATATGCTTCAGTGAGGGCCAAAAACCGATGTTTGTCAGGCTGTAGATATAAATCAGCGACACCACGCTGTAAAACAGCAGGCACAACCAGATGCGCAGAAAATGGCGTTTTGCGGCACTTTTTTCACCGAAAAAAAGGTAACCAGAGATCATAAAAAACAGCGGCACACAGACACGGGAGGCAGAGTTGAGCAGATTTGCTACCGTCCACTCTACCTCATGAATAGACTGAAAATTGACGACCTGTGCAGTACTGGCGTGGATCATGACTACCATCATACAGGCCATCGCCCGCAGGTTATCTATCCAGCTGATTTTCTGACTCATCGACCACGCATTCCTTCTCCTGACGGCTATTATTTCACTCTGTTTGCAGGGTAGACAGCTTTGCGACCATGAACAACCGATAAAAACCTAAATCGCCCACTCTCAGAAAGTGCTTAACCTCACAAAGGGTGATTGCACTACGGTCAAAAAATCGGCAAAATAGCCGCCATTACTGCCTCCGCCTGCGTTACCCGCCCGGACAGTCCCTATTTTCCTGCTACTTATTTTCTCATTAAGAGCCAAATAATTAGCCTTACGTCTGTGAAATAACAACAATGCATAACTCTCCAAATACTGCGTCCCTTCTGGGCCGGCGGGCGCTTTTGTTCCCTCTTTGCCTGGTGCTTTTTGAATTCGCCACTTATATCGGCAACGATATGATTCAACCCGGCATGCTGGCCGTGGTCGCGGGTTTCAACGCCGGGGAAGAGTGGGTACCGACGTCAATGACCGCCTATTTAGCCGGCGGCATGTTCCTGCAATGGCTGCTCGGGCCACTGTCCGACCGCCGCGGGCGTCGCCCGGTGATGCTGGCCGGTGTGGGCTTTTTCACCGTCACCTGTCTGGCGATTCTGTTCGTACAGAGCATCGAACAGTTTATGGTGATGCGCTTTTTGCAGGGCATCAGCCTGTGCTTTATCGGCGCGGTGGGCTACGCGGCGATTCAGGAATCTTTCGAAGAGTCGGTGTGTATTAAAATCACCGCCATGATGGCCAACGTGGCGCTGATCGCGCCGCTGCTTGGGCCGCTGGCTGGTGCCGCACTGGTACAATTCGCGCCGTGGGAAACCATGTTTGTGCTGTTCGCCGTTCTGGCCGCCATTGCCTTCTGGGGCTTGTGGAAATCCATGCCAGAAACCGCCTCGCGCCTTGGCGAAGCCTTCTCGATGAAAAGCCTGTGGAAAGACTATAAAGAGGTGCTGAGAAACCGTCAGTTCCTGTGTGGCGCTCTGGCGATTGGTTTTGCCAGCCTGCCGCTGCTGGCGTGGATTGCGCAGTCACCGGTGATTTTAATCAGCGGCGAAGGCCTGCCTCCGTTCGAATATGGCCTGTTGCAAGTGCCGATTTTTGGCGCGCTGATTGTGGGTAACATCACGCTGGCCAAGCTGACCGGTAAACGCAGCGTCGAGCAACTCATCAAACTCGGCGCAGGCCCGATGGTGCTCGGCTTAGTGATCGCCGCCGCCGCGACCCTGCTATCCGGCCACGCCTACCTGTGGATGACCGCCGGGCTGAGCTTCTACGCCTTCGGTATCGGCGTGGCGAACGCCGGTCTTTACCGTCTGACGCTGTTCTCCAGCACCATGAGCAAAGGCACGGTTTCCGCCGCAATGGGGATGATCAGCATGATGGTGTTCACGCTGGGTATCGAACTGGCAAAAGTGGCGTACGTCGGGGGTGGCAGCGGGTTATTCAATCTGTTCAACCTGATCAGCGGCCTGTGCTGGCTGGCACTGGTGGCGGTGTTTATCCGCCGCCGTCAGGTGTTTGTCGCACCAAATAACGCGGCGTGAAGCCAATAACACCCTGGCAAAGGGTGTTATTGGCATGTCGTTAAATCTCTGGCGCAGCGAGTTTCAGTGCGGACAGCGCGCAGCACCCGGAGCGTACTTAAGGTCCGTGAGGAGTGCGAGTCCTGCCCAAGCTGAACATTGCAAGCAGACTCAGAAAAGGCCCATTGGCTTATCTGAATAACTGACCAACAGGCACTTGGTCTGCTGATAGTGATCCAGCATCATCTTGTGCGTCTCGCGCCCGATGCCTGACTGCTTGTAACCGCCAAAGGCCGCATGAGCCGGATAGGCGTGGTAACAGTTGGTCCATACACGCCCGGCCTGCAAATTACGCCCCATGTGATAGGCCACGTTGCCGTCGCGGCTCCAGACGCCCGCCCCCAGCCCGTACGCCGTGTCATTGGCGATATCCAGCGCTTCTTTCATATCCTTAAAGGTTGTTACCGCCAGCACCGGTCCAAAAATCTCCTCCTGGAATACCCGCATGCTGTTTTTACCCAGCAGGATAGTCGGTTGCAGGTAGTAGCCTTCGTTGAGCGCCCCTTCCAGTTTTTTCTTCGCGCCACCGGTCAGCACCTGAGCGCCCTCTTTTTTACCGATTTCGATGTAATCCAGAATGGTTTTCATCTGCCCGGCAGAGACCTGCGCGCCCATCTGCGTTTCGGCGTCCAGTGGGTTGCCGGTTTTGATGGCTTCGACGCGTTTGATGGCCCTTTCCATAAAGCGTTCGTAAATCGACTCCTGCACCAACGCCCGGCTCGGGCAGGTACAGACCTCGCCCTGATTAAAGGCAAACAGCGTAAAGCCTTCCAGCGCTTTGTCGAAGAAGGAGTCCTCTTTGTCCATGACGTCGGCGAAGAAGATATTCGGGGATTTACCGCCCAGCTCCAGTGTAGCCGGGATCAGATTCTGCGCCGCGTAACCGGCAATCTGCTGGCCCACTTCGGTGGAGCCGGTAAAGGCCACTTTGGCGATGCGTTTGGAGGTTGCCAGATATTCGCCGATCTCGCCGCCCGCGCCGTTGACGACGTTGATCACGCCCGGCGGGAGAATATCTTTCACCAGATCCATCAGCAGCAGCACAGACAGCGGCGTCAGTTTGGCAGGTTTGAGCACAATACAGTTGCCGGCGGCCAGCGCCGGGGCCATTTTCCAGCAGGCCATCAGCAGCGGGAAGTTCCAGGGAATAATCTGCGCCACGACGCCGAGCGGTTCATGGAAATGGTAGGCCACGGTTTCACTGTCGATTTCACTGATCCCGCCTTCCTGGGCCCGCACGCAGGCGGCAAAGTAGCGAAAATGGTCGATAGCCAGCGGTACATCAGCACCGGTGGTTTCGCGGATCGGTTTGCCGTTGTCCCAGGTTTCAGCATTGGCCAACAGTTCAAGGTTCTGCTCCATGCGGTCAGCCACGCGGTTTAAAATATTGGCGCGCTCCTGCACTGAACGTTTACCCCAGGCGGCTTTGGCGTCGTGCGCAGCATCCAACGCCAGTTCAACATCTTCTTTGCTGGAGCTGGCGACTTCACACAGGGCTTCGCCGGTGATCGGTGTCAGGTTGGAATAATATTCCCCCTTTACCGGCGCGACCCATTCGCCGCCAATAAAGTTGTCGTAGCGTTTTTGCAGTTTGAGTGGAAAACCGTTCTCTTCCGGTTTAACCGCCTGAGGGTTTTTGTCGTAAGCCATAATGGTGATCCTTATGCAGCATGATGCGATGGGTGCGAAACTTTGCTCGCTACATCAAGCGTAGGCGGACAAAAAACAACCTGAGGGATGTAAAGAAAACTCTTCGAGCCGCCTCACAACTTTCGGGCAGGAGGCGCACGAAAAGAGGAGGCAGGCCGGATTATGCAGGAGTAGTCTGGGCGAAACTTTCACGCTGAAACAGGCGTTCCACCAGCGATATCAGCGTCGGATGTTCGACGCACCAGCCGGGCGCAACGCGGCGAAAATTGAGATAACCGATGCAACAGGCGACAGCGATATCAGCGACATTGAGGCTCTCGCCGTTGAGCAAGGTGCGGTTTTTGGCATGCTGCTCAAGAGCATCAAGACCGCGTAACAGCTTTTCCCGCTGACGGATAACCCAGGCCTCGTTGCGCTTATCCGCATCACGCTTGCTTTCCAGCACCAGCGCTACGGCCGCATCGGTGACACCATCAGCCAGTGCTTCGATTTGCCTCACCCGCAGGGCTTCCAGCGGCTGCCACGGCAGCAGCGTTGGGGAGACATTGAGCAGCTCGATAAACTGAACGATGATCGGCGAATCAAAAAATATTTCTCCTTCGTCGGTAACCAGCGCAGGAACCTTCCCCAGCGGGTTAAATTGGGTGACTTTGCTGTCCGGCCCGGCGGGCGGATCGTTGACGAAATCAAACGCGATGCCCTTTTCCAGCAACATCACGGAGATTTTGCGCACATAAGGACTGGTGTAGCTACCGATCAACTTCATCAAACCCTCCGTTTTTTCTCAAAGCCTGATGTAAAGCTAGCAGCCACACACTGTTTTACCAGTACGGGCTGCTCACTTTACGACGTTACGAGGCTGGGAACAGGAACGGATTGAGGCTGCTGCTGGCCAAGCCTTTTTCTTCCATGCGTTGGTCGAGCCACAACGTAGCCAGATCGTCAGCCACGGCGTCAGCCCGCGGATCCTGTTCCTGATAAATGACTTTCAGATAGGAGCCACAGTCATCACAGGCTTCAGCTTTTACCACGGCATGTTCGCTGTTGGTTGAGCCGTCCTGCAAAGACCAGTAGTGCAGTTTTTCCATCTCTTCGCAGTTACTGCACTTGGCACGCACCACATGCCACTCGGTTTCACACAGGCTGCAATGCAGATAACGCAAACCTGTAATGGCACCCAGCGTCACCACGCCGGAGACGGGCAGGCTGGCGCAAACCGGGCAGAACTGGCGATTTTCACCATACTCCGCACGACCCACGCCTTTGATCTGCGCAGCCATCTGCCCCCAGTAGAGGGATAACGCGGCCCAAATAAACGGCGCTTTATCGGCAGGAACATGCTTAAAATCCTGATTCAGCAACTGCGTCGCCATCATTTCACGTTGAAGACTCGGCGAGTGTTCAAGGCGCTCCAGCACCAGACGTACCGGCTCCGATGCACCCGGTTTTAGCGCGGCAATCAGTGCATCAAGCAACTTCAGCCAGTGAGGCGTACGCGGGAACAACGTGCAGTCGAGCGGCGGTGTACCGGCGGCTTTCTGCAAACCATCGCTGAGATCGATTTCCAGCGGGAATTCATTCAGCACGTGCTGCTGTGCCTCACAAATCGACGCCGAAAAATTCAGATAGTCGTCCAGCGGGCTCTCTGCTGCCAGCTGTCGCAGCCGATCTGCCCGCCGCTGATACAGGGTTTTCAGGTTGGGGAACAGTAGCGGCGGAATACTTCCCGCCGGATTATTGTTCGTTGCCAGCTGATCTTCTGGAACAATGCGGATACTCATCAGGCTTTCTTCTCGTTTTCTTCTTTTTTCTGCTTAGCCAGTACCTCGCGATACCAGCGCGGATGATGATATTTCGCCCATGATGCCGGTACTTTGCCGTGCGTCATGGCCGTAATAGAGCCTTTTGCCCAGGTCGCCGCATACACGTGCATGATGATAACCAGAATCAGCCCGATACCCGCCAGAGAGTGCACCAGCAGTGCCAGACGGATCAGCGGGATCGGGAAGAAATCCGCGAACCACGGACGCCAGATAATGACGCCGCTGGCCATCAGCAAGACCAGGCAACCGATCGCCGCCCAGAACACGCATTTCTGGCCGAAGTTATAGCGTCCGGTATCACCCACTTCATGATTGGTCAGCACCTTGCCAATATTTTTCGCCCACACAATGTCATCTTTTTCCGGCAGGTTGTGCTTCCAGTAACGAAAGAACATCCCGAGGAAAGAGAGGAACATCACCACGCCGAAGAACGGATGGAGAATACGCGCCAGCTGCGGTGTGCCAAAAATATTCATCAACCAGTTAAACGACGGGAAGAAGAAGCCCAGCCCACTGAGCGCGAGAGTCACAAAGCAAAAAGCCACGATCCAGTGATTGAGGCGTTCCGGCAGGCTATAGCGCTGGATTAACTGCTCTTTTTTCATGGCTTCTTCTCCTCGTCATGTTCTTCTTCAGCATGATCTTCCTCTTTCACATAGTTCGGACCCACGCCGAGGAAGTGGAATGCGGTGGCCGCAAAGGTGGCCGCGAAGCCGATGGCGGCCAGTGGTTTCCAGATACCTTTCCACAACGTGATGGCCGGGCTGATGCTCGGATCTTTTGGCAGACCGTGGTACAGCTCAGGCTTATCGGCATGGTGCAGCACGTACATCACGTGCGTGCCACCGACGCCCTGCGGATCGTATAAGCCCGCATGGTCAAAGCCGCGCCCCTGAAGTTCGCTGACGCGTTCGGCCGCCAGATCTTTCATGGCGTCTTTGGTACCGAAATGAATGGCGCCGGTCGGGCAGGTTTTGACGCAGGCCGGCTCCTGTCCGACGGTCACGCGGTCTACGCACAGCGTGCATTTATACGCACGGTTATCCTGCTTGTTGATGCGCGGCACGTTGAACGGGCAGCCAGCGATGCAGTAGCCGCAGCCAATACAGTGTTCCGACTGAAAATCGACGATGCCATTGGCGTACTGAATAATTGCGCCTTCCGCCGGGCAGGCTTTCAGGCAGCCCGGATCGGCGCAGTGCATGCAGCCATCTTTGCGGATCAACCACTCCAGTTTGCCGTTCTCTTCGACTTCAGAAAAACGCATCACCGTCCAGGATTTGGCGCTCAAATCCAGCGGGTTGTCATACACGCCGATGTTATGGCCGACCTCATCGCGCAGGTCATTCCATTCGGAACAGGCCACCTGACAACCCTTACAACCGATACAAGTGGTGACATCAATCAGCTTTGCCACCTCCTGCTGATGGTCACGGGCACGCGGCGCAGGGGTGAAACCGTTCGTTGCGGACTTACGAATAATGTCCTGAGATTGCATTGCCATATTTCGTCTCCCTTACGCCTTTTCCAGGTTAACCAGAAACGCTTTAAATTCCGGCGTTTGCGAGTTGGCATCACCGACCGATGGCGTCAGCGTATTTGCCAGGAAGCCTTTGCGGGTTTCTCCCTCAAAACCCCAGTGACAAGGAATACCGATGGTATCGACCGGTTTGCCGTCAATAGTTAACGTCTTGATTCGCTTGGTCACCACGGCTTTCGCCAGAATATAGCCACGCTTGGACGACACTTTGACGCTGTCGCCCGCAGCAATATTTTTCGATTTCGCCAGCGCTTCACCGATCTCAACAAACTGCTCAGGCTGGGCAATGGCGTTAAGCAGCGCATGCTTGGTCCAGTGGCGGAACAGCTCGGTAATGGAATAGGTGGTGGCGACGTACGGGAAGTCCGCCGCAACGCCCATATTCGGCAGATCGCTGGCAAAAATACGAGCCACCGGGTTGGAAATCACGTTCGGGTGCAACGGGTTGGTGCCGATCGGTGTTTCAATCGGTTCGTAGTGTTCCGGGAATGGGCCGTCAGCCATTTTATCGATGGCGAACAGGCGCCCCATGCCTTCAGGCTGCATGATAAACGGCCCGACGCCGCTGCCCGGTGCGGCGGTACTGTAGTCTGCCACGTCAAAACCGGTCCACTTCGCGCCATCCCAGCGGATAATTTGGCGTTTCGGATCCCACGGCTGGCCCTGCGGGTCTGCCGACGCACGGTTATACAAAATGCGGCGGTTAAGCGGCCATGACCAGGCCCAGCCGGAAGTGCAACCCAGACCCGACGGGTCAGCATTATCACGGCGTGCCATCTGGTTACCGGCTTCGGTCCAGCTGCCGGTGTAAACCCAACAGAAGCTGGCGGTGCTGCCGTCGTTTTTCAGCTGCGCAAAAGAGGAGAGCTGCTGGCCCTTTTTCACCACCACATTGCCCTGCGGATCGGTGATATCGGCCAGTGCTTTGCCGTTGGCTTCGCGGGCGATCTCCTCTGGCAGTGGGTCAAGCGGATCCTGATAGTCCCACGCCATATTCAGTACTGGCAACGGATTGGCACCGCCCTCTTTCTGATACAGCTCGCGCACCTTCATAAACAGACGCGCGATGATTTTGGCGTCATGCAGCGCTTCACCCGGTGGCTCGGCCGCCTGGAAATGCCATTGCAACCAGCGCCCGGAGTTAACAATCGAACCGTTCTCTTCGGCAAAGCAGGATGAAGGCAGGCGGAATACTTCGGTCTGCACGTCGGCGGTTTGAATATCGTTCATTGCGCCGTGGTTCTGCCAGAAGTTAGAAGACTCGGTCACCAGTGGGTCGATCACCACCATGTATTTGAGTTTTGAGAGCGCACGTGAAGATTTGTTTTTATCCGGGAACGCCGCCAGCGGGTTGAAGCCCTGTACGATATAGCCATTCATTTTGCCTTCGGCCATCAACTCGGCCTGCTGCATTACGTCGTAGCTTTTATCCCACTTCGGCAACCAGTCGTAGCCCCAGTCGTTATCCGCCTGCGCATGATCGCCCCAGAAACTTTTCATCATACTGACGAAGAAATTCGGCGTGTTTTTCCAGAAGTTCACCTGCCCGTCGAGCAGCGCGGACGGTGTGATCTCTTTCAGGTATTGCGTCAGTGACGTCTGTTTTTCAGACGGTAACCCGATGTAGCCCGGCAGATTCAGTGACAGCAAACCCAGATCGGTATAGCCCTGAATATTCGAGTGGCCGCGCAATGCGTTGACGCCACCCCCTGGCATACCGATGTTGCCGAGCAGCAACTGAATCATCGCCGCACAGCGGATCATTTGTGCACCGCCAGTGTGGTGAGTCCAGCCCAGCGCATAGAGAATGGTCGAGGTTTTATCCCGTGCACAGGTGTCGGCCAGAATCGAGCTTATCAGCAGGAAATCGTCTTTCGAGGTACCACACAGGCGCTCGACCAGTTCTGGCGTGTAGCGGGAGACGTGCTTTTTCAGCAGATTCCATACACAGCGCGGATCCTGCAAGGTTTTGTCTTGCTTAGCGAAACCATTTTCATCCAGCTGGTAGTGCCAGCTCTCTTTATTGTAGGTTTTCTTCGCCGCGTCAAAGCCGCTAAACAGACCGTCGTTGAACTCAAAGTCCTCACGCACCAGCAGGCTGGCGTTGGTATATTCGCGCACATAGTCGTGCTGGATTTTATCGTGAGTGATCAGGTAGTTGATCATGCCGAGCAGGAAAACGGCATCGGAACCGGCGCGTATTGGTGCATAGATATCCGCCACGGCGGCGCTGCGGTTAAAACGCGGATCGACCACAATGACTTTGGCGTTGTTATGGGTTTTGGCTTCGATGACCCATTTGAACCCTACCGGATGCGCTTCGGCGGCGTTGCCACCCATAATCAGAATGACGTTGGCGTTTTTGATGTCCACCCAGTTGTTGGTCATCGCACCGCGGCCGAAGCTTGGCGCCAGCGCCGAAACGGTCGGGCCGTGGCACAGGCGGGCCTGGCAGTCGATGGCCAGCATGCCCATCGCGCGGGTGAATTTCTGATCCAGCAGGCCGGTTTCGTTACTGGCTGCTGACGAACAGAGCATGCCCGTGGTCAGCCAACGGTTGACGGTGACGTTGTTGTCATTCTTCTCAACGAAGTTGGCGTCGCGGTCATCTTTCATCAGGCGTGCGATACGGGAAATCGCGTCGTCCCAACTGATGCGCTGCCACTTATCCGAGCCTGGCGCGCGGTACTCCGGGTGCGTCAAGCGGCCTTTGCTGTGGATGTAATCCAGCACGCCTGCCCCTTTAGGGCACAGCGAGCCTCGACTCACCGGATGGTCCGGGTCACCCTCTATATGGAAGATGTTCTCGGTGACGTTTTTGGCACCGTCGCCCTGGCTGTAGATCAAAATTCCACAGCCGACGGAGCAATAGGTGCAGTTGTTGCGGGTTTCCCGCGAGCGGAGCAACTTATACTGGCGGGTTTCAGCCAGCGCCAACGTCGGCGCAAAACCGAGTAATGTCGCTGTCGTTCCTGCCATTCCGCCCGCGCAGATCTTAAATAACTGTCTTCTGCTGACCTGCATGAAAGACTCCTTCCTATCATTTGTTAACACATTGCATGTACATTGACGCTTTCCCCGCCGTGGCGAGAGGCGCTAAAATAGTGACTCAAAACCGGAATATAATTGTGGTCTATTGTAACCGGAATGTTTATAAGGTTATTGCCAATGGATGTCCATCACGTAAACGAATTTGACGAAAAAGATGACCAAAAAGTGACGCAGATCATCGGTGCAACCCGTAAAAAGGTGATGCAGCGTGGCCATCTGGACACGCCACAGGATGACTGGATAGCCGAAGAGGTGCCGGTCGCGCTGGTGTACAACGGCATCTCTCACGTGGTGATGATGGCGTCACCGAAAGAACTTGAAGCTTTTGCTTTGGGGTTTTCGCTGTCAGAAGGGATTATTGAATCGGTTGCGGATATCTACGGCATCGATGTGTCATCCAACTGCAATGGCATGGAAGTTAACATTGAATTATCTACCCGCCGTTTCACCGGGCTGAAAGAACGCCGCCGCGCGATGGCTGGCCGCACCGGCTGCGGAGTGTGCGGCATTGAGCAGCTTGGCGATCTCTTCCGCCCGCTGGCCCCGCTGCTGTTCACACAGACGTTTGATTTGTCGAATCTGGACAGCGCGCTGCATCAGCTGAAATCAGTACAAACTATCGGCCAGCTGACCGGTTGCACCCACGCGGGCGCCTGGCTGAGCCCTCAGGGCAAGCTGCTCGGCGGCTGCGAAGACGTCGGCCGCCACGTCGCATTGGATAAAATCCTCGGCGTGCGGGCGAAAAAATCAGACTGGCAGGCGGGTGCCGCGCTGGTTTCCAGCCGCGCCAGCTACGAAATGGTACAGAAGGCGGCCATGTGCGGTGTTGAAATCCTGTTTGCCGTCTCGGCCGCCACCCAACTCGCCGTCGATGTCGCCGAACGCTGTAACCTGACGCTGGTCGGTTTCAGTAAACCCGGCCGGGCAACGGTGTATACGCATGCGCAAAGACTGAAAAACTGAAAATAACGGCAGAATGGTCCGAATCGCCCCTTAGACCATTTGCTGCAAGGCTTAGGTAAACTCGCTCTAAGCCCCGTATAACAGCATCTTACGAATACCCGCACAAAGTGCGGAGCATAGATAATCATTTTCAATATCATTTAATTAACTATAATGATCCGACTGATTACGCGGTGCTCACAAAGACGGTGCCGCCCTACACTATGGAGACGATGAACATGAGTTATTCACTGCCATCACTGCCTTACGCATACGACGCACTCGAACCGCATTTCGACAAAGAAACGATGGAAATCCATCACACTAAACACCACCAGGCCTACGTTAATAACGCTAACGCAGCGCTGGAAAGCCTGCCAGAACTGGCAAAACTGTCAGTAGAAGAACTGATCGCTAACCTCGATAAAGTGCCTGCAGACAAGAAAGTGGCGCTGCGTAACAACGCAGGCGGCCATGCTAACCACAGCCTGTTCTGGAAAGGCCTGAAAACCGGTACTACCCTGCAGGGCGACCTGAAAGCGGCTATCGAACGCGATTTCGGCAGCGTTGACGCTTTCAAAGAAACCTTTGAGAAAGCAGCAACCACCCGTTTCGGTTCAGGCTGGGCGTGGCTGGTTCTGAAAGATGGCAAACTTGCGGTGGTTTCTACCGCTAACCAGGACAGCCCATTGATGGGTGAAGCCGTTTCAGGCGCTTCTGGTTACCCGCTGCTGGGTCTGGATGTGTGGGAACACGCTTACTACCTGAAATATCAGAACAAACGCCCTGATTACATCAAAGCGTTCTGGGCTGTCGTGAACTGGGACGAAGCAGCAAAACGTCTGGCAGAGGCGAAGTAATTTCGCGCCTCCCTTAACCGGGTTACCGTTCGCATCCCAGGCGGGGTTCTCCCCGCCTTTTTTGTGCCTGCCATTTACAGCCTATTCATTCGAATATCAGACTTCACTCGCAATTCTTAAATAAACCCTCTCCCCCCCCTTAAGTTTGTCTTAAGTCCTTCCGATATGCCTTTAACAAAGGCTTCACACAAAACTCATCTTATGAGCAAGGACGTCGGCGGAGAACAGTTATGGGAAAGGGTATAGATCTGTCACAACGCATTGAAAACCTGAAAGTCGGCACCAAACTCGGTTTGGGATTTGGTTTGGTTTTAATTATCGCGGTGGTGATCGCCGCCGTAGGCATGGTGAAGTTCAAAGACATCAATGATCGCGCTGAGAAAGTGGATTTCAGTAACCAGATGAACACGTTACTGAACGACGCGCGACTCAGCCGTACGCTTTATCAACTCAATTACAATCCCGACTATCTGGTTAAAAACCAGCAAAGCATCGCCGCATTGCAAAAGCTTATCGACAACTCAAGAGGCAAGCTGGTGTGGGATAAACAAAGCCAGGCCAATCTTGATCAGGTTCCGTTGAAAATTAAAGAGTACGTTCACGCACAGACCGCATTTAAACAAGCCGTCGATGAAAAAGACGCCGTGCGCAAAAGCTGGAACCTGTCGGAAACGGAAGAAGTCGTCAAACGCTTGCAGGAACAACTGCGGGTGGAAGATGCCGATCCAACCATTCGCCTGTCGCTGGCTGACGTCGTTCAGAAACTGATCAGCGTGCGCTATTACGTGCGCGGCCTGTTACTGAGCATGGATAAAGAGTCCGAAACTACCCTACTGAAAGCCATTGATGAAACCCAGGCTAATGCCAAAAAACTCAACGCTCTGCTGCTTCCCAACCAGCAGGAAACGCTGGCCCCTCTGATGAGCGCGTTGGCGACCTACAAATCCCGCGTAGTGGCCTATATGCCCGCGTACGAACGTGAACAGCAGAATTCACAGCTGCTGTCGGTAAAAGCCGCAGAAATGAATTCACTGGTCAGCAAAATCTTCAAAAATGAGCTGGATAATACCCACCGTGATATCTCCCGGGCGCTGATGTTGATGGCCATCATCACACTTGCGGCACTGATCATCGGGGCGCTGATAGCCTGGCGTATTACCCGCCAGATCACCCATCCGCTGCGCGCCACGCTGGCAACGGCTGAACTGATTGCCAAAGGCGATCTGACGGCAGCACAGCCCACGCTGCGTCGCGATGAGCTCGGTATGTTGATGAACGCCGTGGCCGGAATGAGCCACAACCTGCGCAATATGATTTATGAAATCCGCATGGGGGTCAGCCAAGTGTCCCATGCTGCCGCCGAGATTGCGGCGGGCAACACGGATTTATCCTCGCGCACCGAGCAGCAGGCCGCTGCCGTCGAAGAGACGGCGGCCAGCATGGAGCAGCTGAGTTCGACGGTGAAGCAAAACGCGGAGAACGCTCACCACGCCAGCAAACTGGCGTCAGAGGCGTCACAAACTGCCACACGCGGCGGCAAGCAGGTTGGCGATGTTGTGGTAACTATGCAGCAAATTTCAGGCAGTTCGAAACGTATTGCCGAAATTACGTCAGTCATCAATGGGATTGCCTTCCAGACCAACATTCTGGCGTTGAATGCCGCCGTTGAGGCCGCACGCGCCGGTGAACAAGGGCGCGGATTCTCCGTCGTAGCGTCTGAAGTTCGCTCACTGGCGCAACGCAGTGCCCAGGCGGCCAAAGAGATCGAGGGGCTGATTGCAGAGTCGGTCGAACGCGTAAACAACGGCGCGAAATTGGTTGAAAATACCGGTCGCACCATGCAAGACATTGTGCAATCCGTGACTAACGTACGCGATATCATGGGGGAAATCGCGTCTGCATCCGATGAGCAAAGCCGCGGGATAGCGCAAATATCTCAGGCCATTGTCGAGATGGACAGCACCACGCAACAAAATGCGGCGCTGGTTGAGCAATCAGCAGCGGCAGCCGACTCTCTGGAAGATCAATCCCGCGTGCTGACTAATGCGGTGTCGGTGTTCAGGCTGTCAGATAACGATAACGCCCTGGCACCTGAAGGTAAGCAGGGGCCGGCCGTTAAAATGCTACCCACCGCCCCTCGGTCGAAAGCACAACCGGAAAACTGGGAGACCTTTTAAGGCTCCCTCTCATCGGAGAGAAAATGCGCCCGCTGAGGCGCATTTTTTTTGCGACTTTTTAGCATCCGCATTGCAGGGTATGCTGAAGCACTGGACATCGGCATGACGGAGGCTTTATGCACTACCCGGACGTATACATTGGCGCGATAAAATCCTATGAGAACAATGCACCCAGCGCTATCGGCAAGCGTCAGGTTAACGGTGCCCTGCAACTCACCTCAATGGGCTTGGAGGGGGACGAGCAGGCTGAAAAGTCATATCACGGTGGCCCTGACCGCGCACTGTGCCACTTCCCCAGAGAACATTACGCCTGGCTGCGTCAGCACTTTCCTGAACAGGAAGATCGCTTTCACCCTCCGGCATTTGGCGAGAATCTGTCAACGCTGGGGCTGACTGAAGATAACGTCTATATCGGCGATATTTTCCGCTGGGGCGATGCCTTGATTCAGGTGACGCAACCACGCTCACCCTGCTACAAATTGAATGCGTTTCTGCACTATCCGCATATGTCGCAAGTCATACAGGATAGCGGACGTTGCGGCTGGGTCTACCGGGTGATCGCCACCGGCAGTGTCAGCGGTGACCGGCCCTTTGAGCTGATGACCCGCAACAGCGACGTTTCCGTCGCCGAAGCGATCTCCATCGCCTTCACTATGCCGTTCGACGAAGAGCAGTACCGCCGTTTGATGGCCGCCGCCGGGCTTTCTGCCAGCTGGAATAAAACCATGCAGATGCGTCTGGTGAACCGCAAAATCGAGGATTTTGGACGGAGATTGTTTGGTTCGGTGGGGAAATAAGACAATGCCCTCCCTTTCAGCGGGAGGGCACTTAAATCAGAAGGCTTTTTTGGCGTAACCGGTCACGACTTTCAGGCCCATTTCGCGGCCCAGCGCCGTCATCGGGTGTACTACCACGATGCCGCGCACGGCCTTCTTCAGCGTGCCCATATCGGCCTGCTCTTTCTTGGTAATTTCGCGGCTAAACGGCAGCGTTGCCAGCTTTTGCGCTTCTTTGCTCAGCTTGTTAACGCGAACGTCTTTCAGACGCGCGATCTCTGCCGCCAGTTTCTCTTTTTCTTCTTCATGCTTGGCGATCAGCTCAGAGTTACCCTGCTGAATAACGGTGGCATCTTTGTGGTTCAGTGCATCCAGCATATCGCTGAGGCGCTTAATTTCGGCTTTTTCGACTTCTTTCATAATGTTTTCGACCCGTGCGTGCCACGTCGGGCACGATGTTGCTCAAGATAATAATGTCTAGTGTATCAGGAAGTGCGGGTTTCATCAGCCCGCGCTTCAGCGGTTGTTGTTGCCAGACCCGGCGGCAGACCGCTCATTTCACAGGCACGCTGCCCAAGACGTGCCAGGGCTGCCGTATAACGTGCATTAAACGGGTAACAGCATGATAAACGCAGACCGTTACGGTAGCGCCCGCTTGGTGAATAGAGCGTGCCCGGCGTCATACAAATTTTCTCATCCAGCAGTTGCTGAAACAGCACCACAGTATCAACACCCGCCGGGAAATCGACCCAGAAAACGAAGCCGCCCATCGGCTGCGTGGCGCGGGTTCCCTGCGGGAAGTGGCGGGCGATTAACGCCCGGGCTTCATCTACCTGTGCCGCATAGCGGCGTCGCAGTGCACGCAGATGGTGGTCGTAGCCGCCGGATTCGAGGAACACCGCCAGCGTCTGCGACAGCAATGATGACTCCGACATCGACGATACCGCCTTCAGCTTGCGCAACTTTTCGGCGTAACGGCCACCCGCGATCCAGCCGATACGGAAATCCGGTGCCAGCGTTTTGGTAAAGCTGGTGCAAAACAGCACCCAGCCGTCTCGGTCGAAAGATTTCACCGCTGGAGAAAGCGCATCGCTGAACTGAATTTCGGCATAAAGCCCGTCTTCGATCAGCGGCACCTGATGATCGTTCATCAAGCGTGCCAGCCGTTTCTTCGCCGCCAGCGGCATGGTAAACCCCATCGGGTTCTGCGCCGTCGGCATGGCGATCAGCGCATTCAGTCGCTTCTCATTAAGCATCAGCTCCAGCGCATCCAGCGACAACCCGGCCTGCGGGTCGGTCGGGATCTCCACCGCTTTCAACCCGAGGCTGGCCAGCAGCGGCAACAGATAGAAATAGGTTGGCGTCTCGAGGCCGACACTGTCACCCGGTTTTGTCGTCACTCGCAGCGCCAGCTGCAGGGCTTCCATGCAGCCGTGCGTCAGGGTGATATCTGCCGTTTCCAGCATCATACCGAGTGCCAGCGATCGGCGGGCGATCTGCTGGCGCAGCGCCACATTACCGGGTGGGAGGGCGTACTGGCCAATAAGATGCGGCTGACGGCGCAGCAAAGAGGCCATGATGCGGCCCAGCTTTGCCCCTGGGTAGAAGTCATTCGCCTGCGGGCAGGCCAGCGAGAGGTTGGTATAAGCCGGATTGATCTGCGCGGCAAACACGGTGTCTATGAGGTCCAGAACGTCTTCGGCAGGCTTGGCGGCAGGTGCGTGGGGCTGATGTTGCACCTCCAGCGCCGGGAGCGCGGTGCGCACGTAGAAACCCGATTGCGGACGGGCTTCAATCAGCCCGCGATCTTCCAGCCGCCGGTAGGCCGCCACCACGGTATTAATACTGACCCCGTGAGTCTGCGCGCTGCTGCGCACCGACGGCAGGCGGCTGCCCGCAGGCAGGGTGCCACGGCGGATCGCTTCGGCCAGATTATCGGCCAGCTGGTTGTAGCGCGTATCGGTAGAAACGTCGGTGAGCGAGGTCAGGATATCGGCCATGGTGTCAGTTCCGCAAAAGTGAATAGGTACAGTTTGTTTTTCATGTAACTGTAACCATTACAATAGCGTATTTTTGGCTCTGTTACCTCACCCTCTGACTGCTTACTCTGTAGGAACAGATTTTAGATGCAGAGGAATACACATGCTGGATACCGCTTTCGTCAGTTATGTCACGGTGATGTCGATCACGCCGGGGCCAAATAATTTGCTGCTGGCCGCCTCGGGGGTGAACTTCGGGCTGCGCCGCAGCGTGCCGATGATGCTCGGGATCACGCTAGGCTGCGTGGTGCAATGCGCGCTGATGACCTCGATGCTGGCGATTTTGCTCAGCTGGATGAACGTCGTGCGCCTGCCGATGGCGGTGATCGGTTGTGCCTATCTGTTCTGGCTGTCGTGGAAAATTTACCGTTCCGGCACGCCGAAAGAGGGCGAAAAACAGCAACCGATGAATTTAGTCGGCGGCGCGTTGTTTCAGGCCATCAATCCCAAAGCCTGGCTGATGGCAACCAACGTGGCGATTCTCTTCACGCCGCCTGACGGCAATATGCTGCATCACACGCTGCTGATTTGCCTCGGCTTCGCGCTGGTCAACCTTCCTTGCATTCTGGTGTGGGTGGTGATGGGTGACAGGTTACGTCAGGCATTACGCGTTGAATGGAAACTGAAACTGTTCAATACCATTATGGGCGGGATGATGGCGCTCACCGCGCTGTGGCTGTTGGTCGGTGAAGTGCGCCATGCGCTATTTTTGCACGGGTGACAAACGTGACGGCTGCTGATTGCTGATATGTGCAATCAGGCCGGTGACAGATAACACCATGGTGGAACGGACGATTTGCTGGTAACGCTGGCGCTGCATGGCGATCAGCGATTCGTCAGCTTCACCGGGTTTGAGGAAGGTCGGCGCGGGAGGCAGTTCAGTGACGCAGTGCAGTTCGCCAAAGGGACCGAGAATTTCGTCGTCGGTGAAGCGGTAATCTTCTCCGTCGTAGTTCAGTTCTTCACGCAGGGCCATCAGCAGTTCAGCATCTTCATACTCGTGGCGGCTGATCACGCCAAGCGCATAAATCAGTTTCAGGCGGACGGTTAAATCCCCCAGCGGTCCGTTACCGGTCAGCAAGGGTTCGACGGCATACTTAACGGCGTAATCATCTTTACGGAAAACCTGCACCACCAGAATATCCAGCGCTTCCGCCAGCAATTCCACGGCAGTCATTAAAAAACTGCGCACGGTTTTCCCTGCGTTCAGCTTTTCCAGTACCCGGTTTTCAAACGCCTGTGCTTTTTCCATCGAGTTACTTACGTTAAGAGTCGCGTCATGAATTACGGCTTCAGGTGTGTCCATAACGCCTCTGCTGTCATCCGTGAAATCCCCTTCGGGCCGGAGTTACAGCCGCGAGCGCAACGGTAACTCCGGTCACATCGGGTATTATTTAGTGCATTTTCTCGTAGATGCTGACTGCCTGGGCAACCACTTCACCGTCTTCCGGCAGGCCTGATACCTGAGCCAGTGCCGCTTTCGGCCCGACTTTATTCAGCAATTCAACCCACTCTTTCGCCTGCGGGTCTTCGTCACTGCGGTAATGCATAGCAGCGGCAATCCCGATCAGCAGATTTTTATGGGGCAGGCCGTACTCGATGGTGCCGAGCAGTGGTTTGATCAAGCGGTCACCTGCGCTGAGTTTACGCAGTGGCTGACGGCCAACGCGCTCAACATCATCGTGCAGGTAAGGGTTTTCAAAACGGGAGATAATTTTTTCAATGTAAGCGAAGTGTTTTTCCGGATCGAAACCGTAGCGGTTAATCAGCACCTGACCACTCTCTTCCATCGCGCCGCGGACGATCAGGCGGATTTTCTCATCCAGAATCGCGTCACGGATAGTGGCGTGGCCAGTCTGCTGACCGAGGTACGCGGTAATGGCGTGACCGGTATTCAGCGTGAAGAGTTTGCGCTCGACGAAGGCCATCAGATTGTCAGTCAACTCCATGCCAGCAATCTCGGGCAGCGGACCTTTGAACTGCGTTTTATCGACAATCCATTCACTGAAGGTTTCAACGGTCACTTCCAGCGGATCGGTGGTACCGGCAGCGGCCGGCGGCACGATGCGGTCAACTGCAGAATCCACGAAGCCGACGTGAGCCTCGACCCAGGCTTTTTCATCTTCCGGCAGCGCATTGAAGACGTGTTGTTTGAACTGGCTGGTACCCCGCACCATGTTTTCACAGGCAATAATATTCAGCGGAGACGCATTGCCCTGCTGATGACGAAGAACCAAACCCTTGGCAACGTTGGGTGCAATTTTTTCCAGTACGGTCGGGCCGACAGCGGTGGTCACTAAATCTACTTCAGCAATCAGGTTGATCGCATCCTGACCGGCACTGTTCACGGCACTGACGTTGCTGACTGGCTCGACGCTCGCCTTCTCGCCAACGACATGCACATCGTAGCCTTTACGGGCATTTAGCGCTTCAAGCAACACGGGGCTGACATCTGCGAAAACCAGATCGACGTTGGCATCGGCCAGCAATTTGCCGATGAATCCACGGCCAATATTACCTGCGCCAAAATGTAATGCTTTCATAATATTTCCTTCAAATCGGGGGCCATCATTAGGTAAAGCTGGGGAGCCGCCCGGCTCCGAATCAACAAGCGGGTCTCGTAAGACCCGCTGAGTGACGCTCTAATTATCCTGGGGATTAACCGCGAAGAATGCTCAGCACTTCTTCCACGCTGCTGGTGTTAGCCAGGCGGTCAATCACGCCCTCTTCATCCAGTGCGGTGGTCAGTTTAGTGATCACATTGATGTGCTCATTATTACGTGCGGCGATACCAATGACCAGACGTGCTGCATCATCTTCATCATCACCCCAGCGAATACCCGCCGGATACTGGCAGAACACGATACCGGTTTTCAGTACGCGGTCTTTAGCTTCGATGGTGCCGTGCGGCACAGCGATAGATTCGCCAAGGTAAGTAGACGTCAGCTGTTCACGGGCCAGCATAGCTTCAACGTACTCCGGCTGAACATAACCGCCTTTTACCAGTTGCTCACCGGCAAAACGAATCGCCTGCTCCTTACTGGTCGCCTGCAGGCCGAGGAAGATATTGCTTTCACTCATGCGGAACAGATTTTCATTTTCGCGATCCGACACCAGGCTGTCGCCCAGCGTCGTAGTCACTTTCTCTTTGTACTGGCTGGATTTGTTCACTTCCACCAGACGGGCAGTCAGGTCAGTGTACAGGCCGCTGTCGAGGAAGTTGGTCAGCGAAATGTGCTGAGCATGCGGCACCTGACGCATAGCGCGCTCGGTCAAATCACGGTGGGTGATGACCAGATCAACGTCGTCCGGCAGGCTGTTTATCGCACTGTTGGTTACGCTGATGTTGGTCAGGCCTGCATCCTGCACTTTCTTACGCAGCACACCGGCACCCATCGCACTTGAACCCATTCCGGCGTCACAGGCTACGATAATTTTACGTACGGTAGACAAGTCGCCCGCGACGCCAGCAGTAGCCACTTTGCCACCTTTAGACTCGGCTTTCATGTCCTGCATGCGACGAGTAGCGTCGTCCAGGTCATCGCCTTCTTTCGCTTTGGTGGTTTTCAGCAAGAATGCAGAGACCACGAAGGAGACTGCAAAGGCTGCCACGATAGCCGCGATGTTAGCGAAGTAGGTGCCTTTTGGCGTCATTGCCAGCACGGCAATGATAGAACCAGGGGAAGCCGGAGACACCAGGCCACCGTTGAGCAGAGTCAGGGTGAACACACCTGTCATACCACCCAAAATTACCGCCAGCAACAGGCGCGGGTTCATCAGCACATAGGGGAAGTAAATTTCGTGGATACCACCGAAGAAGTGGATGATTGCCGCGCCGCCCGCAGACTGTTTGGCACTGCCACGACCGAAGAACATATAGGCCATCAGCACGCCCAGACCCGGACCCGGGTTCGCTTCGATCAGGAAGAAGATAGATTTACCGGTTTCAGTCGCCTGCTGGATGCCCAGTGGAGAGAAGATACCGTGGTTGATGGCATTATTGAGGAACAGGATTTTCGCCGGTTCAACAAAGATAGAGGCCAGTGGCAACAGGTTATGAATAACCATGATGTGCACGCCAGCAGCCAGCAGTTTAGACAGGGCTTCTACCAGCGGGCCGATAGCCAGGAAGGCCAGAACCGCCAACAGCATACCGATGATACCGGCAGAGAAGTTGTTAACCAGCATCTCGAAGCCGCTTTTAATTTTGCCGTCTACCCAACGGTCAAAGCGCTTGATACACCAGCCGCCCAGCGGACCTGCAATCATTGCGCCGAGGAACATTGGCATGTCCGCGCCGACGATAACACCCATAACGGTAATTGCACCGACCACACCACCGCGGTCGCCACCAACCAGACGCCCACCGGTAAAACCGATCAGCAATGGCAGCAGGTAAGTGATCATCGGGCCGACCAGTTTGGCTAACGTTTCGTTCGGCAGCCAACCGGTAGGAATGAACAACGCAGTGATGATACCCCAGGCAATAAATGCCCCGATGTTTGGCATCACCATGTTACTCAGGAAGCGGCCAAAGTTTTGAACTCCGACCTTAACGTTTGGTGAAAACATAAAACGCACCCCTATTGATACGCGCTAACAATAAGAGCGCGTCATATCTGTTAATTATCGGTGACGGTTACTACGGTTTTTTTGCCACTGCTTTAAAAATCCGTCCGTCGAATTGCTGTCTGCGAGGCGGACTCTACCACGTGATTATGGCACCGCGTAGCCAGCGCGCGATGCGTGAGCGAGATCACAGCGGATCCCCCGCCACACCCCACTTTTAGGTGACTACGATCACAAAACAGGCTGGAAAACTAAGCATAACGAATAAAAAATGCGCACCAAGGTGATGAAAACGTGATGAAAATCACTCTTTAGTAGTATGTCTTTGTTATTAAAATGTGACTTTCATCACAAAGTATTTTTCGGCAGACTTTGAAATTCAGCTTAAAAAACATTCAACCGTATTTATCACGTGCGTCAACGGGTTGACGGAGAGGATGTTGAAAGAAATCACAGGGGGAAGATGTCAGTCAGAAAGAGAGAAGAATAGGCAAGCAGCAAACATTCACAGGCACCGCTTACGCGATGCCTGTGGCAGACAGGAAAAATTATTTGCCCTGTGCTTTCACAATGGCGGCCTGTAAATCGTCTGCTGAAACAGCACCCGGAAGAACCGTGGTATTTTCTGCAGTAGCGCCTGACGTTGGCATAACGATAAAGCCTGGCGTGCCGCTAAAGCCCAGCGTTCGCGCAAGTTCATCGTTGGAGGCAATGGCCTCGTGGGTGGCTTTCAATTGCGCCGCAGTAGGCGGGGTGGCTTTGGCGGCTTTCACCGCGCCGGCGATATCAGCGTCGGTCAGTTTGCCCTCGTCATGACCCGTGCGGTAAATGCTGTTGTGGTAATCAAAATAAGCCTGCGCCCCTTTCTCTTTCCACACGGCCATACCGGTTTCAGCAGCGGTGATAGACGCTTTCCAACGATCACCGAAGATTGGCCACTCTTTGAAAACAAAGCGTACATTTGGGTTAGCCTTCACGGTCTGCTCAACTATCGGTGCCATACGGCTGCAGTAAAGGCACTGATAATCGAAGAACTCGACGAAGGCGACTTTGGCATCTTTCGGGCCATAGCTTGGCGTTGCCGGATCGTTGACCAGCGCTTTGGCATTCGCCAGCACGGCTTCCTGGGTTTGCTGCTGCTGTTGGTCAGCCTGCTGCGCCTGCAATTTCTGGCTGACCTGCACCAGAATCTCAGGGTGTGCTACGAGGTAATCGGAAGCGATTTTGCCGATAGCTGCCTGCTGGACCGGAGTGAAATCGGCGGTGGCGCTGTCAGCGGCCATTACTACGGTTGGAGACATCACCAGTGCAGCCAGCAAAGTCATCGTCAGACGTTTCATCAAAAATCCTTAATAAAATACAGTGAGAACGGACAGTTACCTTCAAAAGTAGAGGAATTCCATCCACTGTGCAGGTTAAAAATTGTCATTTTTTATAAACCTGTGTCGCTGAACGACAAGAAAAAGGCATAAAAAAAGCCACGCTTATGAAGACGTGGCTCATTTATTTGATAAATCAGCGAATTAAAAATTAACGACTGTAATCGCCCTGCGCGACTTTTTGCGCACTGAGCAACGTCTGCTGTTTACCCACCAGATTCGACATCATGGTGTTGTATTGCGTTGCCTGCTGCTGCGTCGGGAACTGTACGCCACCGTTAGCAAATGAGACCTGAGTACCCTGCTGCTGCAGGTAATCGCCAACGGCAATGATATCCTGAGTAAAGCTGGTCAGCGCTGGCACCAGCGGGGTCAGCACGTTGGCAGGCTCCGTCACCACGCTGGAATAAACCTGTGCGTAGACGGCTTTGAGATCGTCAGGTTGCTTGAGAGCAGCCATGGCGGTATCAGCCTTGTTCTTCGAGTCACGAATTTGCGCACTCAGCAGATTCAGTGAACCGACGGACTGTTGCAGCTCAGTACGCTGTGTCATGTAATCCTGCGGGGTGCGGATCTGGCCGATAGCGCTGACAGCAGGCACCAGACTGCCCTCTACGGCCTGTTTCATCTGGCGGGAATACGCCAGGATGATGCCGTAGTCATTGGCGTAATTACCAAACTTCTGTTTCTGATCTTCACTCAGTGATGGCAGGTTCTGCCCACTGCGCATCACGGTATTTTGCAAATAGTCGATAAAGGCTTTGCGTTGTTCCGGCTCTTTATCGCCACATGCCGTGAGTTGAAATACGACCAGCAATGCCACAAGCGGCGCCAGCCAGCGCGCGAATGCCCTGCTTCTGATCCCTACAGCCATGAGTCCTGACTCCTGATTTCAATGTTCTTTTTTACCGGCCAGTTCCCTGCCGATCTGTGCCTTCCGTGCGAGTAATAGAATAGAACATCTGGGGGGAGAACGCTTTTTAAAAAAGCGTGGGAAAAGTTTTAAATTCAACTTCAAGGTCGTGGGCTCGCCGCCCACACTGGCCCAAAGGAGGTTTAAACGAACCTCCTTTGGAATCCTGCGTTTTTAAACTGCGCGCTATCGCTGAATCGGGATGGCCGTGTTTCAGGTACTTCCGTTATAGCCGCAAAATAGCGCCGCGTTGCGGTTCCTTCGCTACGGGTTTCGAGCCATAGGTCTCGAACCGCTTGCTCAGCGCTATTTTTGAATGCGGCCCACACATTTTTAAAAACAAAAACAGACCAGGTTTGGAATTTGAATTTGAATTTGAATTTGAATTTGAATTTGAAGAAGCCTCGGCCGCGTTCAAAACGACGTCGAGGGAGTGGCGCAAAACCGCGAGTCTTTTTCGCGGGTTGAAGCCCGAACTGAGAGAACCGCGGAGCGGCGGAGTTTGCGGCTATCACTGTGGCACCTGAAACACGGCCATTGTGACCAGCGCAGCTGCTGTTTTAAAAAAGCGCGGGAGTCCAGAGGGTGCGCGCTTACGCACCTTCTGGGCCAATTTGGGCGGCAGCCCAAGGTCTTAGCGGTGTGGGCGGCGAGCCCACGGTTTTGATTTTAAACAGTCCCCTGCTTACTGAAGCAGAGAAATATCCGCGACTTGCAGGAACAACTCCCTCAGCTTGGAGAGAAGCGTCAGGCGATTGACGCGAATCGCCTCATTCTCATCCATCACCATCACGGTGTCAAAGAAGCTGTCGACAGTTTCACGTAGCGCAGCCAGTTCCACCAGCGCTTCTTTATATTGGCCAGCGGCGAACAGCGGTTCCAGTTTGTCACGCAGTACCACCAGGTGCGTAGCCAGTTTCAGCTCAGCAGGCTCTTTCAGTACAGAAGCATGAACGTGTTCCAGCAGGGTGTCTGACGATTTAGCCAGAATATTAGAAACACGTTTGTTGGCAGCGGCCAGCGTGGCGGCTTCGTCCAGCGTTCGGAAGTAGCTCACCGCTTTCACGCGGGCGTCGAAGTCGGCCGGTTTGGTCGGACGACGTGCCAGCACAGCCTGAATAGTATCAACGGCGTGGCCCTCTTCCTGATACCAGGCGCGGAAACGACCGAGCATGAAATCAACCACTTCATCGACCACGTTGACGTTAGTCAGCTTGTCACCGTAGAGGCGAACCGCTTCTTCGGTCAGCGTTTGCAGATCCAGAGACAGGTTTTTCTCGACGATGATACGCAGTACGCCGAGCGCAGCACGGCGCAGCGCGAACGGGTCTTTATCGCCTTTCGGATGTTGCCCGATGCCGAAAATACCGGCCAGGGTGTCCATCTTGTCTGCGATAGCCAGGGCGCAGGCCACCAGCGAAGCCGGCAACTCGTCGCCCGCAAAGCGTGGCTGATACTGTTCGTTCAGCGCAACCGCGACTTCTTCCTGCTCGCCGTCGTGACGCGCATAGTGCATGCCCATCACGCCCTGAGTGTCGGTAAACTCGAACACCATGTTGGTCATCAGATCGCATTTTGACAGCAGACCGGCGCGCTTGGCGTTTTCGACGTTGGCACCAATTTTGTCGGCGATCCAACCCGAAAGCGCTTCGATACGGTCGGTTTTATCACGCAACGTGCCGAGCTGTTTTTGGAACATCACCGTGGCCAGACGCGGCAGGTTATCTTCGAGACGCTTTTTCAGATCGGAGTTGAAGAAGAATTCGGCATCGGCCAGACGCGGACGCACGACTTTCTCGTTACCGGAGATGATCTGCTGCGGATCTTTGGACTCGATGTTAGTCACGAAGATAAAGTTCGGCAGCAGTTTTCCTGCGGCGTCATATACCGGGAAATACTTCTGGTCGCCCTTCATGGTGTACACCAGCGCTTCGGCAGGCACCTTGAGGAATTTCTCTTCGAATTTGGCGGTCAGTACTACTGGCCATTCCACCAGCGAGGTCACTTCTTCCAGCAGGCTTTCGCTCAGATCGGCGATGCCGCCAATCTGCTTAGCCGCCTGCTCTGCGCCCTGCCGAATAATCGCTTTACGCTGTTCGTAGTCAGCAATCACTTTGCCGCGTTCGATCAGGATCTGCGGATATTGATCGGCATTGTCGATGGTGAATTCTTGTTCACCCATAAAACGGTGGCCGCGGAGAGTCCGCGCAGAATCGATGCCGAGTATTTTACCTGGGATCAGTTCGTCACCGAGCAGCAACGTTACCGTGTGAACCGGACGCACAAAGTGCACGTCTGAGTCGCCCCAGCGCATCAATTTAGGGATGGGTAATTTGGACAGGGACGTAGCCACCATCGGTGCCAGGAGGTGTTGCGCGCTTTCCCCTTTCACGTGAGCACGGTAAACCAACCATTCGCCTTTGTCCGTCACCAGACGGTCAGCCTGCTCGACGGTGATACCACAACCGCGCGCCCAGCCTTCTGCGGCTTTGCTCGGTTTCCCTTCGGCGTCAAACGCCTGGGAAACGGCCGGTCCGCGTTTTTCAATTTCGCGGTCAGCCTGCGTGGCGCTCAGGTTGGAGACTTTTACCGCCAGACGGCGCGGAGCGGCGAACCACTTTACGTCGCCGTGGGGTAAATTGGCGGCATCCAGTTCAGCCGTCAGGTTGGCAGCAAAAGATTCAGCAAGGCTACGCAGCGCCTTTGGTGGCAGCTCTTCGGTGCCGATTTCCACCAGAAATGTTTTTTCAGTCATGGACTTGTCTCACTTCTCGTTCTTTTTGCACATCGGGAAGCCCAGCACTTCGCGGGAGGCGTAATAGGCCTCAGCAACCGCTTTAGTCAGGGTACGGATGCGCAGAATGTAGCGCTGGCGTTCAGTCACGGAGATGGCTTTACGCGCGTCCAGCAGGTTGAAGCAATGGGCAGCTTTCAGAATGCGTTCGTAAGCCGGCAACGCCAGCGGCTTTTCAAGAGCCAGCAGGGTTTGCGCTTCTTTCTCGTGCTGTTCAAAACAGGTAAACAGGAAATCGACGTCGGCGTATTCAAAGTTATAGGTGGATTGCTCCACTTCATTCTGATGGAACACGTCGCCGTAGGTGGTTTTACCCAGTGGGCCATCGCTCCATACCAGGTCATATACGCTGTCTACGCCCTGGATGTACATCGCCAGACGCTCAAGACCGTAGGTGATTTCGCCGGTAACGGGTTTACATTCCAGACCGCCAACCTGCTGGAAGTAAGTGAACTGCGTCACTTCCATGCCGTTGAGCCACACTTCCCAGCCGAGACCCCAGGCGCCGAGCGTCGGGTTTTCCCAGTTGTCTTCAACGAAGCGGATGTCATGGATAAGCGGGTCCACGCCCAACTCTTTCAGCGAGCCGAGGTAGAGCTCCTGAATGTTGTCCGGGGAAGGTTTGATCATCACCTGGAACTGATAATAGTGCTGCAGGCGGTTAGGGTTCTCACCGTAGCGACCGTCGGTCGGGCGGCGGGATGGCTGGACGTAAGCCGCCGCAAAAGGCTCAGGGCCGAGTGCGCGCAAGCTGGTCATCGGGTGGGAGGTCCCTGCGCCGACTTCCATATCCAGTGGTTGAACGATGGTGCAGCCCTGCTGCGCCCAATAGTCCTGGAGTGTCAGGATCAGGCCCTGAAAGGTCTTGGTATCAAACTTTTGCATGTTGGTTTCGCACGCGAGACAGTGAGTTTAAAAGAGTGCGCCAGTATACCCGCTGAGCGGAAGATAATCAGCCAGAATCAGGCAACAGTTCTATCCGATTGACGATTTGAAGGTCAGTATTCAGCGCTTCTCGGCCAGTTTGTACGCCTCACTGCCTTCGCGCTTACCAATAGCGACAACAATGACGACGATTTCCTGATCTTCTACCTGATAGACCAGACGATATCCCAGACTTCGAAGTTTAATTTTATATCGATTGGTTTTCGGCCCGCATAGCCGTGCAGAAACCACATGAGGGTTTTCAAGACGTTCGGCCAGTTTCTTTTTAAATTGGCCTCTAATCGGTGGGGCAAGTGCCTTCCATTCCTTAAAGGCCGATTTTAGAAAATCGAGTTTATAAGTCATCCAGCGTCAGCCTTATTCTTTCTTCGCCCTGACGCGCATCCATTATGCGGTTCAGCTCCACGTCTTCTGCAAGGCTGAGAAAATAAGCGTACACATCTGGCGGGACACAATAAAAGGCTGGTTCATTGCGGTTTAGAATCGCTACCGCTTCCCCTTCTCCGGCGGTAAACGTCCCCATCGGATCACGTTTCAACTCGGTAATGCTGGCGGCAGATGAAGTCAGAATTTCAAACGGCATAGGTTTTCTCCTGTCACACTATGCCGTTATTATAACATTAAAGGACACCTTTAAAAGCACCACTAAAGATGCTTTTAAAATCTCGCACTGATCCCCGCGTTGTACGAGGTCTGTTCGCCGGAATCCAGCCCGGTGGTTTGCGACACGGCGGCGAAAGCGGCGATGTTATCGGTGATCTGCACGTTGGCACCGAGGGTCATGTCGACCCAGTCGTTATCCTGCTCACCGGTGGTACGGCTAAAGCGGGTACGGGTGGATTTTATCGCGCCGGTGGCAGTATAGGTGTCGTCCCCAAACTGGCGGTCATAGGTCACCTGCGCATACGGGTTCACGATGCCAAGCTCAGCATTGAGACGCCAACCCAGCGCGCCAATTTGCGAATGGGAAGTCTGGTCGCCAAAGCGCATTGAGGTGCTGTTGTTATCCTTCTCCTCATAGCCATCGATTTGGCTGTAATCCCAGCTGTATTGAGCGACCGGGCCAGTTTTCAGCACCGGTAGAATCGGGAAGTCCCAGCCTGCGGTAACGCGCCCGCCGATCTGCTTGCCGTTGGTTTCGCCACTTTCAGTTCGGGTGGTCGGACCAAGCTTCATACTGCGGTTAATATCGTCATAGTTCATCGAGCCATAGTGGATATCGCCGTTGAGCCAGCCGTTATCGGCGATTTTCACGCCGGTGAATGCGGTTGCCATCCAGCCACGCGTGCGGTAGTTGAAATTACCGGTCGGGTCCTGCTTGTCGTCAGCACCGGAGAGCATCACGCCCATCATCCAGCGCTCGGTCAACTGGTAGTCCAGACCGATATTCAGTGAATTAGTGGTCAGATCACCATCTCCTAACCCCAGTGAGGGATTAAATTTGCTGTCAGCACTTTGCCCGGCATAACCACCGAACATCCCAAAAGTGCCAGAGTCATTATTTTGGGTGCGCAACTGCTGATAACGACTGTCGAGTAACCCCTGCGTATTACGCGTTAGCGCCAGTGAGCCTTGGTTCAATGCTGTCACCTCAAGCGGGCCGTTGATCACCGACTGCATATAGTCGGCAATCAGGGCGTGGGCCTGCGGTGTCGGGTGGAAATGGTCGGCAAACAGGAAGGATTTACTGGCGTCAAAGCCTGGCAGATTGGAGGTACATTCCGAGGCCGACGTCCCAACCGGACACGCGGTACCGGCCGTGTTGGCGAAACCGTAGCGGGCCGGATCGGCGATCACTTCGTTGAACAAACCGTTGATATCAACACGCGCAATGTTACCGCCGGTCTTTGCCAACGCGATATCCTCAGTGGTGTTGTAGGTGTCGGTCAGGTCACTCGCCACGCTTTTCAGTGTGTCATAGGCGGCGATAAGTCCTTTTGAGAGCAGGTCCTGAACCAGTGCAGAATCCAGACCTGCGGTCGTTGAGGCCTTCAGCGCATTGTGAATCGCTTCGGTGCGGGCATCGGCATTCGGCGTGTCCTGAGCATTCAGGTATTTATAGGCAGCGTCTAACGCCTGCTGCTGTACTGGCAACAACCCAACCTGAATAATGCCCTCCATCAGCACAGGTGTCAGACCGATGTTTGGCACCGTTGGCACCACAACAGTGCCCGCTCCTGCTTTCAGTAAATCATTCACCTGCGACGCTGCCTGCGTGGCGCTGTTCGTCGCAATATCTACAGCTTTGATGGGGTTGAGGCTCAGCGCCGCGGCGGCTAAATCATTGCCGCCAATCCAGTGAACGTACAGGCCATTTGGGTCCGCTTTTCCCCCGGTTGAGGCCAAATAGCTTTTCACCTGGGCCTGCGTTGTGTAGTCCGAGTCCAGCCCCGGCACCGCCACACCTCCCCCTTCGGCGTAATTCAATCCACCCTGCGAAGAGGGTTTGAGCGTGGTGCCGATATTGTTCGCAAGAATTTCGTCGTAAAGCTGATGTGAGCTGCTGTCAAAGGTCCAGCGACCAATGTTACCGGTGTCGCTGAGGCTGTCGCCAAAGACATACATTTGGTCATAAGCCTGCGCCGGAGCGTAAATGCCCAGGCACAGCGCCGTCGCCAGCGCACCCTGCGCCAGACGGAAAATAGGAGCATTTTTGCGGATTATCGTTTTGCGGGTCATAGAGGTTTCCAAAAAGAAGCAAAGGTGAAAGTCAGTCAGAATGTAAGGATTCTGTAATTTGTGGTTTTGACTATGGTTCAGATTGGCGGGGGGTCAAGGTGGGGATGCATAAAACGGGACGTTGCAGAGTAATCTGATAAGTAACACTATGGGCCACTTTCATTACGGTAAGGGCAGACGACATGACAAGGTGCAGCTGGGTTTCCAAAGAGCCTATTTATCTCGACTACCACGACAAGGAATGGGGCGTCCCGGTCAAAGATAGCCGTGAACTGTTCGAAATGCTCTGTCTTGAAGGCCAGCAGGCCGGGCTGTCGTGGATCACCGTGTTAAGAAAGCGCGATAACTACCGCCGCTGTTTCCATCATTTTGACCCGGTACGCATCGCCAAAATGACTGACGACGATGTTGAAACGCTGGTACTGGATGCCGGGATCATCCGCCATCGCGGCAAAATCAAAGCCATTATTGGTAACGCGCAGGCCTATCTGGCGATGCAGGCCAGCGGCGAGGACTTTTCAGCCTTCATCTGGAGTTTTGTTGACCACCAACCGGTCATCAATAATCCGCTCGGCCCGGAGGGCGTACCGGCAAAAACTGCCGTGTCCGATTCCATGTCTAAGACGCTGAAAAAGAAAGGGTTTAAATTTATCGGATCGACCATCTGCTACGCGTTTATGCAGGCCAGCGGATTGGTGAACGATCATCAATCTTACTGTTTCTGCCATCCGAAAAACCAGCCAGTATGATCCGCCGCTCAGCGCCTGCTGATATCGAAGCCATTATGCTGCTGTGGCTACGCAGCACGCTGGCGGCCCATCCGTTTATTGATGAGTCTTACTGGTATGAAAGTGCCGCCATGGTGCGCGAGACCTTCCTGCCGCAGGCGACCACCTGGGTTTCCTGCGCCGAGGGGGATGAGATAAACGGCTTTATCAGCGTGCTGAATCAGCAGTTTATCGGCGCGCTGTTTGTTAAAGAGAGCGTTTATGGCCTGGGCGTGGCTCAGCAATTAATGCAGCAGGCGAAGGCGCAATTCCCGCTGTTGCTGCTTGAGGTCTATCAGCAAAACCACCGCGCCGTGGCCTTCTATCGCAAAGAGGGTTTTCTGGTGGTCAACGACACCCTGCACCCCGGCACCGGCCTCCCAACCTGGGTTCTGCGCTGGCACGCTCCGCTTTCCTCCTCACCTTTGTGAATCGTCCCGGCGTGTAAAAACAGAGTTCCGGAATACTCCTACTGCTTAACACCACTAAATTGCGCATAAAGAGCGCCACAATGCCGCATGGCCCATGTCTGCCGGTTGCACTTCTTTATGTTTTGACACGTTTTTGTTTGCAACTTGTGTTGAGCAACGCAGTCATAATGGAATCAATCCGGCTTGAAACAGAAAACATCCAGAAAGGAAATAAGATGAACAAAAGACTTATCGTGGTTGCAGGCGCCCTTTGCGTGACAATGGGCCTGTCAGCTTGTACCACCAACCCGTATACCGGCGAGTCTGAAGCAGGGAAATCAGGTATTGGTGCCGGTTTGGGTGCTGCGCTGGGCGCAGGTGTAGGGATGCTTTCATCTTCCAAAAAAGATCGCGGCAAAGGCGCCCTGATTGGCGCGGCGGCGGGTGCGGCTCTTGGCGGCGGCGCAGGCTATTATATGGATGTGCAGGAATCTAAATTGCGCGACAAAATGAAAGGCACCGGCGTCAGCGTAACCCGTCAGGGCGATAACATCGTGCTGAACATGCCAAACAATGTGACCTTTGATTCCAGCAGCAGCACGTTGAAACCGGCGGGCGCCAATACGCTGACCGGCGTGGCGATGGTGCTGAAAGAGTACCCGAAAACTGCCGTTAACGTGGTTGGCTACACTGACAGCACCGGTACCCGTGCGCTTAACATGAAACTGTCGCAGCAGCGTGCAGACGGTGTCGGCAGTGCGTTGATCACCCAGGGTGTGGCGGGCAGCCGCGTTCATACCACCGGTGCCGGCCCGGATAATCCGATTGCCAGCAACAGCACCGAAGAAGGCAAAGCCCAAAACCGCCGCGTTGAGATCACCCTCAGCCCGTTGCAGTAAGTTTTTGCCAACGTTGACAGCGGGGCCGAAAGGCCCCGTTTTGCGTGCTACGCTACGCGCCTGCCCTGCTGATGTGATATTCTTTCGCCCTCTGTTTCTTCCCCTTTTTCCGCGCCGGAACCTGCTATGTCACTGAAAGATATTGCTAAAGAACTCGGGTTATCCGTGACGACCGTCAGCCGTGCGCTGAACGGTTACAGTGACGTGTCGGCTGAAACCAAAGCGCGGGTTGAGGAAACGGCACAGCGGCGCGGCTACCGGCCGAACACCCTGGCCCGACGTCTTAAAATGGGCAAGATCGACGCCGTTGGCTTACTTTTCCCTTTCACTTCGCACCCCTTGAGCAACTCATCCTTTATCGGGATGGTCGGCTGCATTACTTCTGAGTTGGCGAAAAACGAAGTGGATTTGCTGCTGGTCGCTGATGAGCTTCCGCACTTTTCCTACAGTCGCCTGGTGGAAAGCAAACGCGTGGGTGCCATGCTGGTTGCCCATACGTTGGTGCAGGATCCACGCCTTCAGGATCTACAGCGGCGTAATTTTCCTTTCCTGGCGCTCGGCCGCAGCCAGCTGACCCATGATTACGCCTGGTTTGATTTTGATAACCGCGCAGGGATGGAAATGGCCGTGACGCATCTGGTCGGTCTCGGCCATCGGCGTATTGCATACCTTGGCGAAAATAATCATCAGTCGTTTATTGGCTTGCGTCGGCAAGGCTATCTCGAGGGAATGGCCACATCGGGTTTGACCGTTCCTCCTGAGTGGATACGCAAAGTCGGCCCCAGCCGTCGTGACGGTTATCTGGCAACCCGGGAGCTGATGGCGCTCCCGGTGCCGCCAACCGCCATTGTTTGTGACTGCAATATGCACGGCGAAGGCGCCGCCATGGCACTGCATGAAGCCGGGCTGCTGCTGAGTGGAAAAGTCTCGCTGATCATTTATGATGGCCTGCCTGCGGACAGCCTGCCTGACGTCGACGTGACGGCCATCGTGGAAAATACCCGCGAAGCCGTGGGCAAACAGATTGCAGATATGACACTGGCTCTTATCTGCGGCGAAAAACCGTCTAACCTGCAGGTATTATGGCAGCCTGTGCTGCAACCTGGCGCTACCGCTAACCCTCCCGTAAAAAATTAATTTTCCACGCTGTGTCACAAATACGGTGTTTTTTATTACGCATCCGAAACGTTTCGGATCAATGCTTACTCCACGTAAATAAGACTCCGAGAGCCGCAATACATGGAAAATGCCATCGTTCATCTCACCAGTGACAGCACCAGCCTGATCGTACGTTGTACCCCGTTCGCCGAAATTCTCTATTTGGGTCAGCGCCTCAACGGCTTCAGCGCCGACGACCTGATTTCGCTCGGCCGTGCGGTGCCTAATGGGCGGATTGACGTCGATGCACCGGTAAATTTCAGCGCCGATTCCGGACGCGGCTCTTTCGGCACGCCGGGCGTGGAAGGCCATCGTGACGGTCTGGACTGGTCGCCGGTGTTCGATACGGTTGAGGTCCAGCAGCAAGGGAATCAGCTCACCATCATCACCAAAGATGCGATCGCTGGCCTGCAGCTGTGCAGCGAACTGCGTCTGGATCACAGCGGTGTGATGCAAGCGCGCAATACGCTGACTAACCTGAAGGCGGAAAATTATCAGGTGACGCGTCTCGCCGTCACCCTGCCGCTGCCGGAACGTGCCGACGAAGTGATGGCGTTTCACGGCCGCTGGATTAAAGAGTTCCAGCTGCACCGCACGCGCCTTGAACATGGCGGTGTGATTCAGGAAAACCGCCGTGGGAAAACGTCATCGGAGTATTTCCCGGCGATGGTGATCGGTCATCATGGTTTTAGCGAACAACAGGGGGAAGTCTGGGGTGTGCATCTTGGCTGGAGCGGCAATCATCGGCTGCGTGCCGATGTGAAAACAGACGGTCGCCGTCTGATGCAGGCCGAAGCGCTCTATTTTCCCGGCGAGCAGGTGCTTGAACAGGGTGAATCGCTGGAAACGCCATGGCTTTACGCCAGCTATTCGGCCAGCGGCCTCAACCCGATGAGTCAACAATTTCACCGCTTTGTGCGCCAGCAGATTTTACGCTTCCCGACCAATAAACCACGTCCGGTACATCTCAATACCTGGGAAGGGATCTATTTTAATCACGACCCCAACTACATTATGCAGATGGCCACTCAATCGGCAGCGTTAGGCGTTGAACGCTTTATTATCGACGACGGTTGGTTCCGCGGGCGCGACCATGACCGTGCCGCGCTGGGCGACTGGTATTTGGATGAGAAAAAATACCCTCACGGCCTGAAACCGGTGATCGATCACGTCAAAAATCTGGGCATGGAGTTTGGTATCTGGGTCGAACCGGAAATGATTAACCCGGATTCCGACCTGTACCGTGCGCACCCTGACTGGCTGCTGGCGCTGCCGGGGTATCAGCAACCGACCGGTCGCCATCAGTTTGTCCTCGACCTGAATAATCCACAGGTATTTGATTATCTTCTGGAACGCATGAGCTGGCTGCTCGGTGAGCATGACGTGGACTATGTGAAATGGGACATGAACCGCGAAATTGTTCAGCCCGGCCACCAGGGCCGCGCCGCGCTGACTGCGCAAACCCAACAGTTTTACCGCCTGCTCGACGTGCTGGGCGAGCGATTCCCGCAGATTGAGTTCGAGTCCTGCGCCTCCGGCGGTGGACGTATCGATTATGAGGTACTCAAACGCAGCCACCGCTTCTGGACTTCCGACAACAACGACGCGCTGGAGCGGCAAAAGATTCAGCGCGGCATGAGCTACTTCTTCCCGCCGGAAGTGATGGGCTCACACATCGGGAACAAGCGGTGCCACGCCACCTCGCGCCAGCACAGTATTGAATTTCGCGGGCTGACGGCACTGTTTGGCCATATGGGTATTGAGCTGGACCCGGTTAAAGAAGGCGATGCAGAACGTGCCGGTTTTGCCCGCTATACCCGTTTACACCAGCAACTGCGTGAATTGCTGCACAGCGGCAACGTCTATCGCGTCGATCATCATGACGACACGACGCTGATCAACGGCGTGGTGAGCATCCGCCAAGATCGCGCAGTATTTTTAGTCAGCCAGCTGGCGATGCCAGCCTGGTCGTTGCCGGGCAATTTACGGGTGCCAGGGTTGGACACTCAGGCGCGCTACCGCGTCTCAATACTTGACGCACCCGCGCTGTTGGCGAACGGCCAGCCCGGTCACACCATGCGTAAACAGCCCGACTGGATACAGCAACCGCAGGAACTCAGCGGCGAGTGGCTGGAAAAGGCCGGACTGGCGCTGCCGGTGCTGGACCCGGAAAGTGCCCTGCTGCTCAGCTTTGAACGCGTTTGAATAAAAACAAAAAACGCCGGTACTTCGGTGCCGGTTTTGATGGTTTCGGCAAGGAAATCACGATGAACCCTACACAAACTGACCGCGGTTGCTTCTACAAGAACAATCCAAATTTCTGGATTTTTGGTGCCTATTTTTTTCTCTATTTCTTCATCATGGCCACCTGTTACCCGTTCCTGCCTATCTGGTTGTCGGACGTTATTGGCCTGAGCAAAACGGAAACCGGTATCGTTTTCTCCAGCATGTCGCTGTTCGCCATTCTGTTTCAGCCTATTTTTGGGGTGATTTCCGACAAGCTGGGGCTGAAAAAACACCTCCTTTGGATCATCGCCGTCCTGCTGTTTCTGTTCGCACCGTTCTTTATTTATGTCTTCGCGCCGCTGCTCAAACTGAACATAGTGCTCGGGGCAATTCTCGGTGGGGCTTATATCGGCTTTGTGTTTGCCGGGGGCTCAGGGGCCACCGAGGCGTATATCGAACGGGTGAGCCGCAACAGCCATTTTGAATATGGCAAAGCACGGATGTTCGGCTGTTTTGGCTGGGGAATTTGTGCCTCGACGGCGGGAATTCTGTTTAATATCAATCCAAATATCGTTTTCTGGATGGGTTCTGGGGCGGCGCTTCTCCTGATGGTGTTGCTGCTGGTCTCCCGTCCACAGGAGAATAAGAATGCGCAGGTGCTGGATAAACTCGGCGCCAATCAGCCGCAAGTTTCGCTGAAAACGGCGGCATTGTTATTGAAAGAGCGCAAATTGTGGATGCTGATTTTATACGTGGTCGGCGTCGCCTGCGTGTATGACGTATTCGATCAGCAGTTCGCCACCTTCTTCAAAACCTTCTTCGCCTCACCGCAGCAGGGCACGGAGATGTTTGGCTTTGTGACTACCGCCGGTGAGTTGTGCAACGCCATCATTATGTTCTGCTCACCGTGGATCATTAACCGCATCGGCGCGAAAAATACCTTGTTATTGGCAGGGACAATTATGTCGATTCGCATTGTCGGCTCGGCATTCGCCACCACCGCCACCGAAGTGGTGCTGCTAAAAATGCTGCATGCGCTGGAAGTGCCATTCCTGCTGGTGGGCGTATTCAAGTACATCACACAGATTTTTGATGTCCGGTTCTCGGCAACCCTCTATCTGGTCGGGTTTAATTTTGCCAAACAGTTGGCGGCAATTTTCCTTTCGGCCTTCGCCGGTAGTTTGTATGACCGTATTGGCTTCAGCGATACCTATCTGATCCTCGGCGCCATTGCCTTCTCGGTTACGGTGATCTCTGCCTTTACGCTGAGCGGCAGGGGCAAAACACCGGTCGGTGCAGAGCACACTGGGGTAGCCGCCAAAGCGGAAGGAATAAGCTGAAAGCCGCGTCGCGCTGGGTTTTACGGGTACAGCCTTTCCGCACTGTGTGCTAGTCTCCTGTGGTTGAGCATTCAGGGGGAAAGGGTTTGAGTAAAAATCAGGAGCCAGGCAGCGCCGTTCGGGCCACCATACGTGACGTCGCCAGCGCGGCAAAAACCGGTAAAACCAGCGTTTCGCGCTATCTGAATGGCGAGAAAAATCTGCTTTCTGACGATCTGAAAGAGCGGATTGAACGGGCCATTGCCCTGCTGAATTATCAACCGAGCCAGATGGCGCGTAGCCTGAAAAGCGGCCAGACACGGCTGATTGGCCTGATCCTGGCTGATATCACCAATCCCTATTCTGTCGACGTCATGCGCGGGGTGGAAGCGGCCTGCCGCCAGCAAGGGCTGACGCTGTTGGTGTGTAATACCAATAACCAGCTTGATCAGGAAAAACACTACCTGCAACTGCTCAGCAGCTATCGCGTCGACGGCATCGTAGTCAACGCGGTCGGCATGCGGGAAGCCGCCATTTCCACCCTGCAGCAGGCCCATTTACCGATGGTGCTGATCGACCGCAAAGTGGCAAATTTCTCCTGCGACGTCGTAGGTCTGGACAATGCGCAGGCCACCACCATGGTGACCGATCATCTCCTGCAACAGGGCTTCGAAGCGATTTTATTCGTCAGTGAGCCGATGACCATTAATACCCGTCTTGACCGTCTGCACACGTTCTTGCAACGTCTGTCACGTGAACCGCAGCACATCGCCGAGCAGGGTGAGGTTGAGCTCAGCGACACCACGGGGCTGGAAAGCTTGTTGCGCAATTTTGTCTCGCGCTATCCGCAAAAGCGGAAAGCGGTGCTGGCGGCTAACGGCGCGCTGACGCTGCAGGTTGCCCGGGCGATGCGGCGCATGGAACTGGTGTGGGGTGAGGACATCGGCCTGCTGGGCTTTGATGAACTCGAGTGGGCTGAACTCGCCGGCGTCGGTATCACCACCCTCAAACAGCCGACGTACGACATGGGCGTCGCTGCACTCGAGCAGCTGGTGACCCGGATTCAGGGCAGTCAGGAACCGATCCGCGAGCAGGCATTCTCTGGTGAACTGATTGTGCGCGGCTCAACGGCGAAAGACTGACTCCCCCTTCTCTCCTTCTCCCCTTTAACGTTCCTGACCACCTAAACTTCGTGAGCGGGATCATACTTTTCAGTCTTGTATCTTTTTTATGGGACCGGTCCCAGTTAACGTGAATTGGGATGCAGCAAATGCTTAACAAAAATCCACACGCTGTTTAACCGTCTAAGATTGAACATTGACCCACGTTTCGGGGCCGCTTTTTACAAGGATATTTGAGATGAAAAAAGAAATTGTGGTGGTGATGGCTGCTTACGGAAATGACAACGTGAAGGCACTGGGTGGGCAGGCTGCTCTGCTGCCAGTGATTGCTGATGCGGGTGCTGACGGCGTGGAAATTCGCCGCGAATTGTTTACTGAATCTGATCTCAACAATCTGGCGGCTTTTGCGGAAAACATCCGGCAGAAAAATTTATTTACCGTTTATTCCGTGCCGGAATCCCTGTTTGTTAAGGACGGCAAAGTTAACCCGTCGCTGCCAACGTTTTTGGACGAAGCCGCAACGCTGGGCGCGCGCTCGCTGAAAGTAGCCCTGGGGTATTTCAACGCGGGTGAGGACCTTACACCGCTGAAAGTCATATTGGGAGAACACCCGGTAAAACTGGTGGTAGAGAACGATCAGACCTCAGATTGCGGCATTTTATCGCAGATGAACGCCTTTATGTTCGCCGCTCACGCCCTGCATTTACCGCTGACCATGGCCTTTGATATGGCCAACTGGTTATGGGTCGGCCAGGATCCGATGGCAGCGGCTGATTTAGTGGCGCAGCACGTCGGCTATGTTCACGTTAAAGCCGCAGAAAAGCGCGGAGACAAATGGCACGCCGTCGCACTAGATGATTCCGACGGTAGCTGGAAACCGCTGCTGGCAAAACTGCCGCAGGACGTGCCGCGGGGCATTGAATTCCCGTTGGTGGGTGAGGATCTGACCGCCGTGACCCGCCATTACGTTGAAATGCTGCGTAAGGACGCGGCGCAGGCATAGGAGCTAAAATATGTCGCAACTCCCCTCTCACGCCGCGCTGGATGTGGTCACCGTCGGCGAAGCCATGGCGATGTTTGTCGCCTGTGAAACCGGCCCGCTGGAAGAGGTGACGCAGTTCACCCGCCAGGTCGCCGGTGCCGAACTCAATGTCGCTATCGGGCTGTCACGCTTAGGGTTGAAGGTTGGCTGGGCCAGCCGCGTGGGCGATGACGTGTTTGGCCGCTTCGTGCTTAAACAGCTGGAAAAAGAGCGTATTAATACCGCTCAGGTGACGGTAGATAACAACTTTGCCACCGGTTTTCAGCTGAAATCCAAAGAGACTGGAGGCTGCGACCCACGCGTTGAGTACTTCCGTAAAAACTCGGCAGCCAGTCACCTTTCGGTCGCCGATTTTAACCCCGATTACTTCTGCACCGCCCGGCATCTGCACCTGTCTGGCGTCGCCGCAGCGCTGTCAGATACGTCGCTGGAGCTGTCGAAATTTGCTGCGCAGGAGATGAGAAAGGCAGGAAAAAGCTTCTCTTTCGACCCAAATCTGCGTCCGGTGCTGTGGCGCAGCGAACAGTTCATGCGTAAAGAAATTAATGCGCTGGCCTTCGCCGCCGACTGGGTATTGCCAGGCCTTAGCGAAGGCCAGTTGCTGACCGGCGAGCAAACGCCGGAAGGTATTGCCGATTTTTACCTCAATCAGGGCGTAAAAGCCGTGATCATCAAAACGGGCCCGGACGGCGCCTGGTTCAAAAATGCCGACGGCGAGCAGGCACAGGTCGCGGCCTGTAAAGTCAAGAACGTGGTCGATACCGTGGGCGCCGGTGACGGTTTTGCGGTCGGGCTGATCAGCGCATTGCTCGAAGGGCTGACGCTGGAGCAGGCGGTGAAACGCGGCAATAAAATCGGCAGTCTGGCCGTACAGGCCGTGGGCGACAGCGAAGGGTTACCGACGCGAGAGCAGTTAGATCGCGCATAACCCGCGCCGTTTTTACCTGCTTTGCTACACTTACTTAGCACCCTATATAACAGAAAATAACGCACATCAGTCGCGAAACTGAGGATAAAATTCATGAACGAAGCCAAAATCGCCATCAGACGTTGGTGGTATATCATGCCGATCGTGTTTATCACCTACAGTCTGGCCTATGTCGATCGCTCCAATTTCAGCTTCGCGTCTGCGGCGGGCATCAATGATGATCTGGGCATCACCAAAGGGATGTCCTCACTGCTGGGTGCCCTGTTTTTCCTCGGCTATTTCTTCTTCCAGATCCCTGGCACTATCTATGCCGAACGCCGCAGCGTCAGGACACTGATTTTCTGGTGCCTGCTGCTGTGGGGCGGTTTCGCTTCCCTGACCGGCGTGGTGACAAACATCCCGATGCTGGCAGCAATCCGCTTCGCACTCGGGGTGGTGGAAGCCGCCGTCATGCCCGCCATGTTGGTGTACATCAGTAACTGGTTCACCAAATCCGAACGCTCTCGAGCCAATACGTTCCTGATACTCGGCAATCCGGTCACGGTACTGTGGATGTCCGTGCTGTCTGGTTATCTGATCCACGCCTTCGGCTGGCGTGAAATGTTCATCTTCGAAGGCATTCCGGCAGTGATCTGGGCAGTGTGCTGGTGGTTCCTGGTGAAAGACAAACCGGAACAGGTGAACTGGCTGACGCAGGATGAGAAAAAAGCGCTGGCAGACCAGTTGGCAAAAGAGCAGGAAGGCATCAAGGCGGTACATAACTACGCCGAAGCGTTTAAATCCCGCAATGTGATCCTGCTGTGTATGCAATATTTTGCCTGGAGCATCGGGGTGTATGGTTTCGTGCTGTGGCTGCCGTCGATTTTGCGCAGCGGCATGCAGATGGGTATGGTGGAAGCAGGCTGGCTGTCATCCGTGCCTTATCTGGCCGCGACGATTGCCATGATTATCGTGTCATGGGCGTCGGACAAAATGCAGAACCGCAAGATTTTTGTCTGGCCGCTGCTGCTGATTGGCGCGTTGGCATTCTTCGCCTCATGGGCGGTCGGCCCGAATAATTTCTGGGTCTCCTACTCGTTGCTGGTGATCGCCGCGGCCGCCATGTACGCCCCTTACGGCCCATTCTTCGCCATCATTCCTGAGATGCTGCCAAGAAATGTCGCCGGCGGCGCCATGGCGCTGATCAACAGCCTTGGGGCGCTCGGCTCGTTCTTCGGATCCTGGTTTGTCGGTTATCTCAACGGCAACACCGGCAGTCCGGCGGCCTCGTTTATTTTCATGGCCGTCTCTCTGCTGGTCTCAGTGGTACTGACGCTGATGGTAAAACCTGAGCAAACCTCTGCCAAACCGCAATCAGTTTGATTCAATGCCTGTTTATCAATTACTTAATTTGGAGTCTGTGATGAAGCCGTCTATCGTTTTGTATAAGAAGCTCCCTGCCGACCTGCATCAGCGTCTGGAACAACATTTTTCTATCGTCGAATTTGAAGGCATTACCGATCAGAACCGCACCACAGTGTTTGATGCCCTGCAACAGGCTGAAGGGCTGATTGGTTCAGGCGGCGCAGTGAATAAAGAGCTGCTGGACCACGCGCCACGCCTGCGTGCTGTCTCGACCATCTCGGTCGGCTACGACAATTTTGATGTCGATGAGCTGACCCGTCGTGACATTCCCCTGATGCATACTCCGACCGTACTGACCGAAACCGTGGCCGATACCGTGATGGCGCTGGTGCTCGCCACCGCCCGCCGCGTGGTGAACGTCGCGGAACGCGTGAAAGCCGGAGAGTGGACCAGCAATATTGGTGCCGACTGGTTTGGGGTCGACGTACACCACAAAACTATCGGGATCATCGGCATGGGCCGCATTGGCCTCGCCGTGGCACAGCGTGCGCATTTCGGCTTTAACATGCCGGTACTTTACAATGCGCGCAGCCAGCATAAAGCGGCCGAAGAGCGTTTCGGCGCGAAGAAATGCGAGCTCGATGAACTGCTGGCGAAGTCAGATTTTGTCTGCGTATTGCTGCCACTGACCGATCAGACCTTCCACACCATCGGCAAAGATCAGCTGGCAAAAATGAAGTCCAGCGCCATTTTGATCAGCGCAGGCCGAGGCCCGGTGATTGACGAAAAAGCGCTGATCGCCGCGCTGAAAGAGGGCACGATCCACGGCGCCGGGATGGACGTGTTTGAAACCGAGCCGCTACCAAAAGATTCACCGCTGCTCAGTCTGCCAAACGTCGTGGCACTGCCGCACATCGGTTCCGCCACCCACGAAACCCGTTACGGCATGGCCGCCTGCGCGGTGGATAATCTGATCGCCGCCCTGACCGGCGAAGTCAAAGAAAACTGTGTTAACCCGCAGGTATTGAAGAAATAAACCGTCCGGATAATGCATAAAATGCCGCCTGCGGGCTAATGCTGGTCACTTAAGGTGACCAGCATTGTTTTTTAAAGGATATTTCGA
>CAMLBO010000020.1 GCA_946478305.1 uncultured Enterobacterales bacterium
AGCTTTGAGTATATCTGTGCTGCCTTGCGCCAGCTGGCACAGGAAGTACAACAGCAGGGCACACCGGCAGCCGATCTCCACGTAGTTTCAACGGCGTCGATTGGCGTCGCCACCACACCGACAGTCAGTGGCGGGATGCACATTTGCCTCTCCGGGCTGAAAGAGGCGGAAATCCCGCTGATGCTCGAAGAGCTGGGCAATCTGGGTGACGTTCATAACCCACAGCAAACCGCGAGCAGCGTGGAAGCGATGCTCGTCACGACGCTGAGTGAAGATGATATCAGCGCCGTGCTGTGTTTTGTCATTGAACCGGATCAGATCAGTTTTAGCCGCAGCGCCGCCAATGATGCGCCGCAGGAAGAGCAGCAAGAAGAGCGGGAAACAACACCGGCGGCATCCGTAGCCGATGTTGCTCCCCCTGTCGCGCCGGTTCTGGCCGCCGTGCCGGATACCGCACCGCCAAAAGCGCGAGCGCCTAAAGCGCCGGAATCTACCAGTATCCGCGTCGCAGTAGAGAAGGTTGATCAGCTGATTAACCTGGTCGGTGAGCTGGTTATCACGCAGTCGATGCTGGCCCAGCGCTCAGACCTGTTGGACCCGGTCGCGCACAGTGATCTGCTCAATAGCATGGGGCAGCTTGAGCGTAACGCCCGTGATCTGCAGGAATCGGTGATGTCGATTCGTATGATGCCGATGGAATTTGTCTTCAGCCGCTTCCCACGCTTGGTGCGTGACCTTGCCAGCAAGCTGAATAAGCAAATTGAACTGACATTGCTTGGCAGCTCCACCGAACTGGATAAGAGCCTGATTGAACGCATTATCGATCCGTTGACGCACCTGGTGCGTAACAGTCTCGATCACGGCGTTGAAACGGCCGATGTTCGCATCGCCAACGGCAAACCGGCTACCGGCAATCTGACCCTGTCAGCTGAACATCAGGGCGGCAATATCTGTATCGAAGTCATTGATGACGGCGCCGGTTTGAACCGTGAGAAGATCCTCGCCAAAGCGGCGTCGCAGGGCATGAATGTCAGCGAGAACATGAGCGACGAAGAGGTCGGCATGTTGATTTTTGCGGCCGGTTTCTCTACCGCCGAGAAAGTGACCGACGTTTCTGGCCGTGGTGTCGGCATGGACGTGGTGAAACGAAATATTCAGGAGATGGGGGGCCATGTTGAGATCCGCTCCCAGCAGGGCAAAGGGACCACCATTCGCATTCTGCTGCCGCTGACGTTGGCCATTCTGGATGGCATGTCGGTCAAAGTGGGCGAAGAGGTGTTTATCCTGCCGCTGAATGCGGTTATGGAATCACTGCAACCGTTAGCCGAAGATCTGCATCCGCTGGCCGGTGGCGAGCGCGTGCTCCAGGTGCGCGGCGAATATTTGCCGCTGGTTGAGCTGTATAACGTGTTTGATGTTACCGGGGCCAAGACCGAAGCCACTCAGGCGATCGTGGTTATCCTGCAAAGTGCCGGCCGCCGTTATGCGTTGCTGGTGGACCAGCTGATTGGTCAGCATCAGGTGGTAGTAAAAAATCTCGAAAGTAACTACCGCAAAGTGCCGGGTATTTCCGCCGCCACTATTTTGGGTGACGGCAGCGTGGCGCTGATTGTTGACGTCTCGGCATTGCAGGCACTGAACCGGGATAAACGCGCCGTGGATACCACCGCCGCTTAAGAGAATATCTTCAGACATAGCCCCAGCGGGCAACCGTTGGGGCAAAAATATTATCCGACTGATTGAAGGGTGAACAACATGGCAGGACTTGCAACCGTGGCGAAAATGGCGGGTGAAACGGTAGGACAGGAATTCCTTATTTTTACACTGGGCGATGAAGAGTACGGTATTGATATCCTGAAAGTGCAGGAGATCCGGGGTTACGATCAGGTGACCCGTATTGCTAATACGCCCGCGTTCATCAAAGGTGTTACCAACCTGCGTGGAGTGATTGTGCCGATCATTGATCTGCGCGTGAAGTTCGCCCAGAAGAACGTGGTCTATAACGAAAACACCGTGGTTATCGTGTTGAATTTCGAAAACCGCGTGGTTGGGATCGTCGTTGACGGCGTTTCCGATGTCCTGTCACTGACTCAGGAACAGATCCGTCCGGCGCCGGAATTTGCCGTGACGTTGTCGACCGAATACCTGACCGGCCTCGGTTCACTGGGTGACCGCATGCTGATTTTGGTCGATATCGAGAAGTTGCTGAGCAGCGAAGAAATGGAACTGATTGAAAGTGTGGCAAAAGCATAACTTTTGCCAGGGGCGGCGGCCCAAATCCGCTTTTAAATTCAAATTCAAATTCAAATTCAAATTCAACTTCAACTTCAACTTCAAGGTCGTGGGCGTCGGCCCACACCGACCAGGGGAGGCGTAAACGCGCCTCCCCTGGACCCCTGCGTTTTTTAACTGCGCGCTTCGCTGAATCGGGATGGACGTGTTTCAGGTGCCACGATTATCGCCGCAAAATGTCGCCGCTTAGGCGGTGCCTTCGCTGCGGGTTTCGAGCCTTAGGTCTCGAACCACTTGCTCAGCGCCATTTTTGAATGCGGCCCACACCTTTTTAAAATCAAAACCAGACTGGTTTTTTGTTTTTGTTTTTGTTTCTGGTCTTTTATCTTTTGATTTACATAGCTGCTAAGGCGTAGTCAAAAATGGCACCGGATGAGAGGTTCGAGACCTGAGGCTCGAACCCGAAAGACGGGGACGGCGCAGCCGTGACATTTTGCGCCGTGAACGGAAGTCGCTGAAACACGTGCCCTGCCAGCGGCGAAGCTGTCGGTGTCACATAGAAAAACGCAGGAGTTCCAAGAGGAGGCACGTTTATGCCTCCATTTGGGCCAGTTTGGGTGGCAACCCAAGGTTTTGTCCTTGACCTTGAATTTGAATTCAAAAGAAGTTTGCCAGCTTTCCCAAAGCTGAACCAAAGTTTTCCACCGCTTTTTCAAAAGCGGTATGAAGTTATCACTTCCCCTGCCGATAACCCCTTTAGATGAATCACATTGAAAAAGGGACAACATGTTTAACCGTATGAAAGTGGTCACGGCCATCGTGATCTTACTGGTGGTATTCGGTGCCTTACAGTTGATTTCTGGCGGACTGTTCTTCAAGTCGCTGAAAACCGATAAAGACAACTTCTCTACCTCTCAACAAATTCGTTTACAACAGACCGAGCTGAACGCCAGCTGGGTATATCTGTTGCAGACCCGTAACACCTTAAACCGCGCAGGTATCCGTTTTATGCTGGATGCCAACCAGATGGGCAGCGGGGCGACGGTAAAAGAGTTGACCGAAACTGCGCAAAAAGATTTGAAAGTTGCGGCAGAACATTATGCCAACTATCTGAAAATTCCTGCTGATGCCAGTCAGAACCCAGCATACGCAGCAGACGTTAAAAAGAAATATGAAGTGCTGAATGGCGCGTTGAGCGATCTGATTAATCTTATCGCGATCGGCCGTATCAATGATTTCTTCGAACAACCCACCCAGCAGTATCAGGATGGATTCGAAAAGGCCTTCGTTAATTACATCAATCAGAACGACCAGTTGTATAACGGTGCCGTTCATGTCAGTGAGAATTCCTTCAAGCATGCCGTATGGGTGCTGGGTGTGATCATGGCGATTCTGGTGCTGTTTATCGCGCTGGCCTGGCTGGGCGTGCAACGCATTCTGGTTCATCCATTGCGTTCACTGGTTGAGAACATCCGCCATATCGCACGCGGCGACTTGACGCAGGAGATCACCGTCACCAGCCGAAACGAAATCGGTCAGTTGGCAGCAAGCCTGCGCGACATGCAGGACGAACTGATCCGCACCGTTTCGGGTGTCCGTCAGGGTGCCGACGCCATTTACAGCGGCGCGAGTGAAATCTCCGCCGGTAACAATGACCTTTCTTCACGCACCGAGCAGCAGGCCTCTTCTCTGGAAGAGACCGCTGCCAGCATGGAACAGCTGACCGCGACCGTGAAACAGAACGCCGAAAATGCCCGTCAGGCCAGCCAGCTGGCACTGAGTGCTTCTGAAACCGCGCAGAAGGGCGGCAAAGTGGTCTCCAACGTGGTGCAGACCATGAGCGATATCGCGGCGAGCTCGAAGAAAATCACCGATATCACCGGCGTTATCGATGGTATCGCTTTCCAGACCAATATTCTGGCTCTGAACGCCGCCGTGGAAGCGGCGCGTGCCGGTGAGCAGGGACGTGGTTTTGCTGTGGTGGCCGGTGAGGTGCGTAGTCTGGCGCAGCGCAGCGCCCAGGCAGCGAAAGAAATTAAAGGTCTGATCGACGACTCAGTGAGCCGTATCAATACCGGTTCCGTACTGGCAGAAAGCGCCGGTGAAACCATGAGTGACATGGTCAGCGCGGTAACCCGTGTTACCGATATCATGGGGGAAATCACTTCCGCTTCTGACGAGCAGAGCCGGGGTATTGAGCAGGTTGCACAGGCCATTACTGAAATGGACCGCGTCACCCAGCAGAACGCCGCACTGGTTGAAGAGTCTGCCTCGGCATCGGCCGCCCTTGAAGAGCAGGCCAGTTTACTGACGCAATCTGTGGCGGTGTTTACCCTCGGTAAACATCAGATCAACGTGGTGCGCCCGGGTTCAAACTCAGCGCGTGCGCCATTACTGACCCCCAATCTCTCAGGCCCGCGCCAGGCTGAAACCAATATGACGGAGAACTGGGAAACCTTCTGATAAGAGTCTTGATGCATTAAAGGTATGACAGAGGCAGTTTCTGCCTCTGGTGAGTCAGTGAAGGAAGAATGCTAATTGGGTAACAACAACACAGTCTGTCCGTTTAAGGAGTCCGACGTATGAGTGCTCCTAATCCAAGTCAGAGTGCTGACACTGCGTCGATTATGGCGCAGATGATCCAGCGTTTACCGCTGTCGGATACCCATTTCCGCCGTATCAGTGAGCTGATTTATCAGCGTGCCGGTATTGTGCTGGCAGACCATAAAAGAGAGATGGTTTATAACCGCCTTGTCCGTCGTCTGCGGTTATTAGGGATCAATGATTTCGGCCAGTATCTGGTGATGCTGGAAAGTGATGCCAACAGTGCCGAATGGCAGGCGTTTATCAATGCGCTGACCACCAACCTGACGGCATTCTTTCGCGAAGCGCATCACTTTCCTATCCTCGCCGAACATGCCCGTTCCCGTCCTAATCATTACAGCGTCTGGAGTACGGCGGCTTCAACAGGGGAGGAGCCGTATTCCATCGCGATGACGTTGAGCGAGGCCCTCGGGCCACGCGCCGCAACCTGTAAAATTCTGGCCAGCGATATTGATACGCAGGTGCTGGAAAAAGCCACCTCCGGCGTTTACCGGCAGGAAGAGTTGCGCACACTGAGCGCGCAGCAGATGCAGAAATTCTTTTTTAAAGGTACCGGGCCGCACAGTGGTTTGGTACGTGTCCGCCCGGAACTGGCGCAAATGGTGGCTTTTCAGCAACTCAATCTGCTGGCCAGTCAGTGGCATCTTAACGGCCCTTTTGACGCCATTTTTTGTCGAAACGTGATGATCTACTTTGATAAAGCGACGCAGGAAGCCATTTTGCGCCGATTCGTTCCGTTGCTTAAACCGGGCGGCCTGATGTTTGCGGGGCATTCTGAAAACTTCAGCCAGATCAGCCGGGAATTTTATTTGCGCGGCCAGACTGTTTACGGCCTCGCCAAGGAGAGGTAATGAATAAAATCAGAGTGTTGAGCGTTGATGACTCGGCGCTGATGCGCCAATTGATGACCGAAATCATCAACAGTCATCCTGATATGGAGATGGTTGCCACCGCGCCAGATCCGCTGGTTGCCCGCGACCTGATTAAGAAATTCAACCCACAGGTTCTGACGCTGGATGTCGAAATGCCGCGCATGGATGGTCTGGATTTCCTCGAGAAATTGATGCGTCTGCGTCCGATGCCCGTGGTGATGGTCTCCTCGCTGACCGGTAAAGGGTCGGAAATTACCCTGCGGGCACTGGAGCTGGGTGCGATTGATTTCGTGACCAAACCGCAACTGGGTATACGTGAAGGGATGCTGGCGTACAGCGAACTGATTGCTGACAAGATTCGCACTGCCTCAAAAGCGCGGCTGAACAAAAGTGTCAATCTCGAACAACCGCGCATGCTCAGCCATACGCCGTTGCTCAGCAGTGAGAAGTTGATCGCGATTGGCTCGTCTACGGGCGGTACCGAGGCGATAAGACACGTACTGCAACCGCTGCCGCCGACCTGTCCGGCGCTGATGATCACTCAGCATATGCCACCAGGGTTCACCCGTTCATTTGCTGAACGGCTGAACAAACTGTGTCAGATCACGGTGAAGGAAGCGGAAGACGGCGAGCGCGTACTGCCGGGCCACGCCTATATAGCGCCGGGCGACCGGCACATGGAGCTGACGCGCAGCGGGGCTAACTATCAGGTTAAGTTGAACGACGGCCCGGCGGTGAACCGCCATCGTCCGTCGGTTGACGTGTTATTCCGTTCGGTGGCGCAGTTCGCCGGACGCAATGCCGTTGGGGTGATCCTGACGGGTATGGGCAACGACGGTGCAGCCGGTATGTTGGAGATGCATCGTGCCGGGGCTTATACGCTGGCACAAAATGAAGCCAGCTGCGTGGTGTTCGGGATGCCACGCGAGGCTATTGCCACTGGCGGGGTCAGTGAAGTGATAGACCTCAGCCAAATCAGCCAGCGCATGCTGGCACAAATATCAGCCGGACAGGCGTTACGTATTTAATTTTCAGACCATACAGGGCTGAGCGAAACAGAATTTTAGGAGCATAAAAATGGCCGATCCAAACCTGCGTTTTTTGGTTGTAGACGATTTTTCTACCATGCGTCGCATCGTACGTAACCTGCTTAAAGAGCTGGGTTTTCAGAACGTTGAGGAAGCTGAAGACGGCGTGGATGCGCTGAACAAACTGCGCGGCGGTGGTTTTGACTTTGTGGTGTCAGACTGGAATATGCCAAACATGGACGGCCTTGATCTGCTGAAAACGATTCGCGGCGATGCAGCACTGGCTAAATTACCGGTGCTGATGGTCACGGCGGAAGCTAAGAAAGAGAACATTGTGGCAGCCGCGCAGGCCGGAGCCAGCGGTTACGTTGTGAAGCCATTTACTGCGGCAACTCTGGAAGAGAAGCTCGGTAAAATTTTCGAAAAATTAGGCATGTAGGAGCAGATATGGCTGACTTAAATCCTCCGGGAATAACTATGCCTGCAAATGATGCGGCAACCGCGGGCGAGATTATTGCCCGCATTGGGCAACTGACCCGCATGTTGCGTGACAGCATGCGTGAACTGGGGCTGGATCAGGCTATCGCTCAGGCAGCGGAAGCCATTCCTGATGCCCGCGATCGCCTGGACTATGTGGTCACTATGACAGCTCAGGCGGCCGAAAGGGCGCTGAACTGTGTGGAAGCGGCACAACCACGCCAGAATAAACTGGAATCGGCAGCTAAAAAACTCGATGCGCGCTGGGACCAGTGGTTCGAAAATCCTATCGAACTTTCTGATGCCCGTGAGCTGGTGACCGATACCCGCAGCTACCTGAAAGAAGTGCCGGAACATACCAGTTTCACGAATGCCCAGTTACTGGAAATCATGATGGCGCAGGACTTCCAGGATCTGACCGGGCAGGTCATCAAGCGCATGATGACCGTGGTGCAGGAGATTGAAAACCAGCTGCTGATGGTGTTGATGGAGAATATTCCGGAACAGCAAATTAAGACCAAGAAGGAAAATGACGGTCTGCTCAATGGACCACAGCTTAAGGCTGAGGGCGTTGGGGTGGTTGCCAGTCAGGAACAGGTTGATGACTTACTCGATTCTTTAGGTTTCTGATGCCATTTGCTGTATCTCCTCCGTTTGCCTGTGTTTCCAAAAACTGGGCAAATGGAGGATGTTGCTTAACCGCAATCTCCCTATCATCTGAATAACCCCCATTTATTCCCTTTGTTCCGTCCATGAGACTTTTGCCGCTTTGTCATGCTATGGGTGAAATGATGTCCGCACAGCAGACAGGAACCTATCGGTGGCTGAAGAAAGCGATCTCGAAAAAAGCGAAGCCCCCACACCCCATAAGCTGGAAAAAGCCCGCGAAGAGGGGCAGATCCCCCGTTCGCGCGAACTGACTTCCATGCTGATGCTGGGAGCCGGTTTGTCGTTGCTGTGGATGTCCGGTGAATCGATGGCTCGCCAGCTGGCGGTGATGATCTCACAGGGGCTGAATTTCGACCACGACATCATCAGTAATGACCGGCAAATGCTGCAACAGATGGCGTCTTTGCTCGGACGCGCCGTATGGGCGCTACTGCCGGTGATCGGGGGCTTGATTTTGGTCGCGCTGGCCGCGCCGCTGCTGTTGGGCGGGCTCAACTTTAGCGGCAAATCGTTCGCGCCGAAATTCAGCCGTATGGATCCGATTGCCGGGCTTAAGCGTATGTTCTCCGGCCAGGTGCTGGCCGAACTGCTGAAAGCGGTGCTCAAAGCCACCATTGTCGGCTGGATTTGCGGGCTGTATCTGTGGCACCACTGGCCTGAGATGATGCGGTTGATGGCCCAACCCACCATCCCGGCGTTGGGTGAAGCGTTGAACATGATTGTGTTCTGCGGCCTGATGATCGTGCTCGGGCTGACGCCGATGGTCGGCTTTGACGTGTTCTGGCAGATCTGGACGCACATTAAAAAGTTGCGCATGAGTAAGCAGGATATCCGCGACGAATTCAAAAGTCAGGAGGGTGACCCGCACGTTAAAGGGCGCATCCGTCAGCAACAGCGGGCCATGGCTAAACGCCGCATGATGGCCGATGTGCCAAAAGCTGACGTTATCGTGACCAACCCGACCCACTACGCAGTGGCGCTGCAATACAGTGAAAACAAAATGAGTGCGCCAAAAGTCCTGGCGAAAGGGGCGGGTGACGTAGCCCTGCGCATTAAAGAAATCGGTGCAGAACACAAAATTCCGATGCTGGAGGCCCCGCCGCTGGCGCGTGCGCTTTATCGTCATAGTGACATTGGTCAGCAAATTCCTGCGGCGCTCTATGCGGCCGTGGCGGAAGTGCTGGCGTGGGTTTATCAGCTGAAACGTTGGAAGCGTGAAGGCGGATTGGCTCCGAAGAAACCTGAACGTTTACCGGTGCCTGAAGCACTGGACTTTGCTGGAGAGACAGAAACACATGGGTAATCTGGCGGCGCTGCTGCGCTTACCAAGTTTTAAAGACACACAGTGGCAGGTGCTGGCCGGACCGATCCTGATCCTGATTATTCTGTCGATGATGGTGCTGCCGTTACCGCCATTTATTCTTGATCTGCTGTTTACCTTCAACATTGCGCTGTCGATCATGGTGCTGTTGGTGGCGATGTTCACCCAGCGGACTTTGGAGTTCGCCGCATTCCCGACCATTCTGCTGTTTTCCACCTTGCTGCGATTGTCTCTTAACGTCGCATCTACCCGTATTATTCTTTTGGAAGGGCATACCGGCACGGCGGCCGCGGGGCGCGTAGTTGAAGCTTTCGGCCACTTCCTGGTCGGGGGTAACTTCGCCATCGGTATTGTGGTGTTTATCATTTTGGTGCTGATCAACTTTATGGTGATCACCAAGGGTGCCGGGCGTATCGCCGAAGTGGGGGCGCGTTTTGTCCTCGACGGCATGCCGGGCAAACAGATGGCTATCGATGCCGACCTCAATGCGGGCCTGATTGGCGAGGACGAAGCCAAGCAGCGCCGCTCCGAAGTGACGCAGGAGGCAGACTTCTACGGCTCGATGGACGGTGCGAGTAAATTCGTGCGCGGTGATGCCATCGCCGGTCTGATGATCATGATCATCAACGTGGTCGGCGGTTTGCTGGTGGGTGTGCTGCAACACAATATGGATATTGGCCATGCGGCGGAGAGTTACACCCTGCTGACCATCGGTGATGGTCTGGTCGCGCAAATCCCGGCACTGGTCATCTCCACTGCAGCGGGTGTTATCGTGACCCGCGTCGGTACCAACGAAGACGTCGGCGAGCAGATGGTGACCCAGCTGTTCCGCAATCCGCGCGTCATGATGCTGAGCGCCGGCGTACTGGGGCTGCTCGGCCTGGTGCCGGGCATGCCAAATTTCGTCTTTCTGTTGTTTACCGGTGGGCTGCTAGGCCTGGCCTGGTGGACCCGTGGTCAGCAGCAAAAACCGGCCGCGGCGAAAGAAGTGGTCCCGGTCAATACGGATAACAAACAGCTGGTTGAAGCCAGCTGGTCTGATGTTCAGCTGGAAGATTCGCTGGGAATGGAGGTCGGATACCGATTGATCCCGATGGTGGACTACGCCCAGAACGGCGAGCTGCTTGGGCGTATCCGCAGTATCCGTAAGAAATTCGCGCAGGAGATGGGCTATCTGCCGCCGGTTATTCATATCCGTGACAACCTTGAACTGCCGCCAGCCGGTTACCGCATTATGATGAAAGGCGTGGAAATCGGCACTGGTGAAGCGCATCCGGGCCGCTGGATGGCAATCAACCCGGGTAATGCGATGGGTGAACTGCCGGGTGAAGCCACACAGGATCCGGCCTTCGGCCTGGCTGCCGTTTGGATTGAACCGGCATTGCGCGAACAGGCGCAGATTCAGGGCTATACCGTGGTCGAAGCCAGTACCGTGGTTGCCACCCATCTTAACCATTTGATCAGTCTGCATGCGCAGGAGCTGTTCGGCCGTCAGGAAACGCAGGAGCTGCTCGAACGTGTATCCAAAGAGCTGCCGAAACTGACCGAAGATTTCGTGCCGGGCGTGGTGACACTGACCACGCTGCATAAGGTCTTACAGAACCTGCTGGCCGAGCGGGTATCAATCCGCGATATGCGTACCATTATTGAAACCCTGGCCGAACATGCGCCGAATCAGAATGACCCGAATGAACTGACCTCGGTGGTACGTGTGGCACTGGGTCGTGCTATCACCCAACAGTGGTTCCCGGGTACCGGTGAAGTGCAGGTTATCGGCCTGGATACCGCGCTGGAACGTCTGTTGCTACAGGCGCTGCAGGGCGGGGGTGGCCTCGAGCCGGGCCTGGCTGAACGTCTGCTGACTCAGGCGCAGGCCGCATTACAGCGTCAGGAAATGAATGGTGCACCGCCGGTACTGCTGGTTAATCACGCCCTGCGTGCGCTGCTTTCCCGCTTCCTGCGCCGTTCGCTGCCACAGATTGCCGTCATGTCGAATCTGGAGATGAGCGATACCCGCCAGATCCGTATGACCGCGACTATTGGCGGTGAATAACATGAAATACTCTGGCATTCTCTTGTCTCTGCTGTGTTGCCCGGCGCTGGTCTTTGCAGCGTCAGGGTCCTGGTCGGACAGCCAGCCGGGCATGACGCTGCAAAACCGGGGCGTAGTGAGTTCAGCGGCGGCGCTTAATCCTCCTGCTAATGCGCCAGTCAGGCAAACACCTGCTGCAACCATTGAGTCAGTCAGCTGGAACTACCGTTTATACGGCCCACAGCCAGCAGGTTTACAGGTGAAATTGTGCAATACCAATAACCGCTGCGCCCAGCTTGATGGCGCCAGCGGACAGACCCGCGCATTTTACGGCCAGTCGGCGCAGGCACCGTTCAGGTTGGTCTTTTTTGTGGAAGGAAAGGGCAGGCTGAACCCGCCGCTGCGCATCGTCAGCCAGCAGGTGATGGTGAATTATCGTTAATCAGGACGTTGCTTTTGCGGCGTTTTTAACAGTCCGTCAGCCGGCTGACCCCGCCCCATAGCCCGCAGAAAGCGCTGCTGCGCCGCCAGAATATCTCCCAATGAAACACAGTGATAGGTCACGCCATGGCGCGGTGCGACGTCAGCAATAATGGCGGACAGCGCAGGATAATGACGATGATTCCAGTTAGGGAAAATATGGTGCGTCAGATGCCGGTTCAGTTCCCCCATCCAGTAGGATGCCTGACGCGGACGTGGCACCCAGTCGATGGTGGTAGCGAACACGTGGCGATAGCGACCATGTTTAAAGCGCCCGTCGATGGGTGCTTCATAAAAAGTACCCATCGCCCAATGTGACCCCAAAATCAGCACCACAAAAATCAGTGATGAGAGCATCTGGCTACCCAAATAGCACAGCAGCAGCGTCTCGGCGCCGACTCCCTGCTGGTGCAAAACGATATAAGGTACAACCAGGGCCAGCAGCAGATGAAGGGTTTTGGTGAGAAGAAAAATGAGCCAACCCGCTATACCGTGGTGGCGCATTTTGGGCTGCACTCGTGTCTTACCGGCACGGTCATACCAGTCGAAAAACCAGATGATACAGGGAAACGTCAGTGCGGCGACAAAGGGCCAGTAGTATTGTTGGGCGCGCATAAAACCTTTTATGCGCTGAAACGGCGTCTGGCGCAGCACGCCGTTTTCCTCAATATCCAGATCAAAACCTTTCACATTGAGATGCGCGTGGTGGCACTCAACGTGGCGCACCCGCCAGCAATCTGGGTCCAGCCCCAGTGGAATACAAATCACCATGTTCAGGGCACGGTTCGCCCATTGTTGGCGAAAGAAAGCGTTGTGTGACGCGTCATGTACTGCATTGATTGCCAGCAGCATGGCGGTAAAAATAAAGCCAAAGTATCCGCAGGCAAAACCGGTAGTGCTTTCGGCCGTCAGGCTCAGCGTGTAAAACAACGCGCAGAGCGAGATCAGGAAGAGGAGTTTGCCAATCATCCAGCCATCGGCGAAGCGGTGATCGTGGTTAACGAGCAGATACTGGTTAGCAGCTTGTGTCAGATCGCGATGAAGGGCCAGATCCTCACGCTGTTGATAGGTTGGTGCGTTTATTTTGGCTGCCATGGACTCTCCGAGTGACCGGTGCGCGGATCGTCACCGCGGCCCATAGCTTTAAGAAATTGCTGTTGTTCGCGCATAAGCTGGCGATAGCCGATACAACGGTAATTCATACCATGCTGCCGGGCGACGCGTTCAATAATTTTCGCCAGGGCCGGGCAGTGGCGATGGTGCCAACCAGGGAAAAGGTGGTGTGTAAGATGTAGGTTAAGCATCCCAAACCACTGTTGCAGCCACAACGGAGAAGGCTGCCAGTCGCAGGCCGTGGCGAAATTATGTTTATACCAACCCTGCGGCATCCGTCCGTCGGTCGGGGCATCGTAAAACTCAGCCTGAGCCCAGTGGGTCCCTAGCAGCAAAAATACCACCATCAAAGAGGCAATCATCTGGCTGATAACGTAACTGGCAATCACCACACCCGCGCCGATGTCATGCAGCTGTGCTGCCCAAAGCGGGATCACCAGAACCACCAGCAGATGTGCAATTTTGGCCGCCGTAAAGACCAACCAGCCCTGTTTCCCGGGCAGCGCCCCTTTTTGCGCCAGCGGCGTTTTCCCCAGTCTGTCTGACCAGTCAAATATCCAGGCAATATACGGCAGCGACAGAGCGGCAATCAGCGGCCAGTACAGATGCTGAAAGCGCATGTAAGAACGGTGTTGCTGATAAGGGCTCTGCCGGAAAAAACCGTTCTCCTCAGTATCGAGATCGTAATGCTCCACATTGGCGTAACGGTGATGAAACTCGACGTGGCGCAACCGCCAGTAGTCGGGGTCCACACCCAGTGGCAGCGTCACCAGACGGCCAATGATCCGGTTGGCGCGAGGGCTGCGTAAAAAAACGTTATGCGAAGCGTCGTGATTCACATTGACGTTCAGCAGCATTCCCATCATCACAAACAGCAGATAGCCGCCGAAAAAGCCCCAACTGCTCTGCTGAGTAAGGCAGAGGATATATCCACCCAGGCATAACAGTGCCAGCATCAAGGCCTTGCACAGGTGGATCCTGTCGGCGAAGCGGTGATCGTGCTGCTGTTTAAGGTACGCCTGCGCTTCGCGGTTTAACTGACGATGAAATGCCTGTTCGCCGTCGGGCATAAACAGCGGCATATCGGGTAATTTACTCATGTCTGATAACCTGAGATAACTGACGGCGGCCAAGGCCACAGGCCAGAGTGACGGCATGCAGCGCAGTGAGCGGCATCAATACCACCCAGAACGTATCACGCCATTCCAACAACGCGATGAAAATCAACGGCAGGGCCAGCGTGATGGTCAGCCATAGCGTGACACCCCAGCGGCGTCCTTCAGAAATTCCGCCGAGCGCCAGAGTACCGGTCGCCAGCAGTGAAAACAGGCCGATTTGCGGCAGTCCAATGGCATCGTAACCGTAGCCAAACCGGTAAACATATCCAATCACCAGTGAGAATAAGAGCATCGCACCAATAAACAAACTGGTGACCGAACAGTGAAACTGTGCGGTTTTCTGCCGCGCGCGGAAGGGCCATTTCAGGTAACGGAAGAAAGGCTGATTGCTGGCCCAGAACGGGTTTTCTGAGTGGCGCTCTTTACCTGCGCCAAAGCTGAAATCGCCTTCTGGCAGAGCTGGACAGAAAGTCCCGAACATTTTGTCCCAAAAAATAAAGCTGCCGCCGAAGTTTTTATCCGAGTAAACGCGGTCATTGACATGATGCACTCGGTGGTGTGACGGTGTCACAAATATTTTCTCAAGAAAACCTAACTTTGGGGTCAACGCATTATGATTGAAGAGCTGTAGGGTGTAATGCAGCAGCGATACTGCCACAAAAACGGATAAAGGCACGCCAACGACTGCCAGCAGCATAAAGAAAGGGATTGAGGTCAGCGAGGAGTACCAGGAATTGCGTACCCCGAGAGAGAGATTAAAGTGCTCTCCCTGATGATGAACCACATGCACCGCCCAGAGTGCGCCCAACTGGTGATGCAAACGGTGTAACCAGTAAAAGCCGAAGTCCCAAGCCAGCAGGGCAAATAACCAAACCAGTGGTTCAGGCCAACTACTCAGCCCGTTAAAACTGAAATGCGCAGCGACCATGCCATAACAAAATATCTCCAGCCCGCGGAAAAGCCACAGCATGATATGGCCGGAGTTAAGGTTGAAAATCACATCCCGCCAGTTCACGGCTTCTCTGCGCACCCGCTGTAATATCAGGGCTTCACCCGTAACGACAACCAGCATAAAAATGATGGGAATGATCAAATCGATCATGGGATCCTTCCTTGTGATGTCATTTGCGCGTGGCGCGCAGCACGCCGTAACAGCGCGCCGACGCAAAGTGCCAGGGCGGTGCCGCTCAGCAAATCAACAAATAGGTGGCGGCGCAGCTGTAAAATTGAAAAACCGATAGCCAGATACCACAGCAGAAAGCATAACGTTCTCAGCAGATGTGCCCGGCTGCTCATGGCCCATACGGCCAACGTGGTGAGTGCCATATGCAACGAAGGCAGGCAATTTTGGGCTGAATCTACGTGGATAAGCTGTGTCAGCATTCTGGCGCTCAGTGACGCATCTGGAGTAAACGTCGGGTAGAGCATGGTGGTCGGCCACAGCAGATAGACCGCGCCGGAAAAGAGTGCAGTGATCACCATGGCATTGCGCAGCCAGTGCAGCCGCCCTACCGGGCAGGTCAGATAGCCCAGCGGGATGACCAGGAAGAAGGACAGATAGAGCCAGATACCCGCAGGGTTAAAGCTGACCATCTGGTCGATAAATGATGGCGAGAGCACGGTTCCCGGTCGCTGGAAGGCATCGGTGAGGTTGTAGACCACGCCGACCGCACCCCAGCCGGTCAACAGGCACCATAAACGGTCACGCACTGACGGCCTCCTTATGGCGCAGAATCCGCCGCTTTTTATGCATAAAACTTTGCGCGATTTCACCGGCCTGTAAAGTCCATCGCAACCGTGCCACATCGACGCCCTGAACGGCAAAGTACTTTTCCAGCTGCGTTTTACAGTGCTCAAGTTCGGCGGGGCCAGCATCGCTGTGCAGGTGCAGTTCCTGCGCATTATGCTGAACCAGCCGGTAGTCGGCGGTCAACGGCAACGCATTCGCGATCACGCGGTTGCAGGCGTCGGCAAACATCACTCTTTCTGGTTGTTCTGTCCCCGGCAAGACCAGCCAGTCATCACAGCGACCTTCAATACGCTCCAACGCCAGCGTCACCCGGCCACAGGAACAAGGCTGATTGCGTTTTACCAGAACATCATCCAGCCGGTAACGGACAATCGGTTGGGTATGGCGGGTAAAGTCAGTGATCACCGGAACAAAGCGCTGTTCGTCGATCCATTCCGGCTCGACGTGAATAAACTCCTCGTTCAGATGCAAGACCCCTTGCTCACAGGTTGCAGCCAGAAAGCCTTCGGTTGCCTGATACACTTCGCCAACGTGATGAAAAACCTGCTCTAACAGCTGGCGGTCCTGAGGTGTCAGCACCTCGGCGACGGAGATCACCCGCCTTACTGGCAAATTCAGTGACTGATTGAGCACCGCCAGCGCCAGTTGCCGCAAAACCTGCGCCGGTGCCACGATGATCGTCGGGGCGAACTGCTGCAACCTTAGGGTTTGCTGGTTGAAAGAGGAAAACAGATCGAAAAATTCCAGGCTCAGCCAGCGGTTATTGACGCTGTGATACAGAAGATTATCGGCACGCAAAAACATGGCGACACGCTCTCCACGGCGAAAACCTCCGGGCAGCATTTTCGCCAGCATACCACCGGCCCACATCTGCTGTTCATGCGGACTGACCACAAACATGCCACGCTGGCCGGACGTGCCGGATGACAACCCCACGCTGAAACCGTTGACCTGCGCAGTGAAGTCGCGATCCTGCTCTGCACGTTGTGCGCAGGTCAGTAACTCGTCTTTACGCAAACCGGCCGTGTTCATCTGATCAAAATGGGCCATCATCAGCGCCTTATTCATTACCGGCCACGCTTGATGTTGGGCAGGATTATAAGTGCGAAACCAGGGGCTGCGGGAAAGCGTCTGGCGGGTAAACTGCCGCAGTTTTTTTTGTTGCCAGCGAAGCAGGGCGTCACGGTCACGAAACCGTAAACGTCGGGTGCGCAGATAGTGCCAGAGGGTCGTCAGCGAAATCATAAATCGCCCTCGTGACACAGACGGATCTCCACTTTCCCGCCAAGAAATAATTGGTGCAAACGCCCGAGTGTGCGGTAATAAGCCTGCACATCGTCCATCACCAGATGCGCCAGCCGCGACGGAGCGCGTTGTTGTTGATAACTCAGCGGAGACCAGGCGGCATCGCTGGCCAGTAATATCCAGCCCGATGGCGTTTGCACAAAGGCGCCGATATGCCCGGCCGCGTGACCCGGCAATGGCACCAGAATGATTTCCTGATCACTACCAGGCAAGGCGAAACCCTGATCAAAAGGGGCCAGTTCTGCAGGCAGGGCGACCTGCTCAAAACGTTCCATGAACTGCACGCTATGCTCAAAATCGTCCGGGATCAGACCCGGCACGAACGCCCGCTTCAGTGCCGAAAAACCGCGCAGTGTGCGGCTGACTTCCCAACCCACTGCGCTGCAAATAGACGGCACGCCACGAAAATCCCGCAGACCGGCGATATGATCCCCATGGAAGTGGGAGATGATGAGCCCCTGAATATCCCTAAGCACAATGCCCTGACGGTCCAACTGGCGAAACAGGGCATCGCCTGAATTGAAGTGGACCGGCGTGGTTTGGCGGTACAGACGGAAAATACCCTGCGAGGTGTACTGCGCGAAGTGATCGGCATAACCCGTATCCCATAACCAGCGCTTGCCCTGAGCTTCAAGTAACCAGGCGCGGGCCGGAAATTTACACACCCGCCAGCCTGCGCCCTTCAGAGCCATGCAGCCGGGATGCAAACAATAACCCACCTCAAATGTCGTGATGTCAGCCATTGAGGCTCCCTCTGTTTTTGCGCATAGCGTTTGCCGTTAGCGCGATACCTTCCGCCAGTGAATAGACCGGCTGATATTTCAGTTCAGTAACCGCACGCGTCTGGCTCAGCGTCATATCATAATTGACCGCACCGACGCTGTAGCGGGTGAGCATCGGTTCTTTGCGGGTAAACAGGGCCAGCGTTTCCATACCGGCAGCCAGACTATAAAGCGCGGGGTAGGCGACGGGTTTTATCATGAAATCAATGCCCAGCTGTTCGCCCAATAACTGGTTTAGCATAAGGTTCAGTGGCTGAGGCTGGTGGTTGCTAATGTTATAGGCGGCACCCGCCGGGAGGATTTCCTGTACCGTTGCCAGCCACATGGCTTCGACCACATTGAGTGTAAAAGTCAGGTCAAGCAGTGCGTCGCCGCCGCGAGGCAGGCGCAGGACGCCTTTTTGCTGGCGAATCTGTTGCAATACGCGCGGTAATATCACCCGGTCATGCGGGCCAAACAGGCCCCTGGGGCGCAAAATAGTAAAGCGCGTCCGGGGGAATTGTTGCTGGCGTTGCCGGATATACCCTTCGGCCAGAAATTTACTTTTCGCATAATGATTGGCAAACCGTCTGGCGCGAAAACTTTCATCAATATCGCTACGGTGCGTGAAATCAAAATAAATAGCAGGCGTGGAAATATGTACAAATCGCGGAACGCCAGCCAGTCCGGCAGCGGCGGCAAGGCGGTCCGTGACCTGCGTGTTAGTCAGCATGAAGGCGGATTCGCTGCCCCAAGGTGACGACTTCGCTGCGCAATGCCAGACGGCATCGCACCCTTCGAGCAGCGACAGACATTCGGCCTGCGTCGCGAAATCGAGATCGATAAAACGAAACTCTGCGCCCGACTGCGCCAGCACTTTCCCCTGATATAAATCCCGGCCTGTGGCGATGACCTGATGCCCTTTTGCCAGCAGCCATTCGGTGGCATTACGGCCGAGGCCACTGGCCGCACCCGTTACGACTATTTTCATGGCATCAGCACCATTCCGCCGAGCGTTAAGCCCGCCGCGGTACCGACCAGGGCAACCGGTTTGCCGGGCTTGAAGCGGTCATGTGTGATGGCGTAGTGCAGGGCAGTGGGTATGGAGGCGGAGACCTGATTGCCATGCTGGCGGTAGATATCAATCAGCACGTCGGTTGGCACGTTTAACCGGCGGCGCATGTGTTCCAGTGAAACGTGACTGGCCTGATGCGGAATAACCGTGGCCAGGTCGGCAAGGCTACACCCCGCGGATGACAGCAATCTCTGCCAGTACCCTTCAATCAGCGCCGCTGCCTGGCGAAACAGGCGTTTACCGTCCATCTGGAACAGAAAATCACTGTGATGTAATCCGGCGCGCGGGTTGCGGCGTGTCCCGCCTGCGCGGATCTGACACAGGTCAATCCCGGCGGGATAGGTCTCCAGCAGGCAGGAAAGAATGCCACTTTGTCCATCGCCCTGTTCAACGATGGCGCAGGCTGCGCCGTCGCCAAGAATAATCGAGGACTCTTCATGCTCCCAGTCAATCCCACGCGACGCCAGTTCCGCGCTGACAATAGCAATACGGCGGTAAGCACCGGTACTCAGCAACCCGGCGGCGACCTGCAAGGCCGAGATAAAACTCACGCAGCTGGTATTGATATCAAAACTGCTGATGCCTTTTTTCAACGGCGACGCTTTCAGCACATGTGCTGCGCTAAAAGGCAGGGCCTGAACCGGGATCGCCGAGGCGTAAATCAGTAAATCGATAGACTCCGGGGCAATCGCCTGACGATTCAGCGCATCGCGCAGAGCGGCAACGGCCAATTCGACCTGGCTTGCGCTGTCGCTGCCGTGGAAACGAAAATCGATACCGGAGCGCTTTTCCACAAAACCGGGCGGTTTACCCAGCCGGATATCCAGCTCTGCCGAGGTGACTTTGGTCGGTGGAAGTGCCGCACCGGTGGCAATGATTTTCAGCGGCGTCAGTCGGCCGAAAGCGGCACTGGCAGGCTGTGTATTTCCATGTTGAGTCACAAATATCCTTATGAACCGGCTGGGTCTACAGAGGCAGGGGAAACGGCATCTGCCACATCGTATGATTTAACGGCATATTACCGGTTTTTTCGGGCTTCGCTAGCGGCTAACTGACAATCGTTTTTTTTACGAGCGATACGGACAAAGGCTGGGAAATGTCTTATGCCTGAGGTCATCAGATTTTCCATCAGTGTGGAAAGTTTCTGACATTTCCTGCGCTCGGCTCAGAGGAGCATTGGCATCGGGACGGCAGGAAATTGTTCAGCAAGTGAAGAGGATTTAACGGGGATTTACACCGAAATCTTACGCACGGCTTGTCCGCTGACGGAGGTCTGTCCGTTGGGACCGTACAGTTTCTGTGTCTGGCTGGCATTGAGGATGGCCATTGCCTGACTGTTATAAGCCAGCTGCTTGTCGAGCAACATACCATTGTGGCGATTAATGTGACTGAGTTTCTCGCTCAGTTGCACCACGGTCTTCCACATGCCTGCAATTTCCGGCTGACGCGAATAGGGCGCGGTTTGCTTAAGCCTGACGTCGTGTTCACGGCGCTGTTTATCAAGATAATCGACGGTGGTCAGCAATGAACTTTTTTGCTCGGTGATGTGCTGCAAAGCCACTCCGTTAACGCGCCCGGAACATAACAGAGTTTGTTCATGATGGATGATCAAATCCAGGGCTTGCAGCGTTTCCACCAATGAGTGCATGGTCTTGATAAACGTCTTCATCGGGCTTCACGACCTTTCAACACAATAGTTTTCAACATAAGTAGCTTGTCACGAAAACACCTTCACACTAAATATTCTTCAGATAGTCCTGGGTGTCTTGTAACAGCGCATCGGCGATTTTGCCGGTATCCATTGTCAGTTTGCCATCACGGATCGCCTGTTTCAGCTGCTCCACGCGGGCGGTATTAATGTCTTGTGCGCTGGACTGCGTCAGGGTGGCCTGCGCGTCGCTCAGGGTTACGGCAGTACCGCTAACCGGTGACGCAACGTTGTTCTCTTTTTTGGTTGCCTGTGCGGCAACGTCAGAAGGATCGCGTTGCTGGATCGGGTTGACCGGTTGTGATGCCTGGGTACGTTCGATGCTCATAGTAATTCTCCAAAATGCGGCTCTGATAGAAGGTTATCGACATCTCAGGCAAAAACTTTAGCCTTTATTGTATCCGTCTCTCTAAGAGAGCGGCTAAATATAACCTTAAATCGCAATGCTTACTGTGCCATCGGCGGCGACGGTGCCGTTAACTATCTGGCCTGAAGGCATTCTCACTCGCACCGTTTCAGCCGCGGCGGCATTGTTCATGGCTTTACCCGCACTGGAAACATTAAACCCGCTGCCCGTTGCCTGCACCTGAACCTGTTGACCTGCATGTACCATCCATGGACGTCGCAACATCGAGAGCGTCAGCGGCTGGCCGATATTGATATTGCGCAGCGTCACGGCGTTCAGTGCCTGCTGGCTGTCAAGGATAGCCCGTGGTGGCAATAAATCCAGCCTTCCGCTTTTTTGCTGCATATCCGCAGTACTGAGGTGAGCACCGGAGGTGACATTCCGTGCCGCGACCCAGTAAGTACCGCTGACCTGTACCTTAGTCTGCACGTAGCTTTTCTGCCCGTTGCAGTTGACGGCCACTGAAACATTTCCCCACGTACGGCCATTGGGTGACAGCGAAAATTGTGGTGACAGGCATTGGGGCTGACGTACGGGTGGGGTAGTGACAATGGTTTTCACCTGCATACCGCTGCTGGCATATTGCTGGTGAAAAAATTGCTGAACCTGCCCGGCAAACAACGTATCGCTGTTGGAGGAGGCCATCACCGGTTGAACCGGTGTCGCAAGCGTGAGCGCAGGCATATACCCAAGGCTTATCCCCAGTATCAACCCGCATTTCCCGATCATCAGCTTGTTCATTCCGCTCTTCGCCCCGCCATGATTGTCACCGTGGAATTCCCACTTCTGACGACAAGTCTACCCGCAGCATGGATTTCCCAATGCGATAAATAGCAGAACATTTTGCGCTTATTCTGGCGATAGGTTGTTGATAGGGGGATTTATGCTGTCGGCTCCAAATTCTCATTTTGCGGAGGGCGCATGCTCGACAAATTGAACGCCGCACTACAGTTCCAACAGGAAGCGCTCAACTTGCGCGCCCAGCGGCAGGAAATACTTTCGGCGAACATTGCCAACGCGGATACCCCTGGGTATCAGGCGCGGGATATCGATTTCGCCAGCCAGTTACAGAAGGTGATGGAAGCTGGCCGGGCCAACGGCAGCGGCATGTCGCTGGAGCTGACCAATACGCGGCACATTCCTGCGTCTACCAGCGCGGGTGAGGATCTTGACCTGATGTACCGCATTCCCGATCAGCCGTCGATGGACGGCAACACGGTCGATATGGACCGTGAACGTACCAACTTCGCCGATAACAGTGTGCGATATCAAACCGACTTGACCGTCCTTGGTGGCCAGGTGAAGGGGATGATGTCGGTACTTCAAGGATAACCCGCATGTCCATGCTCAACATTTTTGATATCGCCGGTTCGGCGCTCTCAGCCCAGTCGCAACGCATGAACGTCAGCGCCAGTAACATGGCCAATGCCGACAGCGTCACTGGCCCGGACGGCCAGCCCTATCGTGCCAAACAGGTGGTATTTCAGGTTAACGCTGCACCGGGGCAGGAAACCGGTGGGGTGAAAGTGGCTGAAATTGTGAATGACCCGGCACCAATGCGCATGGTGTATCAGCCCGGTAACCCGATGGCAGATGCCAAAGGTTACGTGCAGATGCCTAACGTCGATGTGGTCAGTGAGATGGTCAATACCATTTCTGCTTCGCGCAGCTATCAGGCCAACGTTGAGGTGTTGAACACCACCAAGTCGTTGATGATGAAAACCCTGACACTGGGTCAATAACGGAGCGTCTTATGTCAGTTTTAAGCTCGATTAACGACACCACGGATAACACCATTAACACGGCTGGCGCGTCGACCACAAAATCAACCGCTGATGACCTGTCGAATAACTTCCTGACGTTGTTGGTCGCGCAGTTGAAAAACCAGGACCCGACCAATCCGATGGATAACGCCCAGCTCACCAGCCAGCTGGCACAGATCAACACCGTCAGCGGCATAGAAAAACTCAATACGACGCTGGGCAGCATTTCCGGCCAGATCAACAGCAACCAGTCGGTTCAGGCCACGGCCCTGATTGGTCACGGCGTGATGGTCTCGGGCAAAGCGATTCTGGTGGGAAGTTCAGACGGCAAAGTCAGTACCACGCCGTTTGGTCTTGAGCTGGAACGCTCGGTGGATACGGCCAATGTCACCATCAGTGATTCGACCGGCAAAGTGGTGAAAACCATCAGCCTCGGCGCGCAGACGGCGGGCGTTCACAGTTATACCTGGGATGGCACGCAAGATGACGGCACCGCAGCACCGGATGGCAGCTATAGCTTCAGCATTAATGCGACCAACGGCGGCGAGCAAATGGTGGCGACACCACTGAACTATGCGCTGGTCAACGGCGTCACTAACGACAGCTCCGGCGCCGTGCTGGATCTGGGCGTTCGCGGCACCAGCACACTGGCCAACGTACGACAGATTTTGTAACAGCCTCACTTTTCACACAGCAGCACATAAACGTTTTCATTGAAATTTAACCATTTGATAGTACTCACAATCAGTCGGGTCAGGGCTAACCCCTTGTAGCGCGGAGGATAAAGAGTATTAACGGAGCAGACCATGAGCTTTTCCCAAGCAGTCAGCGGCCTGAACGCAGCATCGTCAAACCTGGACGTCATTGGTAACAACATTGCCAACTCCGCCACGTCTGGCTTTAAATCAGCGACCGTCTCTTTTGCCGATATGTTTGCCGGTTCACAAACCGGTATGGGCGTGAAAGTTGCCGCCATCACTCAGGATTTCAGCGACGGCACGACCACAACGACTAACCGTGGTTTGGACGTTGCGCTGAGCGGTAACGGCTTTTTCCGCCTGACCGACGCCAGCGGCGGCGTGTTCTATTCCCGTAACGGCCAGCTTTCGCTCGACGAAAACCGCAATCTGGTTAACTCACAGGGTCTGAGCCTGACGGGTTACCCGGCTACCGGTACGCCACCGACCATTGCCCAGGGGGCTCAGCCGGTTGCGCTGAACATCCCGAATACCATGATGATCGCCAAAGCCACCACCACTGGCACCATGGCTGCCAACCTGAACTCCACGGATAAAGTGCCGGCGACTGCCACTTTCTCCAGTTCAGATCCGAGCAGCTATAACTACGTCAACACCATCACCACCTATGACTCACTCGGTAACGCGCACGACAACAACGTGTACTTCGTTAAGTCAGCGACCGTCGCCAACTCCTGGGATGTTTACTCGCAGGACAGCAGCGTAACCGGCTCGACGGCAGGAAAAATCGGCTCCCTGAACTTCAGCACCAGCGGCACGCTGGTCAGTACTGCTGACGCGGCGGGTGTTGTTTCGACGCCTGCGACATCACTGGTGCTGCCAATGAACACCACGGCCAACGGCGCAGCAACGCCGCAAACGGTCGCCTTAAGCTTCCAGGGCAGTATTCAACAAAACACCGGCAGCAACAGCATCGGTACGTTGAAGCAAGATGGCTATGCGGCAGGCCAGATGACCGGTTATCAGATCAACAATGACGGCACTATCTCAGGTGTCTATTCCAACCAGCAAACCCAGTTATTGGGTCAGATTGTGCTGAGCAACTTCTCCAACCCTGAAGGTCTGAAATCCGAAGGCGACAACGTGTGGTCCTCCACGCAGTCTTCTGGCCAGCCTATTACTGGTGTGGCTGGAGCAGGGGGTTTTGGCAACATGACCAGCGGTGCGCTGGAGGCCTCGAACGTCGATCTGAGTAAAGAACTGGTCAACATGATTGTTGCCCAGCGTAACTACCAGTCGAATGCGCAGACCATCAAAACTCAGGACTCCATCCTGAACACGCTGGTCAACCTGCGCTGATCGTATTAAACGACGAGCAGAACTGACAGACGGAACAGGAACACACTATGGATCACGCAATCTACACCGCGATGGGTGCCGCCAGCCAGACGCTGAACCAACAGTCGGTGACCGCGAGCAATCTGGCCAATGCCTCAACGCCAGGTTTTCGTGCCCAGCTGATGGCGCTGCGGGCCGTGCCGGTAAACGGGCCAAGTCTCGAAACACGTACGCTGGTGACGGCCTCAACGCCGGGTGCCGACATGACGCAGGGACAGCTCAACTATACCGGACGCCCGCTGGACGTGGCGCTGCAACAGGATGGTTTTCTGGCGGTGCAGATGCCTGACGGTTCCGAAGCCTATACCCGCAATGGCGACATTCAGGTGTCACCCACCAACCAGCTGACTATTCAGGGTAATCCGGTCATGGGCGACAACGGCCCGATCGAGGTCCCGCCGAATTCGCAGCTGACCATCTCATCAGACGGCACCATTGCGGTACTTGAAGCGGGCGCTGACCCTAACACGATGGGACAGCTCGGTAAGTTGAAGTTGGTAAAAGCAGCGGGTAACGAAGTGACTCGTGGTGATGACGGCATGTTTCGTCTCACCCCGGCCACGGCGCAGGCCAGAGGCAATGCTCTGCAAGCTGACGCGAGCATCCACGTGATGCCGGGCACCCTTGAGGGCAGTAACGTCAAACCGGTCGAGACCATGGTTGACATGATTGCCAACGCCCGTCGCTTCGAGATGCAGATGAAGGTTATCCACAGCGTGGATGAAAATGAACAACGCGCCAACGCACTGCTGTCGTTGAGCTGATGACAGCAGAGGAGTAACAACATGATCCCATCGCTTTATATCGCGAAGACTGGCCTGGACGCGCAGCAAACTAATATGGACGTGATCGCCAATAACCTGGCAAACGTCAGTACCAACGGTTTTAAACGTCAGCGCGCAGTCTTTGAAGACCTGCTGTACCAGACCATCCGCCAGCCTGGTGCGCAGTCGTCCGAGCAGACCAATCTGCCGTCCGGCCTGCAAATCGGTACCGGCGTGCGTCCGGTCGCCACTGAGCGTTTGCACGCGCAGGGCAACCTGTCGCAAACCAACAACAGTAAAGATATCGCCATCAAAGGGCAGGGTTTCTTTCAGGTGCAGTTGCCGGATGGCACCACGTCTTATACCCGCGACGGGTCGTTCCAGGTGGACCAAAACGGTCAACTGGTGACCTCAAGTGGTTATCAGGTGATCCCGGCGATCACTATCCCCGCCAACGCCTTGTCTATCACCGTGGGTCGTGACGGGATCGTCAGCGTAACTCAGCAGGGACAGACGGCGGCACAGCAGGTGGGCCAGCTAACGCTCAGTACTTTCATCAACGACAGTGGTTTGGAAGCGACAGGCGAGAACCTCTATCAGGAAACGCAGAGTTCCGGTGCGCCAACGGAAAGCACACCAGGCCTCAACGGTGCCGGTTTGCTCTATCAGGGTTACGTTGAAACCTCCAACGTCAACGTGGCGGAAGAGCTGGTCAACATGATCCAGACGCAACGCGCGTACGAGATCAACAGTAAAGCAGTATCAACGTCGGATCAGATGTTGCAGAAACTGACGCAACTGTAATAACGAAAAGACAGTAAAAGCAGGGCACGGCACGCCATTTTGGCACTGTGCCCTGAGTAATCAATGTCGATACTTTTAAGGCGATATCTGTGGTGACCATGAAATTTACCTCGGTAAACAGCGCGCACTTCCACCGGTCTGGCGTGAAAGCTCTGCCGATTTTAGTGACCTTGCTGCTTAACGGTTGCGCGTATTTACCGCATAAGCCACTGGTTGAAGGCACGACCTCCGCCCAACCGGCTCCCGCGGCACCACCGGTACCAAACGGCTCGATTTTTCAGTCCGTCCAGCCGATGAATTATGGCTATCAGCCCCTGTTTGAAGATCGTCGACCACGCAATATCGGCGATACCCTGACCATCGTGCTGCAGGAAAACGTCAGCGCCAGCAAAAGCTCGTCTGCTAACGCCAGCCGCAATGGTTCAAGTAAATTTGGTGCGGCTGTCACCCCGCGCTATCTCGAAGGCCTGTTCGGTAACGCCCGTGCTGACATGGATATGTCCGGCGACAACACCTTTGGTGGTAAAGGCGGCGCAGCGGCCAATAACACCTTCAGTGGCACCCTGACCGTCACCGTAAATGAAGTGCTGGCGAACGGTAACCTACGCGTTGTGGGTGAAAAACAGATTGAAATTAATCAGGGGACGGAGTTTATCCGGTTCTCCGGCGTGGTGAATCCGCGCACCATCAGCGGCTCGAACACCGTAGTGTCAACACAAGTGGCGGATGCACGCATCGAATATGTCGGTAACGGCTACATCAATGAAGCGCAGAACATGGGCTGGTTGCAGCGGTTCTTCCTTAATCTCTCGCCGTACTAATGGGGCAATCATGAGAAAACTTCTTCCCGGCATTCTGTGCCTGATGCTATGTGCCCTGGTGGCACTGCCGGCGTCGGCCCAGCGTATCCGCGACCTTGCCAGCGTGCAGGGTGTGCGTGATAACGCCCTGATCGGTTACGGGCTGGTGGTCGGTCTCGACGGCTCTGGTGACCAGACCACCCAGACGCCATTTACCACCCAGACGCTGACCAACATGTTGTCGCAGTTGGGCATCACGGTCCCCGCGGGGACCAACATGCAGCTGAAAAACGTCGCGGCGGTGATGGTGACGGCAAAAATGCCACCTTTTTCCAAAAGCGGTCAGACCATCGACGTGGTGGTCTCCTCGATGGGTAACGCCAAAAGTATTCGCGGCGGCACCTTGTTGATGACCCCGCTGAAAGGCGTAGACAATCAGGTTTATGCTCTCGCACAGGGTAACGTATTGGTGGGTGGTGCTGGTGCATCAGCCGGCGGCAGCAGCGTGACCGTTAACCAGCTTTCCGGCGGGCGTATTACCGCCGGTGCGACCATTGAACGCGAACTGCCAAGTACCTTCGGAACCGAAGGGGTGATCAATCTGCAGCTCAACGATGAAGATTTCAATCTGGCGCAGCAGGTCAGCGACGCAATTAACCGTCAGGGCGGCATGGGGTCTGCCACCGCGCTGGATGCCCGTAATATTCAGGTGATGGTGCCGCGCGGTAACAGCTCGCAGGTGCGGATCCTGGCACAAATCCAGAACGTGGAAGTGAACGTTGGGCCGATGGACGCCAAAGTGATCATCAACTCGCGTACCGGATCGGTGGTCATGAACCGCGACGTCACGCTGGATTCCTGTGCCGTGGCGCAGGGGAATCTGTCGGTGGTGGTGGATAGGCAAAATGACGTCAGCCAACCGAACACGCCATTCGGCGGTGGACAAACGGTGGTGACACCCAATACCAACATCTCTGTACGTCAGTCGGGCGGAGCGTTGCAACAGGTACAGTCCAGTGCCAGCCTGAACAACGTCGTGCGCACCCTGAATGCTCTGGGCGCGACGCCAATCGATCTGATGTCCATTTTGCAGGCCATGAAAACGGCAGGCTGTTTACGCGCTGATTTGGAAATTATCTGATGAGCGATCTGATGTCGATGTCCGGGGCTGCGTATGACACGCAGTCGCTGAACAGTTTGAAACTGGCGGTACAAAAAGATCCGCAGGCGCATATCAAAGAAGTCGCCAAGCAGTTTGAAGGTGTGTTCGTGCAGATGATGCTTAAAAGTATGCGTTCTGCCTTGCCGCAGGATGGCTTGTTGAGCAGCGATCAAACCCGGCTTTATACATCGATGTACGATCAGCAAATTGCCCAGAACATGTCTGAAAAGGGCCTGGGCATGGCCGATTTGATGGTCAAGCAGCTAACCGGCGGTAATCCCGAACCCTCAGAGCAGGCCGGAACGGTACCGATGGCATTGGATAAAGAAGTGCTGAGCACCATGCCGCTGCTGGCAATGGAGCAGATGATCCGCAAAGCGATTCCCAATGCACCAGACCGTACTTCAGGTGGCGCGCCGCTGGGACAGGATAGCGGGCAGTTTGTCTCGCGCCTGAGTATTCCGGCGCAGGTTGCCAGCAAAGAGAGCGGCATATCGCATCAGCTGATTGTGGCGCAGGCCGCGCTGGAGTCCGGATGGGGTCAGCGGGAGATCCCGACGGCCGATGGCAAGCAGAGCTTCAACCTGTTTGGTATCAAAGCAGGCAGTAACTGGAGCGGGCCAACCACGGATATCACCACCACCGAATATACCCACGGCGTGGCGAAAAAAGTGCAGGCCAGTTTCCGAGTCTACGGCTCCTATGTTGAGGCCATTGCTGACTACGTCAAACTGCTGACCAACAACCCGCGCTATGCCCGGGTAACGGCCGCAGGAACCCCAGAGCAGGCTGCCCACGCCTTGCAGGCCGCGGGATATGCCACCGATCCAAACTATGCAGACAAGCTGGTCAGCGTGATTCAAAAAATCAAGGGTGCGGGAGAGCAGGCCGTAAAAGCGTACAGCACCGATTTGAGCAAGATTTTCTGATCGTTAGCTCTCAAGTTCCGGCAACCCGCGCCGATAACACTTTCAGCTTAAAGAACTTTCAGTATAGAAACCTTTCAGTTTAGGAAAACAGCCGTTCTGAGGAAGCTGCAGGGAAAGCGGGGGATGCTCCCGATTTTTATAACGCTTACATAGTTAACAACGTCAGCCGGCGTCACACTGGGATAACACACTTATGTCCAACAGCTTAATCAACACCGCAATGAGCGGGCTGAATGCGGCGCAGGCTGCGCTCAGTACGGTCAGTAACAACATTGCCAACGTCAGCGTGGCCGGTTATAACCGCCAGACGGCAATTATTGCCCAAAGTAACGGGACCAATACGGCTGCAGGTTACATCGGTAATGGTGTGAGCGTCAGCAGCATTAATCGCGAATATAATGCGTTTGTGGTCAATCAGTTAATGGGTGCCAGCACCGTCAACAGTGCCCTATCTACCCAGTACGCGCAGGCGGGACAGATCGATAACCTGTTATCGGACACTACTACCAGCCTGGCGACGACTATGCAGAAATTCTTCACCGGCCTGCAAACGCTGACCAGCAACTCCGGCGACAGCGCTGCACGTCAGGCGGTACTCGGCCAGGCGCAGGGCATGACTGCACAATTCAACAGCTCAGCCAAATATCTGGCGGACATGAGCAACGGCGTAAATCAGCAGATCACCGATAACGTTAATCAGATTAATAACTTTGCGACGCAGATTGCCAAACTGAACACCCAAATTACCACCACCCGTGGCACCACCGGGCAGGAGCCAAATGCACTGCTCGATCAGCGCGATCAGTTGGTCAGCCAGTTGAATAATATCGCGGGTGTGACAGTGACACAGCAGGATGGCGATGCTTATAACGTCTCCTTCGCCAACGGTGTGCCTTTAGTGCAGGGTTCCAACACGCGTACTATTGTGGCCACGCCATCAAGCGCAGATACCAGCAAAATGACCGTGGGTGTTGTCCAACCGGATGGTTCAGTGAGTGAACTGGCGGAGAGCCGTATCACTACCGGTGCACTGGGCGGTGTGCTGACTTTCCGTAAAGACAACCTTGAACCCGCCATCAACCAGTTGGGGCAGTTGGCTTTGTCATTGGGTGACAGTTTTAACACCGTCAACCAGGGCGGTTATGACATGAATGGTGATAAGGGGGGAAAATTCTTCACCTTCAATCAACCGTCCACCGTTTCTAATACGAAAAACACCGGCAGCGCCGTGCTCAGCGCCACGTTCAGTAACACTTCTGCGGTAAAAGCCAGTGATTATGTGATGTCCTATGACGGTTCTGCCTGGTCTGCTACCCGTGTTTCCGATGGCGCCATTATTACGCCAACGGCGGGAACGGACACGGCGGGCAATCCGACGCTCAATTTTGATGGTCTGTCCGTTTCTGTTACCGGCACACCCAATGCCAAAGATACCTTTACGGTTAAAACGGTCAGCGGAGTGGCGGGCAGCCTGAATCTGGCTATTACTGACTCGTCTAAAATTGCTGCCGCCAGCGAAGTGGATCCGGTCACTGGGGCTGTCGGGGCCAGCGATAACCGTAACGCACAGAAATTGCTGGATTTACAAACGGCCAAATTGGTCGAAGGCAAATCCACGCTGTCAGGCGCTTACGCGAGTCTGGTGAGTAACGTGGGTAATCAGGTTTCAACGCTGAAAACCAACACTACCGCGCAGGGCAACATTGTTACCCAGTTGAATGCTCAGCAGCAGTCTATTTCAGGCGTGAATACAGATGAAGAGTACGGCGATTTACAACGCTACCAGCAATATTATCTGGCTAACGCGCAGGTGATTCAGACGGCGAAGACTATCTTCGACGCAATCATCAACATCCGTTAATTTCTAACTTTGATGCGATAAGGAACTGATGCCATGCGCCTTAGTACAAATTTGATTTACCAGCAAAATATGGACAGCGTACTTAATGCACAGTCACGCTGGCAGGATACGGGTGTACAACTCTCGACGGGTATGCGGGTGAATAAACCTTCTGATGACCCGCTGGCGGCATCCCAGGCAGTGATGGTGCAGCAAGCCCAGGCTGAAAACGATCAATATGGTGTTGCCCGTACGTTTGCAACACAAAGTATGAGCCAGGAAGAGTCGATTCTCTCCAGTGTGACCTCAAGTATTCAGGACGCACAAACGCTGATTGTGCAGGCCGGTGACGGTACGCTGAGTAATGACGACCGTGATTCACTGGCGACCAAGTTGCAGGGTATTAAAGATCAGATCCTGAACCTGGCGAACAGCACCGACGGGAATGGCCGCTATATTTTTGCCGGTTATAACAGTGATAAACCCCCGTTTACGACGGATGCCACGACCGGTGCCGTGACCTATAACGGCGGGACGAAAGCCATCGCCCAGCAGGTGGATGCCAGCCGTACTATGACCATCAACCATACGGGTTCACAGGTGTTTAATACGCTGACCGGTGATGCAGTAAAAGAGCCGGACGGTTCACCGAGCGAATCTGATTTGTTTAAGACTATTGATACCGCACTGAACGCGCTGAAAACACCGAAAGAAGATTTTGCCAACGATACCGATTACACCGACGCGATTGATAAAGCCAACCGCGGACTGCGTAACTCGCTCAACAACGTGCTGTCTGTACGTTCTGAGTTGGGGACACAATTGAGTGAACTCGATAAGCTGGATACGCTGGGATCTGACCGCACGCTGACTAACAGTGACAAACTGAGTGCGCTGGTTAATACCGACTGGACGGCGGCGATTTCACAATATTCACTGCAGCAGGTGGCATTACAGGCATCGTATAAAACCTTCAGTAACATGCAGGGCATGTCGCTTTTCCAGATGAATTCGTAATCCCGCCTTAACGTTCTGCCTTTCCGTACGGGGCTGACTGGCCCCGCTGTGACAAGATTTTCTGAGCATACTTAAACCGGGTGCGCTCAGTTTTGTATGTCACCCCGTTTTGCAAAGAGCCGGGTGGCATACATTTTTTAGCGCCGAACCTGGATTCCTTTCCAGGTCCCAATACTTGCCTGTACCACTCCTGCCAATTTAACCAAACACCGCTAATAATACCGGAAACAGGAAGGGTGCCAGCAGCGAGGTGATGATCCCGCAGATCACCAGAGCCAGTGAGCTGAACGCGCCTTCCTGATAATCCATTTCAGCGCAGCGGGCGGTGCCCAACGCGTGAGAAGCCGTACCCATTGCCAGACCGCGAGAGGCTTTGGTGGTGATCTTCAGAACATTCAAAAGGGTGTGGCCGAACACCGCACCTAAAATCCCGACAAAAATAACGCATACCGCACTGATGGCAGGAATGCCGTTAATGGATTGCGCCGTTGCCATAGCGATGGGCGTGGTGACGGATTTCGGCAACACCGATGCGGCAATTTCTGGCGTGGCACCCATCCACAACGCTATCGCGGTACCGGTAACCATCGCCACCACGCTGCCGATAAAGCAGACGCTGATTATGGATTTCCAGCGGGCACGGATCTGATGCAGCTGTTCATACAATGGAAAGGCCAGTGCCACCACCGCGGGTTGCAGCAGGTCATTGAGGATTTTGCTACCCGCGAAATAGCGCGCATAAGGAATATGGGTCACCAGCAAGAGCGGGATGATAATGACCATCGACATCAGTAGCGGATTCAGCAACGGAAGGTTGAGTTTGACAGCCAATTTACGGGCAGCAAAAAAGACCAGCAGCGTCAGGGGCAGGGACCACAGCATGTCAATCATGGCTTCTCCTCCGGCTCACCGATGATGGGACGTTCACGGTGTACATAGTGAGAGCAGTAGGCGGTGACCAGCAGGACAACCAGCGTGCTGATAAAGCATGAGACGACCAGCGGGCCAAATTGAGTTCGTAATACATCGTAATAGCTCATGACCCCGACGCCGATCGGCACGAACAATAAAGCCATGTACCGGATGAGTAGATTACAACCGGGTTTTACCCAGCGATAAGGCAAAATTTGGGTAGAAAGCAGGCCAAAAAGGATCAGCATGCCAATAATACTGCCCGGAATCGTGAGAGGCAGCAGCGACGAAATCCCGATTCCTGCATACAGGCAGAGGTAGATCAAGATAAATGCCCGGATATATTGTAAAAGCAGTGTTATTACGTTGCGCATGGCCTTCATTCCAATAAGGTGACGCATTCATCATACAATTAAACTGTGATCTGTGCCACAAAACAGAGTATGAAATTAATGAATGAAGTGTATGCCATTTTGGCACATCGGACGCGGGCTTAATGGGGGTATGCGCCGGGTTTATATAGCGGGTCCGGCTACAGGCACACCGGACCCGGGGACAATTTAGTGCATCAAAGGCAGCAGTCGTGCATACAACTCGCTGAACACCTTGCGCCGGGCGCGATAGGTCTGGTGTTTTGCAGCATCTGGCTGATGTGTTTGCTCAAGTGGCAGGGCAGGTAACAATTCTTCAAGGGATTTTTGCGGGTTCATGGCAATTTGTGCCAACCGTGCAGCGCCAAGTGCCGGACCAACATCACCGTCGGTGCGGTATTCAAGTGTCTGACCACTGATGTCCGCCAGCATTTGCCGCCAATAACTGCTGCGTGCGCCGCCGCCGATCAGGATGATCGAATCGGGTTTAAGGCCGGTAGCGTGGAGCGCGTCCATACCTTCCGCCAGGGCAAAACCAACGCCTTCCAGTACCGCGCGGCCAATATCTGCGGGCCCGTGCTCATGCGTCAGACCAAACAGCGTGCCTTTGGCCTGCGGATTATTGTGAGGTGTGCGCTCACCGGAAAGATAGGGCAGGAACCAGACCGGTGTTTCAGCAGGCGTGGATTGCTCTACCAGCTTCAGCAGGTCAGCCACGGATGCCATACCGGTCAGTCTGGCCGCCCAGTCGAGGCAGGAAGCGGCGCTGAGCATCACGGACATCAGGTGCCAGGTGTCCGGCAAAGCATGGCAGAAGCTGTGAACGGCCTGCTGCGGATTGCTGAGAAAACCGTCGCTGACAGCAAAATAAACGCCGGAGGTGCCGAGTGACAGCATGGCCTGACCTGCGTGGTACAGGCCAACGCCAATGGCACCGGCGGCATTGTCCCCACCACCGGCGATCACTGGGATATGGCCGATACCCCAGCGGCTGGCAAGCGAAGCAGAAACGTCACCCGTGATCCGATTGCCTTCATACAGGGTGGGCATCTGGTCACGATGCAGGGAACAGGCGCTGAGCATGACGTCGCTCCAGTCGCGTTTGGCGACATCCAACCACATCGTGCCCGCGGCATCGGACATATCGCTGGCGAAGGTACCGGTAATGCGCCAACGCAGATAATCCTTAGGCAATAAAACCTTATCAATCTGGCTGAACACATCGGGTTCATTCTGTTTTATCCACGCCAGTTTAGGCGCGGTGAAACCGGGCATCATGATATTGCCGGTGATCTGCCGGGACTCAGGCACGGACTTTTCCAGCGCGTGACACTGTGCAAAACTGCGTCCGTCGTTCCACAAAATGGCCGGGCGCAATATATCGCCGTTCTTATCAAGCAGTGTGGCACCGTGCATCTGGCCGGTCAGTCCCAGCGCTTTAACCCCGCACAGATCCTGTTGAGCGGCTAGAGCCAGAACGGCTTTATCGGTGGCACTCCACCAGTCAGCGGGATCCTGTTCAGACCATAATGGATGAGGCCGGGAAAGGGGAAGGGGTTCACTGTGGGTAGCGACAACGTGGCCCGCTTCATTGAGTAGAATGGCTTTTACGCCGGATGTACCGAGATCGATACCGAGATACATGTGCACTCCTTTCCCTGAAAATGAGTCATGATTGTTCTTAATGACATTGCCCGGCTCAGGTTGAGCCGGGCAATGTCAGGCAGCTGCGCAGTGCTTATCCGAACAAATAACGGTTAACCAAATTTTCCAACTGTTCCTGATGCCCGCTCTGATGCACCGGTGCCAGCTGATGCTGCTGAGCAAATTTAGCCAGTTCATCAAGGGACATTTTGCCCTGTAAAATCTGCTGACCCAACTCAGCATTCCAGCCTGAATAACGCTGTGCTACGTGTTTGTCGAGTTCGCCGTCGGTTATCATCTTAGCGGCGACTTTCAGCGCCAGCGCCATCGTATCCATGCCGCCAATGTGGCCGTAGAACAGATCGTACTTGTCGGTACTCTGACGGCGAACTTTGGCATCAAAATTCAGGCCACCGGTCGTGAAGCCACCGGCTTTGATGATCTCATACATCACCAGTGCATTCTCTTCAACGCTGTTAGGGAACTGGTCGGTATCCCAGCCACACTGCGGGTCACCGCGGTTGGCATCCACCGAGCCAAAAAGGCCCAGCGCAATGGCGTTGGCAATTTCGTGGTGGAATGAATGGCCCGCCAGCGTTGCGTGGTTGGCTTCCACGTTCACTTTGATCTCTTTTTCCAGCCCAAATTGTTTCAGGAAGCCGTAGACCGAGGCGACGTCATAATCGTACTGATGTTTCGTCGGTTCCTGCGGCTTAGGTTCAATCAGCAGCGTGCCCTGGAAACCGGTTTTATGTTTGTGCTCAACCACCAGTTGCATAAAGCGACCAATTTGCTCGCGCTCCTGGCGTAAATCGGTGTTGAGCAGCGTTTCGTAGCCTTCACGGCCGCCCCAGAGAACATAGTTTTCGCCACCAAGCTGTTGGGTGGCATTCATCGCCGAAAAGACCTGCGTGGCGGCCCAGGCGAACACCTCAGGATCCGGATTGGTCGCCGCACCTGCGCCATAGCGAGGGTTGGAGAAGCAGTTGGCGGTGCCCCATAACAGCTTCAGACCGCTGCTCTCCTGCTTTTGTGCCAGCACGTCAGTCATGATGGCAAAGTTATTGACGTACTCTTTCAGCGAATTGCCTTCCGGCGAGACATCGACGTCGTGGAAGCAATAATAAGGTACGTTGAGTTTTTTAAAGAATTCGAATGCCACATCGGCTTTGCGCTTCGCCAGCGCCAGTGCGTCTCCCGGTTGTTGCCATGGGCGGTCAAAAGCGCCCAGACCGAACATATCGGAGCCATTCCAGCAGAAGGTATGCCAGTAGCAAGCGGCAAATCTCAAATGTTCTGCCATGGTCTTCCCGAGGATGACTTCATTCGGATTGTAATGGCGAAAAGATAGAGGGTTTTTGCTGTTAATTCCTTCGTAGCGAACCGCGTCAAGCTTGTCGAAATAAGCGTGCATTGAAAACTCCTTGGAAACTGGCCCAGATCGGCTGGGGAGTGGGAGCCGTTATCTTCCGAGTTGTCAGTCAGACTCACAATTACGTTATTTAACACTCAAATTAACTTAATTATTAACTGTGCGGCAGATCGCAAAAATATCCGATTTAAAGGCATTGTTTTTTAATATCCACGAGGAAGATCGGTAAAAGCCACTCACTGAATAGGTTTATTACAATCAAACCATGATCTTCATCAAATATTAGAAAAGAAACTAAAAAACGTAATGCTGCGGTTAAAATCTGCAATTGCTGAATAATGGCTGAGCGACAACAATTCATCCGTAACAACTGTCCCTGTGGTTGTATCTCAATTTTTCTCTCTTTCCCTGCCTCTTTATAAAAAGGTCTTAGAAGATGAAAATGAAAACACTTTTACTCTCTGCCAGCACGGTATTGCTCCTTTTTAGCCAGTCTGGTCTGGCAAAAGAAATTAAAATTGGTATGGCAATCGACGATTTGCGACTTGAACGTTGGCAAAAAGACAGGGATATATTTGTGGCGAAAGCCAAAACGCTGGGAGCTGATGTTTTTGTACAATCTGCCAATGGAAATGAAGAAACACAGATGGCTCAGATTGAAAATATGATCAACCGGGGTGTCGATGTGCTGGTGATTATTCCTTATAACGGGGAAGTACTGAGTAACGTGATTGCCGAGGCTAAACAGGAAGGAATTAAGGTGTTGGCCTATGACCGGATGATTAACAACGCCGATATTGATTTTTATATCTCATTTGATAACGAAAAAGTCGGTGAATTACAGGCACAAAGCCTGGTGGACCGCGTACCGCTGGGCAACTATTTTCTTATGGGAGGCTCGCCGGTGGATAATAATGCCAAAATGTTCCGTGCCGGGCAGATGAAAGTGCTTAATCCGCTGATCAAAAAGGGGAAAATTAAGATTGTCGGCGATCAATGGGCGGATGGCTGGTTACCGGAAAACGCGCTGAAAATTATGGAAAATGCCCTGACAGCGAATAACAATAAAATTGATGCGGTAGTCGCATCCAATGATGCCACGGCAGGCGGTGCAGTGCAGGCTTTATCTGCTCAGGGCCTGGCTGGGAAAGTGGTTATTTCCGGCCAGGATGCTGATCTCGCAGCCATTAAACGTATTGAGGCTGGTACGCAAACCATGACAGTCTATAAACCGATCACTAAACTGGCAAATGATGCCGCTGAGATCGCGGTTCAACTGGGGAAAGGCGAAACGCCTCAATCTAATGCTACGTTAAATAATGGCAAGAAAGAGGTGCCTTCTTATTTATTAACCCCCATTCCTGTCGATAAGCAGAATATTGAAAGTACAGTGATTGCCGATGGTTTTCACAAACAGGCTGATCTTAAATAGGAAGGTTTTTTTACTCCATTCCTTTATTCTGTGGCCCGGGTGTTTATGGGTAATAATATCAGGGTGCTGCGAGGTAAATTATGTCTGGATTGTCCCTGTCTGGAGCGGCGGAAAAAACATGCCTGCTGGAGATGCGCCATATCACCAAAAAATTTGGCATGGTGAAAGCGGTCGATAATATTAGCCTCCGTCTGAAGGCCGGAGAAGTTCTCTCGCTGTGTGGTGAAAATGGTTCAGGTAAGTCCACCCTGATGAAAGTGTTATGCGGAATATATCCCTTTGGCACATTTGACGGGGAAATTTATTTTTCCGGTGAGAAGTTGATGGCAAAAGGGATCCGCGAAACTGAACAAAAGGGAATTGCAATCATCCATCAGGAACTGGCGCTGGTGAAACAGATGAGCGTATTGGAGAACATGTTTCTCGGTAACGAGTGGGGCCGTTTTGGACTGCTGGATACCGACCAGATGGATTTACGCTGCCGGAGAATGCTGGCACAGGTCAAACTGGATATTGACCCTCATACGCTGGTGGGCGAACTGGGGCTCGGCCAGCGTCAACTGGTTGAGATTGCCAAGGCGCTCAATAAACAAGTCCGCCTGCTGGTGCTCGATGAACCTACTGCCTCGCTGACCGAAAGTGAAACGGAGATCCTACTCGATATCATTCGTGATTTACGCCATCACGATATCGCTTGTATCTATATTTCTCACAAGCTTAATGAAGTCCGGGCTATCTCTGACCAGCTATGCGTTATCCGTGATGGTCAACACATTGCTACGCTTAACGCCGTTGGGATCACCGAGCAGGAGATCATTGCCATGATGGTCGGGCGTGAGTTGACGGAACTGTTTCCGCCAAGGCAGCGGAACGCGGGCGAAGAATTACTGCGGGTTTCTCATTTCAGCGCCTGGCATCCGATCAACCGCCATATCAAAAGGGTGGATGATGTCAGTTTTAGCCTGCATGCAGGAGAAGTGATGGGCGTTGCCGGGCTGGTGGGCGCTGGCCGCACCGAAACCATGGAATGTTTGTTTGGTGTTTATCCCGGCCGCTGGCAGGGTGACGTCTGGCTGGCAGGAAAACCGGTGGTGATATCTAGCTGTCGCGATGCGATGCATTTGGGACTGGCAATGGTGCCGGAAGATCGCAAACGTGACGGTATCGTTCCTGTTATGGCGGTGGGCAGTAACATTACACTGGCTGCCCTCGGCGATTTTACTGCCGGTGGTGTAATAAACGATGCCCGAGAACAGCAAACCATCAGCCAGTCGGTCTCGCAGCTTAAAATAAAAACGTCGTCACCGGCGCTGGCTATTGGCCGTCTGAGTGGCGGGAATCAGCAAAAAGCCATCCTGGCTCGCTGCTTATTGTTAAAACCCAGAATCCTCATCCTTGATGAACCGACACGCGGGATTGATGTTGGGGCTAAACATGAAATTTATAAACTCATCGGCCAATTAGCCGCGCAGGGCATGGCGATCATTGTTATTTCGTCTGAGCTGCCGGAAGTGCTGGGACTGAGCGACCGCATTCTGGTCATGCATCTGGGGCAGCTGAAAGCCTGTCTGACCAATGATAATTTAACGCAACAGCAGGTCATGGAAGCCGCTTTAAGGAGTGAAACTCATGTCTAAACTGACCTCAGCGGAGGGATCATCCCTTGCCGCCAACGCCACAGACCATCCTTCTTTATTTTCATGGCAGAAACTGAAAACAATTAATCTACAGGTTTATGTGATGATGGCCGCCATTGCGGTGATCATTGTGTTTTTTTCCCTGACCACCGACGGTGCTTATATCAGCGCTCGGAATATCTCAAATCTTCTGCGTCAGACGGCGATAACGGGTATTTTGGCCGTCGGAATGGTGTTTGTGATTATTTCGGCGGAAATCGATCTCTCCGTCGGTTCGATGATGGGATTGTTGGGGGGAGTGGCTGCTATTTTTGACGTTTGGCTTGGCTGGCCGTTGCCTCTAACTATTGTAGTTACTTTACTGCTTGGCCTGTTGTTGGGAGCGTGGAATGGCTGGTGGGTGGCTTATCGTAAAGTGCCGTCTTTCATTGTTACGCTGGCCGGGATGTTGGCTTTCCGTGGCATCCTGATCGGCATAACTAACGGCACAACCGTCGCCCCGACTACGCCACAAATGTCCCTGATCGGTCAAAGCTATTTGCCTGATGGCCTCGGCTTTGGCATGGGTGCCGTGGCTGTGGCGTTGTTCATCGCCTGGCAATGGCGCAAACGCCGACAGCGTGGGGCGCTGGGCTTACCCCTCACGCAGGCCAGAAGTGATGTTACCCGGCAGGCGCTCACGGCCGTTATTGCATTGGGCGCCGTGCTGTTGCTCAATGAGTACCGTGGCGTACCGACGCCGGTTTTGGTACTGGTGGCCCTGATGCTCGGGGGCATGTTTATAGCATCCCGCACCGCCTTTGGGCGCCGTATTTATGCCATTGGAGGCAATGTCGATGCGGCGCGGCTCTCCGGCGTAAACGTGGAACGCAGCAAGCTGGCTGTATTTGCAATCAATGGTCTGATGGTGGCGATAGCCGGTTTGATTCTCAGTTCCCGGTTGGGTGCGGGCTCGCCTTCAGCGGGTAATATTGCCGAACTGGATGCTATTGCCGCCTGTGTGATCGGTGGGACCAGTCTTGCCGGTGGGGTGGGCAGCGTGGCCGGCGCGGTAATGGGGGCTTTTATTATGGCGTCTCTGGATAACGGCATGAGCATGCTTGATGTCCCAACGTTCTGGCAATACATCGTTAAAGGTGCAATTTTACTGCTGGCGGTATGGATGGATTCTGCAACCAAGCGGCGTTCCTGAAGGATCTTTCAAGCTGCAGGTGCGTTGGCTGCGTTTGCTCACCCCAGTTACTTACCTGAGTAAGCTCCTGGGGGATTCTCTCACTTGCTGCCTTCCTGCAACTTGAAATCTCTCTTCAGGAAATACGTACTCAGTTTCAAATAAAGTGAGTTTTTACTGCAACGGGGATAGGGCTGTGATATTGAGCGAGCTCTTACACGTTGTGGTGAGGACTACCCGGCTTATTATTGGCGTAAATTACCCTTGAGAAACAGGCATGTTTGAAAAGCGTTATCGCATCACTTTGTTATTTAATGCTAACAAAGTCTACGACCGTCAGGTGGTTGAAGGTGTCGGTGAATATCTGCAAGCGTCTCAAAGCGACTGGGATATCTTCATCGAAGAGGACTTTCGCTGCCGCATCGACAATATCCGCGACTGGTTAGGCGATGGCGTGATCGCAGATTTCGATGACCGGGAAATTGAGCAGGTATTGAAGGACCTGAAGGTGCCCATCGTCGGTGTCGGCGGGTCTTACCACCGGGAAGAGGATTACCCGCCGGTACATTACATTGCAACTGATAACTATGCGCTGGTGGAAGCGGCCTTTATGCACCTGAAAGAGAAGGGCATCAACCGCTTTGCATTCTATGGCTTACCGGGCGCAGGGGGTAAACGTTGGGCGCAGGAGCGTGAATATGCATTCCGCCAGTTGGTTTCAGCGGAGCAATACCAGGGCGTGGTCTATCAGGGTATGGAAACTGCCCCGGAGAACTGGCAGCACGCGCAAAACCGGCTGGCCGATTGGGTACAAACCCTGCCACAGCAAACCGGTATTATTGCCGTGACCGATGCTCGTGCCCGCCATCTTTTACAAGTATGTGAACATCTCGATATTCCGGTGCCAGAAAAACTGAGCGTGATTGGCATCGATAACGAAGAACTGACCCGCTATTTGTCCCGGGTTGCACTCTCTTCTGTGGTGCAGGGAACGCGGCAAATGGGCTACCGTGCGGCGAAACTGTTGCATCAATTACTGGATGAAAAGGAGCTGCCACTGCAGAGGATTCTGGTGCCACCGGTCAAAGTCATGGCGCGGCGCTCAACGGATTTCCGCTCACTGCGTGACCCGGCGGTGATCCAGGCGATGCACTACATTCGTTATCATGCCTGCAAGGGCATCAAGGTAGAACAGGTGCTGGATGCGATTGGTATTTCGCGGTCCAACCTGGAGAAACGTTTTAAAGATGAAACCGGGCAAACTATTCACGGCGTGATCCATGACGAAAAACTGGAGCGTGCGCGTAATCTGCTGGCCGCCACGTCGATTTCTATCAATGAAATTTCACAAATGTGTGGTTACCCTTCGTTGCAGTATTTTTATTCGGTGTTTAAAAAAGGCTATGACATGACGCCGAAGGAGTATCGCGATAAGCACGGGGAAGTGATGTACTGAGTTCAGCAATATAAACGCCCCCTGACTGGCAGGGGGCGGGGGATATCAGACAGTGAATACTTAAGGTTCTACGACGTTCTGGTAGCCGATCAGCATCAGGGTCGGTGTTTTACCACTTTCTTTGGCGTCCACGGTGATGGTACGGCCGTTGCGTTCTCCGCCGATGTAATAAGACACTTCGGTTTTACCGGCTTTGATAGCGGCACACACGGCTTTGTCGACATCCACATAGCGGAACTGCTGCACGTTATCCATATAGATACTGCCATCGGCAGTGTAATTAAAGGCCGGTTTGTTGTTCCAGGTGACGGTATTTTCATCCCATGCGTTGTCATCGGTTGGATAGAAAAAGATAGACACGGCGGTATTGTCAGTCGTGTTACCATCGTAGACGCGGATTTTATATTTGAAGCTTACGCCGGGATAATCATCAATATTGGCAGGAAGCGCGGGGATTTTAAACTTCATTAATGCCAGCATCTGTTTATTCTGGTCGCGGCCAGCACCGTTCCAGTCATCCTGCACCAACAAGGTTGAAGCAGAGCCAAAGTTTTTATCACTGTCGGCCTGATTACTGACATAGGTATCCGCTTCAGCATCATAGTAGCTGTAAGGAATATTCGTTCCGCAGTCCATCGAGTAATTCATGCAACGATCCGCCATGAACTTCGTAGCATCGTCGGTCCAGGCATTCATAAAGTCGCCATGCGCTGTATATATACTTCCCCACAGCGGCGTGAGGACGCCATTAATCATTTGTGGGTCGAGAGACAGTTGAATGTCACTTACTTTAAGAGACGTTATTTGCGGTAATACATAGGCAATATTCATATTTATTTTTGCCAGTTTCACCGGGTGATCTGCCGGACATTGACCACTACTGCTACTGTAGACGGCATTATTGGTCCCTTTGGCTTTGAGATTAACGCCATCCCAACAATCCGGGAACATCACGCCAATATTAAATTGAACAGCAGTTCCGTCTGAGCGCAGACCGCACGTTTGATCTGCCGTATTGGTATAACCATTACCATTTGCGCACATGAAATCAACGTGCGGATTGGGTCCGGTACCTTTATGGTCCCCCGCCAGAAGTTGTAAGCCATGAGGATAAGCCGTGATCGGATATTGCGTCACGTTATTAGCCTGGTAATAGTTTTTGATATAGGCAGGGTGCACTATTTCCCCGTCAGGTAATTTCATGGTTGGCACCCATTAACCGGTGCTGTCTGCCGCGTTATTACAGGTGGTGCCGGAATGCAGCAATAAACTTTCAGCAGTAGAAAATGCATCGGTAGAACGGTTACCCACGAAATCATGGGACATCGCCATGCCGGGCATATTTGGCATCAGAATAGCGTCGTCGGGTTTCATATGGCTGAAGCTGCAATCGACGTTAATTTGTGCGTCAGCGGCTGAGGCTGAAAGCGGTAGGAGGCTTAATACTCCGGCACAGGCCGCCAGTGAGGGTAAGATATATTTCATGTTTAATTCCTTAAGCAAAGACAGCGATGATGAAAAAGGCGTGCTTCTGTTAATATCACTTAATAAAGAAGGGTTTTATTATTTAGTGATCACTATTCCAGCGCTCTCCATAATGGTTTGCTTTGCATTTCTCTTCTGTTATTTTTTAAATAAATAAGAGCAATGGTGAGCCCTTTTCCTTTGGCTATGAAATAGAGGGTGATGGTTTATAGATATAATGACAATGTGTTGATGTTGTGTGGGGCAGGGATAAGAAAAGAGTGTGTGAAATGAAAAATCCCCGCAGTTGTCACTGGCGGGGATTCTGGTTAATGATTTAGAGCTTGATCATCAGTTCGGCAGTATCTGAGTCAGGTGTGATCAAGGTTCCGCAACTGTGCTTAGTTTGTGAACCTTTAAACAACTCGGCCACTTTATCCCTATTTCGTAAACACAGAGTCCAGTGACTTGCCTTGCCTTTCGGCGTAACGGTAATGACATTACCACTGCGTATTGCTGTCAGCGCGAAGACAATATTACCCTGCAAATCCGTCAAATGACTTTCAACCGTGACACCCTCATCTAATTCAAACAGATGGAATTCAGGCCGTTGGCTGTAGTCATAATCTGGCTTTTGGCGATTGCTGCCAAGTGCCAACAAGGTATTCGGACGGACATACAGCGGGATACTATTGAAGCCATGTTTCTGACGATGCCAGCGGGAACCGTCGATCACATCGTTATAAAGCAGATGCGTCCAGCGTCCTTGGGGAACATAGAAATCAACGTCGCCATGTTCACTGAATACCGGTGCAACCAGCACATCATCGCCGAGCATATACTGGCGGTCGAGATAATCACAGGCTGGGTCTTCCGGGAACTCCAGCATCATCGCGCGCATTACCGGCGTACCCTGACTGGCGGCCTGAACGGAAGCTGGATACAAATACGGCATCAGGCGGCATTTCAGCTCGGTGAACTGGCGAACGACGTCACAGGCTTCATCATCATATACCCATGGCACCCGGTAGGATTTACTGCCATGCAGGCGACTGTGGCTGGATAGCAGGCCGAAGGCGCACCAGCGCTTATAGATATGCGCTGGTGCCGTGTTTTCGAATCCGCCAATGTCATGGCTCCAGAAACCAAAGCCTGACAGACCGATGGAGAGCCCACCACGCAGACTTTCCGCCATTGACTCATAGGTGGCGTAGCAGTCGCCGCCCCAGTGCACCGGGAACTGTTGAGCACCTACCGAGGCCGAACGGGCAAACAGCACCGCTTCGGATTTCCCCCGCTTTTCCTGCAACGTTTCGTACACCAGCTTGTTATAAACAAACGCATAATGGTTGTGCATCTTCTGCGGGTTGCAGCCGTCATGCCATACCACATCAGTGGGAATACGTTCGCCAAAGTCGGTTTTGAAGCAGTCAACGCCCATGTCGATTAAGCGTTTAAGATGGCCGGCATACCAGGCACTGGCTTCAGGGTTGGTGAAATCGACAATAGCCTGTCCGGGCTGCCATTTGTCCCATTGCCACACACGGCCGTCAGGCCGCTTGAGCAGATAGCCTTTCTCTTTGCCCTCTTTAAACAGCGGGGATTTCTGCCCGATGTACGGGTTAATCCACACGCAGATCTTCAAGCCTTTATCTTTAAGCCGCGAAAGCATGCCCTGCGGATCCGGGAAAGTCTGCGGGTCCCATTCAAAATCGCACCACTGGAAGGCCTTCATCCAGAAGCAGTCAAAATGGAAAACGTGCAATGGCAGATTGCGCTCGGCCATCCCGTCGATAAAGCTGTTCACCGTCTGCTCATCGTAATTGGTGGTGAACGAGGTGGTCAGCCATAAACCAAACGACCAGGCGGGAGGCAGTGCAGGGCGACCGGTCAGGCGGGTGTAGCGGTCAAGCACCTTTTTCGGCGTCGGCCCATCGATAACGAAATATTCCAGATATTCGCTTTCGACGCTGAACTGCACTTTGGATACCTTCTCGGAGCCCACTTCGAATGAAACGGCTTCCGGATGATTGACCAATACACCGTAGCCACGGTTAGTCAGATAGAACGGAATATTTTTGTAGGATTGCTCGGTGCTGGTGCCGCCGTCCCGGTTCCAGGTTTCTACCGTCTGACCATTTTTAACCAGTGCGGTGAAGCGCTCACCGAGGCCATAGACCGTTTCGCCCACGCCTAAATCCAGGCGTTCCATCATATAGTTTTTACCGTCGCGGGCGTTTTGCACATAGCCGTTGGATTTGGCTACGCTGCCGGTAATGCGCTGTCTGTGACGCAGGAAATCCAGTGACCAGTTTGCGCCTTTCGTCACGCAAACGCTCAGGTCGCCGCTGTGCAGGGCGGCAAATTCATCTGTCTCCTCGATGCGCACTTCATGCTGCGATTCGCCAATCAGTGGATATTCAGGACCGAGATCCAGACCGCCGTCGAAATGGGTAATACGCACACCAATCACACCGCTTTGTGGTGAAAAGAAGCGCAGGGTAAACAGCGGTGTATCCAGCTGGTTTGCCCGTTCACTTGCCTCGCGCGGCGCGGCGTAGATAATCATGTCATTACCTGACTTCTGCACCTCAGAAACATACAGGGGATGCGTCAGCGTCAGGCCTTCTTGTATTAACCAGTTACCGTCACTGATTTTCATTACTTCCTCCTTTGCCCTTCATCCTTCAGGTTAACTCAGTGTCTGACCCAAAGAGTTCCGGCACTATTTCGTGAATTACGTAATCAATCACTTCATAAAATCTTGCTGATTGCGGCGGATACCCTGCGCCACCTCATCCAGAATATGGCGCAGCAGCGGGGTGCGCAGAATGTAGAAGCGTTTGCAGATGATGGCGCTGAGCAAATAGCAGGCCGCAGGCACCAGGGTGAAAAGGGCAATAATGCTGGTGATCGTCGCAGGGTTTTGCGTTGCCGCACCTGACTGATATCCGGCGCCGGCCAGTACCCAACCGATCAGTGCCCCGGCCAGTGCCAGGCCAAGTTTCAGCACGAACAAGGTCCCTGCGAAGCTGATGCCGGTCAGGCGCTTGCCATCGTTCCATTCGCCGTAGTCAACCGTGTCGGACATCATCACCCACTGAATTGGCGTGACCATCTGGTGGAATACGCCGATAACGAAGATGAACACAAACATGGTGATGCTGGCGCTGATTGGCAGGAAGAACATCAGGGTGCTGAGTACGGCCAGAATGGCATTGGTCCACCAGAACACGCTGACTTTGCACTTCCAGTCAGTCAGGGGTTTAGCCAGCGCGCTGCCAAACAGGTTACCAACGGAGTAGGCCGTCAGGAACCAGACAAACAGCAGCGGGTTGCCGAGGATATAGGTGACGTAGTACATCATCGCGCCGCCGCGTACCGCGACTGCCACAATGTTGAGAATGGTCAGCAGGCCGACAATGCGCCATTGGTCGTTGTGCCAGATATCGCGCAGATCTTCGCGCATGGTTCCGGTCGGTTTGCCTTCACCGGTCACACGCTCTTTGGTGGTGGCAAAACAAATGGCCAGCATGACGATGGCTACCCCTGACAGCACCGCGATCCCCCCCTGGAAGCCGAAGGCTTTATCCTCACCGCCAATCAGTTTTACCAGTGGCATCATTAAGACGGTGCTTAACATGCCACCCGCGGTGGCCAGTACAAAGCGATACGATTGCAGGGAAATTCGCTGGGTTGGATTGGCGGTGATCACGCCGCCAAGGGCGCAGTAAGGGATATTAACCACGGTGTACATCAGCGTGAGCAGGGTATAGGTGATGGCGGCATAGACCATTTTGCCGGTCAGACTCAGGTCCGGACAGGTATAGGCCAGTACGCAAACGATGCCGAATGGAATGGCACCAAACAGCACGTAGGGGCGGAATTTTCCCCAGCGTGTTCTGGTGCGGTCTGCCAGCAGCCCCATGCACGGATCTGAAATGGCATCCAGCGCGCGGGCCAGCAGGAACATGGTCCCCACATAGCCAGCTGGGATACCGAAAATATCTGTATAAAAGAACATCATATACAGCATGACGTTATCAAAAATGATATGGCTTGCCGCATCGCCAAGGCCGTATCCAATTTTTTCCTTAACCGACAGGATCTCTGTGCTCATGAACTCAATGTCCGTATTTATAAGATGAGCTTAAGGTTGTAACGGTTGGGGCACAAAGGGGCTATTGAGATTTTTAGTTCTGAAATTACGTTTATTTATTTCTGTGATCGCAGAGGGGATCAGGGAGGGGATAGAAAGGATTTATGTTACAGAACAACCCCTTTCGTTTTACAGAAAGGGGGAAAAGGGGCTTAACGGTTATTTACTTTTTGTACTTTGCTTCCAGTGTGGCGAACCATGGTGCGGTGAAGTCTTCAGATTTCCCCCAGCCCGGAATGATTTTGCTCAAACCAGATACGTTAATGCCACCGCTCTGGCTTTGCAGCAGGGCCTGTGGGATCGCCTGGGCCGGGAATTCATAGGTGGCTGGCGTTTTTTCACCGGCAATTTTAAGCGCGACAATACGCAGGTTTACCGCGCCGATCAGTTGAGTATCCACTGCCGCGGTGATTTTCCACGGGCTGCCTTCTTCACGCATCATCTGCAAATCCTGATTAGAAGCATCGATACTGTAGAGTTTGATTTCAGTACGGCCATTCTCCTTCAGTGCTTTATAAGCCCCCTGACTGAAGGCGTCCCATGCTCCCCAGATAGCATCAATCTTGCCTTTCGGATACTTGGCTAAGATGGCACCCACTTTATTGGCGGTATCGCCCTGCACATCAGAAGAGACGGCACCAATGGACTCGAGCTGATGAATACCTGGGTTTTGTTTGAGAATTTCTTCATAGGTCTTCTGACGGCGCTCCATCGGCGGGAAACCGGCGACCCACAGCTTGACGATATTGGCTTTGCCGTTGAAATCTTTCACCAACTGGCCCACGGAAGTCCGCGTCAGTGAGGCATCATCCTGACGGGTTACCGTAACACCCGGCGTATTGTCCGGAACTTCGGTATCAAATACGGAGACAGCAATCCCGGCTGCCGTAATGCGTTTCACCAATTCTACAGAGTAGGGGCCGCGGCCCTGCGACAGAATAATACCGTCATATTTCTGGCTAATTGCCTGGTTGACGAAGTCCTGGAATTTAGCGTCATCACCGTTGCTGAGGAAGGTGTCGACCTTGAATCCCAGCTTGCGCCCCTCTTTGATAGCACCGGCTAAAAATTGAGTTGTGTTGTCGTCAGAGCCCAGATTGCGGATCACCGCAACCCGCACCGGGCCTTCGTGCTGGGCAATGACCGCAGGAACGGCGGCGAGCGTGGCGTCTGCCGCAAAAGCAGGGGCGGCAGCAAACAGAGTCAGAACCAGTAAAGAGGCGGATATTTTTTTCATTAACTACTCCGGCAGGGCAGCGAACGCGATTTCGCAAGGTGGTTTTACGGGAGCTCAACAGGAGCCACCCAATATGAGGATGTACAGAAGTCTGTCTGTCCAGACGTCTATCTATTGAGGCAGTCTACCCAGTTGTTAATAAATAGGGAATGCTCTGTTGTTATTATATTTCGTGCCGGCGTTATTCCTGTTTGGAATAGGAGGGGGGATTATGCCCATCAGCGGCTAACGGTGGCAGAGTGCTTTATTGCAGTACCATCATCATCAAACAACACAAATTCTATCCGCAGAAGAGCCGGTGACGAGGCGTTTATCGGCGCGTTGAGCGGGTAGTCTCGCTGGCTCAGCGGTGGCGTCATCATGTCCATTTCCTGCGTTAACGGAAAGTGTTGGCCGTCAGCCACCAGCGTTATTTGGCCGAAAGAGGCATGATAAGGCGAGGGGTTGTGACAACGTAACAAGTAGCGATTACCTTGTTTTATGAGCGTAAAACGTAATTGCTGCGCCACGGTTGACCACAAGGGAGCCACACCCAGTGTAGACGGGCGATAAAACACTTTCATTTGAGTATTCATTGCCATAGCCACATGGGCATCCGCCTTAGAGACCTGCTGATTTTTCGGCGGGATCTCATACAAGTTGAGCCAGAATACCGATTCCCGGTCGGCAGGCAGCGCCCGCAGCGTGTCGTCTTGCTTATTGATCACCCGCAGACCCTGAACAGCGCCGGGTTGCAGGCGGAAAACGGCAGGGAGCGGAATAAAAGGCGCGTTGGCTTTCTCCGGCGTACTGTCCGGGGCACCCTCATCAATCCAGGTCTGCACCAAAATCGGATAGTCATTGGTATTCGCGAGGATCACCGATAGCGCCTGCTGATTTTCGGTCATGATAAGCCGGGTAGAGGAAGCGACAATGCCCGCGTGGGCCAGCCCCGTCAGCGTGAGTAAACCGAATACAACCGGTAAAAAACACAGGCGCAATGATTTGCGATAAGCGCCGAGCCCGCGCGGCGTCAGGAGGATATTTTGTTTCATTGCACTTTTACCAATACGTAAGCAGTGGCATCGACGCGTCCTGCCACCGGGGTCTGGCCTGGAAGTTTTTCAAGAATTGCCATGTAATGACGAACGTAGTTAGTGTACCCGGACGCCGCACTGCCGGTTGCGCTGGCGTTGCTCAGCACCGGATACCATCCCGCGTTGACTGCGCTGGTGCAGTTTCCCTGACAGCCACCCCAGCCGACAAAATTCAGCATGGCGCCGCCGCTGTCCTCCAGCCGAATCCCCACTCCGCTGGCGATATTGCTACTGCCATAATTATCCGATAGCAGATAGCTGACCCCGCCAGCGGTATTCACCAGACCGAGTTTTTGTGCCTGAATATAGGCTGGCAGTGAAGTCTGAATGCCTATAGACGTCTGGCCGCTGCTGATGCCCGACACTGTACCGTCCTGACATTCGACTTCCACGCTAAACGGCGCCCGACTGCTTCCCCCATTGTTGAGGTCGTTGACTGAAACGGTGGGCAGCAGAACATAAGGTGTCACGTTTCTCACGGCACAGGTGTTTTTACGCGTCAGGGTGGCGACGGGGGAGGTGTTCATACCAAACGCCATATAGCGGCCAGAACCCCAGGTCTGGTAGTTACTGGCCGAATCGAGCCCGGCTTCCGGCACCGGCATTCCCGGACCTTTGAATACCACGTAACCATTGGGCTGGTTGCAGTTATAGGAGCCTGAGTAAGTCGCTGCCGCAGGCCCGGCGCAGCCCCAGCTCGAGGGGCCTGCGGTGCGGTCGATATTATCGGTTTTGATCAACTCCGCACGGATCTGACTGAAATGCTTACCCTTGATCTGAATCTTATTCCCTACGATGTCATATTTTTTTAGCGCCACCTGCTTCCAGATGCGGGTGAACTCCTGTCCCGAATCCATATGGATCAGTTTCAGACCAGCATAAGGAAAATAGGTCTGGAAATAGTTATCCCCCAGATTGGTCCAGCCACCGACATTGCTGTCACCATTCGTGGCAAACACTTCATAAATACTGTCTTTGTCGGCCAGGTCGCACTCATAAATCACGGCTTCCGGGTCACTCCAGTACTGCGCCGGAACCAGACTTATCACCGACGTTGCCAACAGACTGCCGGTAGGCTGAATGTAATTATTGGTGATGTTGATATTGCCAAGGCGCAGCGACGCACCGTAGTTATCGCCGCCGATATTGCGGCCTTTCCATACGCAATTGGCGCTGGCAACATGGCTGACACCCGTCAGCAGCAGGGCGACCAGCAAGAGGCGAATAACAGACAACGGGTACAGCATATTTCTCTCCAGTATCGAACTCAGCCGGGTACGCAGGCGGCGCTAAGGTTAATGATCGGCAGGTCTTTAGCCGGTTTGCCAAGGTCATAATTGAGGTGACATCTCTCCTGGTTACTCTCTCCCCATTTAAGCGTCAGTCGGCCTTTCAGGGTGGCTGCGCGCAGGTAGGCCTGTCCGGCCTGACCCACCATCCCAACTGACTTACCTTTGGCATCGAGCACGTCTGCGCCCATGGGTACGGTATCGCCATCGGGCATATGAGTGGCGATCAGCAAGGGATAGCCGGTCAGCGTGCGGAAGGTGATTTTGACAGCAGAACCGGCAAAAGGCGCGACGCGGCGCTGACCGTCCTGTAACTCGGTATTCTGCGCCATGCCCTGCGGGTCCAGTGTGACCGTGTTATAGCGATAGGGCGTCAGGGTTGGCACCAGCGCATAGCCAAAGCGATCGATGCTGGCACCTTGTCCGTACAGCACTTTGGCGCCGGTGGCCCCTTTGGCTTCAACCAGCGCGAAGGTGTCACTGAGATACGGCCCGAGCGTGACGCCGCCGCTATGCACGGCAACGGCTCCGCGGGCGCTGGTGGAACTCTGCCAGTAGGTGCTGCCACGTGAGGCACTGGCACTCAGGCTGGTCAGGGGTAACCGTTTTTGCAGGCTGCCGCTCCAGGTGTTTTCGCGGCTTTGTTGCTGACGGGCGAAGTCCACGCTGTAACTGAGCGACTGATCGTCGCCACTCACGCCGGAAAGGGATGTCTGATAACTGGCTCCATTATTCTTGCTGTTGAACATGCCGGTGGAGACATAAGGAGCCGAAGGACTGCCGCCGAGCGGGAAGGACAACGTGATTTGCGACAGGGTTTCAGTCTGGCTTTCACCGGTGGCGGTGCTGGCGTTCCATGTGGGGGTCAGATCATCTGAGTTGCTCATTTGCGCACTGTTGACACTAGTACTGGTCCGCTGACGGGTGACCGACAGGTTGAGTGAGACGTTATTCCACACGACGGTTGAATAGCCAAATTGCATCTGCGTATCGCGCGGGCGGTCATCACGGTAATCCTGCGACGACGCTGAAAGATAGACTGAGCCGTAATCCTGCAGGCTTTGATTCAGTGACACTTCGAGGCGTGAACGCTGTAAATACGTGGTGGACGCCTGGCCGTTGCCCTGTGCCCGCAGCGCCAGCACATCGTTTAAGTCCCGATAACCTTCCGTGGAATAGCGGTAACCTGCCAGCGTAAAAGTGGTACCCAGCGGTTGAAACGAACGGCTGTACGAAGCGCGCATCATCCAGCCATTTTGGTGCTCCCCTCCGGGCAGGTCGGCGCTGGAGAAGGTAGTGTCCAGTCCAAAAGCCCCGATGTAGTGAGTGAATACGCCGCCCAACATGCCAGCCTGATAGCCCTGTGCCACCCGCAAACCGCTATTGAGGGTGAACGGGTTACTGATGCCACGCTGAAAGGTCAGTTCGGCAAAAGGCTCATTATTACCGGTATCCCGGACACGACCTGCGGCCAGCGCGTAGCGGTTAAGCCCGGGGCGCAGCGAATCCGGCACCGAAGCAAAGGGGATTCGAAAGCTGCTGACGCTGCCATCGGCTTCTTTGATTTCTACGGTGAGGTCACCGCCGTAGTTTGTGGCTGACAGGTCATCAATCTGGAAGGCCCCTGCGGGCACCGTAGTTTGATAAATCGCACGATTATTTTGATAAACCGTCACCCGTGCATTGGTTTTGGCAATTCCGCGCACTACCGGCGCATAGCCCCGCAGCGAGTCGGGCAGCATGCGGTCATCGGTGGAGAGCGCAAGACCACGGTAACCGAGGCTGGAAAAGAACTGGCCACCGGTGTAGGTCTCTCCGGCAGTGAGTTCACTGCGCAGTTGCGGCAGGGCACGCTGCACATAGCGGCGGTTGCTTTCCCAACGGTTACCGCGAGAGTCACTGCGCAGCGCGCCGTCCTGACGCAGCCGCCATAGTCCGAGATTGACCCCGCCATAAAGGCTGACGTAAGCCGAGTCAACCCGCCGCTGGCCGCTGCCGTTGAGAGCGTCAACGTGATACTGATTAGCGTTGTAGTTGAGAAAACCGATGCTGTTGCCGCTGTCCAGATTGCGTGGATCAACATAACCACGCGGCAGGACGGTCACCCATTTTTGTGCCATGCTGAGATTCAGGCGTAACTGACTGAAATCCATATGGCTGCTGCTGCCCGGTAAAGTGGCATTGAGATCCAGACACTCACCGTGCATGACAGGCTGAGCCAGCGCCTCTTTTTTCACACCAGCCGCCAGTAGAGTATCAGGGTGATAACAGGCGCTGGTTTCGCCATTTTCTGGCACAAAAGTCATCTCAGTATGACGGATAAAGCGGTCGTTGAGATACAAATCAACCTGATACTGTCCCGGTTCGAAACTGTTGATTTTATTGAAGCGCGACAGCGCGCCGAGGCCGAGCGGGTTGCCCCGGAGCAGGTTATCGTCAAAAGTATAGTCATCGCTTTTTACTGCCGGGTTGGCCTGCGCCAGCGTCATTTTGAACAGCAGGCAAGGCAGCGTGGCCATGACCCACCATAACTTACACTTCACACCGGGGATCCTGCCGTTGCATTCACGGTTTTTACAGCGTGAACGTTGAGATAACGTTGGCACCGTAGTCATTGACTAAAATCAGGCTGAGGCTGCTGCCTTTTGCCGCGCCGGCGGGAAGCGTCAGCTCTGTGGTTGATTTAGGCGCAATGATCGCTGCCAAAGCAAATGGCCGCTGCTGTCCGTTGACCTGCAGCAGCCCGTTACGCAGATTCACGAAGTAACCGGTCGGATTGGTCACGGTGACCACTCCCGGCTTGTGGTCAGAGAAGGTGACGCGCAACTGTTCGCCGAGCTTATTAACATCACCCTGAAGATTTTTTGGTCGATAGAACAGTTTGAGTTTGTTATTGACGATCAGCACCAATTTGTTCTGGCTTTGGTCACTGCTTTTCATGGCCGGGATCTGCAGAAAATTCAGATAAAAGAGGGATTCACGATCTGTCGGCAACGGGGTGCCAAGATAGCTGATACGCACGACCTGGCCACTGAATGGCTCCATACGGAAAATCTGTGGCGTCACCAGGAAAGGGGTTGTGGCCGCACCTTTCGGCGGTACTGCCTGACCGTTATCCACCCACATTTGGACCAGATTAGGATGGTCATCTTTATTGTTGAGCTGCAAAACTTTGTCGCGGCTCCCTTCCTGAAAGATGACGCGGGTACCGGTCATGACCACGCTGGCATGCGCCGTAAAGCAGACCGTCGCCAGCGTGAGGCAAGCGGTGATCAGGTGTTTGGTAGTGATCATCCTGGACATCTCCTTTGGGTGTCGATCCCATCACCCACGTCAAAGCCAAGCTGCACTGTGTGAAGTGCAGCTTTCCGTCCGACGGGGCGTTGAAAATCAGCGATCAGGGATAGGTAATAGCTGTCTCTTATACACATCTGCGAGCCCACGAGACAGGC
>CAMLBO010000021.1 GCA_946478305.1 uncultured Enterobacterales bacterium
TTGCCGCTGTTTTTAATCTTTCCGACCCGGTCACTTCGTGATGTTGTTCACGTTGCTCCCTGTCGATGGAGCGGCATTATAGGGAGCTGGGCCGGAATGGCAAGTGAATAAATACAGTTTTATTTCGTTTGCCTGTTTTTTATTCACAAAGCCTTATTTAGGGGCTTTTTTGATGAAAGAAGGCAGCTCTGCAAGGCTTGGAAGGACTGCATCAGCCAAAGCTTCACCTTCTGCGGTCACGGGCTTACCGCTTTTCACCAATATCTTATGCCCAACGCCAGCCGCTATTGCTGCCTGCATATCTTCAATTTTATCGCCGACCATATAAGAAGCGGCCATATCAATATTGAGTTCATCTTTTGCAGTAAGGAACATACCAGGCATTGGCTTACGGCATTCACATACCTGCGCGAATGCTTCTACCGAACCTTCCGGGTGATGGGGGCAAAAATAGATGCCATCCAGATCCACACCACGATCGGCCAGTGACCAATCCATCCATTCTGTTAAGCGCAGGAATTGGGCTTCAGTAAATTTACCGCGTGCAATACCCGACTGGTTCGTCACCAGCACTAAGGCAAACCCCATTTCCTTTAATTGAAGGCAAGCTTCTATTACGCCTTCAATAAATTGGAAATCGTCGATTTCATGGACGTACCCGTGATCAACATTAAGGGTGCCGTCTCTATCTAAAAAAATTGCTGGAACAGTTTGTGCCACGTCTTGGCTCCTGATGGCGGGTTAATGTCAGTAGTATCGCATGTTTTAAGGTGGAGTGAGAATGCTATCCCAGTTGACTTAGACGTCTAGACGCCTTAGCATCCACGGCATACTTATGGCTTATGCCATAGAGTCACTTAATATGAAGTCACGGCCCCAAAGATAGAATAAGAAGAATATGATTAAACTTTCTAACATCACCAAAGTGTTTAAGCAGGGTTCGCGCTCAATCGTCGCGCTCTCTGACGTGAGTCTTCACGTCCCTGCCGGACAGATTTATGGCGTAATCGGGTCTTCCGGTGCAGGTAAAAGTACCCTGATCCGTTGTGTCAATTTACTCGAGCGTCCGACTGAGGGACAAGTCATCGTCGACGGTCAGGATTTAATGGCGTTTTCTGCCAAAGAGCTGACCCGCGCACGTCGCCAGATTGGCATGATTTTCCAGCACTTTAATTTACTCTCATCCCGGACCGTCTCCGGCAATATTGCTTTGCCGTTAGAACTCGATAACCTCTCTTCCGGTGAGATTAAAAAACGCGTTGCAGAATTACTGAAACTGGTTGGCCTGGAAGATAAACATGATGCTTACCCGGCTAACCTGTCTGGAGGTCAAAAGCAGCGCGTGGCCATTGCCCGTGCTTTGGCCAGCAACCCAAAAGTGTTGTTATGTGATGAAGCCACCAGCGCACTAGACCCGGCAACAACCCGTTCTATTCTTGAATTGTTAAAAGACATCAACCGTCGTCTGGGCCTGACCATTTTATTGATCACTCACGAAATGGATGTCGTTAAACGCATTTGCGATCAGGTCGCGGTGATCAGTGACGGCAAATTAATTGAGAAAGATAAAGTCAGCGAAATGTTCTCGCATCCCAAAACACCATTGGCTCAGCAGTTCATACAATCGACATTGCATCTCGATGTTCCTGATGATTATGCCGATCGTTTGATTAGCGAACCCGCCGAAGGCAGAGTGCCTTTATTACGCTTGGAGTTCACCGGTCAATCCGTAGATGCGCCGCTCTTATCTGAAGTGGTTCGCCGCTTTAACATTAACAACAACATTATTAGTGCGCAGATGGACTACGCCGGTGGTGTCAAATTCGGCATTATGCTGACAGAAATGCATGGCGAAGAAGCCGCTACGCAGGCAGCGATTCAGTTCCTGCATGATAATCAGGTTAAAGTAGAGGTACTCGGTTATGTCTGAGGCAATGATGTGGTTAATGGGCCGGGGCATCTGGGAAACCGTAATAATGACGCTGACGTCTGGCTTCTTCGGCTTTGTGCTGGGTTTACCGTTCGGTGTGCTTTTATATGTCACCCGTCCAGGTCAAATTGCTGAAAATAAAAAGACATACCGCGTCATGTCAGCGGTAGTGAATATTTTCCGCTCGATTCCATTCATTATCCTGCTGGTATGGATGATTCCATTCACCCGAATGATTGTCGGTACCTCCATTGGTTTACAAGCCGCCATTGTTCCTTTAACCGTGGGTGCAGCACCCTTTATCGCCCGTATGGTCGAGAATGCGTTGCTGGAAATTCCAAGTGGCTTAGTTGAGTCGGCACGCGCAATGGGCGCAACACCCATGCAAATCATCCGTAAAGTACTGTTACCTGAAGCTTTACCCGGTCTGGTCAATGCCGCGACGATAACCCTTATCACGCTGGTAGGCTACTCGGCCATGGGCGGTGCGGTAGGTGCTGGCGGTCTCGGTCAGATCGGCTATCAGTATGGTTATATCGGTTATGACGCCACAGTGATGAATACTGTATTAGTCTTGTTAGTGGTTCTGGTTTATCTGATTCAGTTCTGTGGAGACCGCATCGTTAGAGCGGTAACCCATAAGTAAGGCAACAACGGCTCTACCCCTAAACATTGCGAATAATTTATCTCCGCTTATAGAGGAAAGGATATGTCTACTAAATTTAAATCCATCGCGGTTGTTGGCGCGCTACTGGGAACGCTGGCTCTGGTTGGATGTGGCCCTAAAGAACAAGATCCAAACCATATTAAAGTGGGTGTGATCGTAGGTTCCGAACAACAGGTGGCTGAAGTTGCACAGAAAGTCGCTAAAGAGAAATATGGTCTGGATGTTGAGCTGGTCACGTTCAATGACTACGTTTTGCCGAACGAAGCACTGAGCAAAGGCGATATCGATCTTAACGCCTTCCAGCACAAACCTTATCTGGATCAGCAGATTAAAGATCGTGGTTATAAACTGGTTCCGGTCGGCAATACCTTTGTTTATCCGATTGCCGGCTACTCCAAGAAAATCAAATCCATTGATGAACTGAAAGAGGGTGATCAGGTCGCCCTGCCGAACGATCCGACTAACCTGGGTCGTTCTTTACTGCTGCTGCAAAAACAAGGTTTGATCAAACTGAAAGATGGCGTTGGCCTGCTGCCGACCGTTCTTGATGTCACTGAGAACCCTAAAAATCTGAAACTGGTCGAGCTGGAAGCGCCACAGCTGCCACGTTCCCTGGATGACAATAAAATTGCGCTGGCGGTGATCAACACCACATATGCAAGCCAGATTGGTTTAACGCCTGAAAAAGACGGGATCTTCGTTGAAGACAAAGATTCACCGTATGTGAACCTGCTTGTTGCGCGTGAAGACAATAAAGACGCTGAAAATGTTAAGAAATTCGTACAGGCTTACCAGTCTGATGAAGTAAATGCAGCCGCGAATAAAATCTTCAATGGTGGCGCAGTGAAAGGCTGGTAAGCCTTTCACCTTTGCTTATCACAGAGGCAAGAGAGACATCCTTTCTTAATATCTTTTAGAAAGCGCTCTTTTAGAAAAAACCTCTTTTAGAAAAAATAACAAGGCGGGCTTATGCCCGCCTTGTTATTTTCCCAATACCTTGCTTCAATAACGCCACATTCTTTCCCCCTGACATAGTAAAAAGCAGAGGATATACCATGCGTGCTTTACCTCTCTGTTTGTTAGCTCTCTTGCTAGCTGGATGTTCCGCGACTCAAAAAACGCAGCCACCCACTCCTGAACAGCCAACTCCGGTAGAAATCAAACCTGTAAAACCGAAACCTGTCGCTGTTCGTCCGGCACCGGTTAAACTGTACAAAGATGCTGAAGCACTGGTAGGAACCCCCTTCCGGGATCTCGGTGAAGTATCAGGTGAATCCTGCCAGGCAGATACTCAAGATTCGCCGCCAAGCCTGGCGACAGCCCGTAAAAGAATGATAACGCGCGCGTCTTACATGAAAGCCAATGCGGTGCTGTTACATCAGTGTCAGATCCTCAGTGGCGTTCCCGGCTGCCATCAACAGGCCATTTGTCAGGGCTCGGCGCTGAACGTTACCTTTAAATGACCTCATTTTCCTTCGATCAAATAGGGACTATTCACTCCCCCTATAAAGAGAAGTTTGCTGTCCCCCGCCAGCCCGGCTTGATTGAAGACGGAGGGGGAGAGCTGCATCTGCACTCCCCGTACAATCAACCTGAAGCAGTGCGCGGCCTCGAAGCCTTCAGTCACATCTGGGTGATGTTCATTTTTCATCAGACCATGGATGGTGGCTGGCGCCCTACTGTCCGCCCCCCACGTTTAGGTGGAAATACCCGTACCGGCGTATTCGCCACCCGTTCGACCTTCCGGCCAAACCCGCTGGGGATGTCATTGATTGAACTGAAGGGCATTCGATGCCAGGGCCAGAACGTTATTCTGGAATTAGGCAGTCTCGATCTGGTGGATGGCACGCCGGTTGTGGACATCAAACCCTATCTGCCGTTTGCCGAAAGCTATCCCGAAGCCCGGGCAGGCTTCGCGCAATCGGCACCACCGGCAGATATGGCCGTGGAATTTACCCCGTACGCCGAGCAGCAATTAGCGGTAAATGGCACAAGATACCCGCACCTGCGCCGATTTATCACGCAGGTTTTAGGCCAGGACCCTCGCCCTGCCTATCGTAAAGGTGAGGAACTGGAGCGAGATTACGCGGTAAACCTGTTGGAATTCAACGTCCGCTGGCGCGTGGTCGGCGAGCAAAATCAGGTCTTGTCCCTCGACAAAAACTAATTTTCCATCCCTTCTCTTTTGACAGCCCTCAGTCGCTGGTAAACTAAGAAACTTTTCACGCTTTGGCTGCCCGATGGCAGCCCGATTGCAATTAGCAGTGCTAACGGAATCAACAAAACATGCGTACAACTCAATATCTGCTCTCCACACTGAAAGAGACGCCAGCCGACGCTGAAGTGATCAGCCACCAGCTGATGCTGCGCGCCGGAATGATCCGCAAACTGGCATCAGGTCTGTATACCTGGCTGCCGACCGGTTTGCGCGTACTGCGTAAAGTCGAAAACATCGTCCGCGAAGAGATGAATAACGCTTGCGCTATCGAAGTCTCCATGCCGGTGGTTCAACCCGCGGACTTATGGCAGGAGAGTGGTCGCTGGGAGCAGTACGGTCCGGAATTACTGCGCTTTGTTGATCGTGGCGACCGCGCCTTTGTACTTGGCCCGACGCATGAAGAAGTGATCACCGATCTGATCCGTGGCGAAATCAGCTCCTACAAACAGCTGCCACTGAACTTCTTCCAGATCCAAACCAAATTCCGCGATGAAGTCCGTCCACGTTTTGGTGTAATGCGTTCACGTGAATTCATCATGAAAGATGCCTACTCTTTCCATACGACGCAGGAGTCCTTACAGGAAACCTACGACGCTATGTACGCCGCCTACAGCAAAATCTTTACCCGTATGGGTCTGGATTTCCGCGCGGTTGAAGCGGATACGGGCTCGATTGGCGGCAGCGCATCGCACGAATTCCAGGTACTGGCATCCAGCGGTGAAGATGACATCATCTTCTCAACCGGATCTGACTACGCGGCCAACATAGAACTGGCCGAAGCCGTTGCGCCTGCTACACCTCGCGCGGCAGCGAGCGAAGCGTTGCGTCAGGTTGCGACGCCAAATGCTAAAACCATTGCTGAGTTGGTTGAGCAATTCCAGGTGCCCGTCGAGAAAACGGTTAAAACGCTGATGGTTCACGCTACCGAAGAGAGCGGCCATAAACTGATTGCCCTGCTCGTCCGTGGTGATCACGAGCTGAATGAAGTGAAAGCCGAGAAGCTGCAGCACGTTGCTTCTCCACTGACCTTTGCTACCGAAGCAGAAATTCGCGCCATCGTTAACGCAGGGCCAGGATCACTGGGTCCGGTTAATTTGCCAATGCCAATCGTGGCTGACCGTACTGTCGCCGCTATGAGTGATTTCAGCGCGGGTGCCAACATAGACGGCCAGCATCATTTCGGCATCAACTGGGAACGCGATCTGCCGTTGCCACACGTTGCTGACATTCGTAACGTGGTCGAAGGCGATATCAGCCCGGATGGCAAAGGTACGTTGCTCATCAAGCGTGGTATTGAAGTCGGCCATATATTCCAACTGGGTACCAAGTATTCAGAAGCGATGAATGCCACGGTACAAGGCGAAGATGGGCGTAATCAGGTCATGACCATGGGTTGTTATGGCATCGGTGTGAGCCGCGTGGTAGCTGCTGCGATTGAGCAGAATCACGATGATCGCGGTATTATCTGGCCAGATGCAATTGCTCCTTTCCAGGTCGCTATCCTGCCAATGAATATGCACAAGTCATTCCGCGTTAAAGACGTTGCCGAAGAGCTTTACCAGACTCTACGTGATAAAGGCATTGACGTGATCCTCGACGATCGTAAAGAGCGTCCAGGTGTGATGTTTGCCGATATGGAACTGATCGGTGTGCCGCATCAGGTTGTGATTGGCGATCGTAATCTGGACGCGCAAGAACTGGAATACAAAAACCGCCGTACCGGTGAAAAACTGATGATTAAACAGAGCGACATTGTTGAACATCTCCTGAGCCAAATCCCGCGCTAATCCCTGGGCCTGACGTTGCTCCAATAAAAAACGCCCGTTTAATCGCGGGCGTTTTTTTATATCCAAAAGGGAAATCAGCCAATTATGGGCAGGCCTTGCTGGGATCAAACTTCACGTTGCTGTCTGCTACGAGCGATTTTTGGTTCTGCCCTTCGCCCGCCGGTGATTCAACGATGAAATGACCATCCATTGAAACGAACACCAGCTCCTGCGGCTTTTTACGCGCGGCCAGATAGCCTTGCTCCAGAGTCTTATTCCCGGACAACGGGAAGACTTTACCGGTCGCACAATCCGTGAAAGAGGCCACTTCAGCGCTGTATTGCACCATGCCGGAGAGTGTCATCGGGGTTTTAGGCATATCCTGCGCTGTCGGTTTCAACACGTAGTTAAATTGCGAAACAATCGGCGCTCCCGTGGTATCCAGCATCGCCAAATTATCCCCTTCCGGATGGAAATAACGTTTCTCGCCTTTGCTATCCGTGAGCACCAATTTATCTGCCGTACGCGCCCAGCTACCATAACTGGCAAAAGTCAGGTCGCCGTCTTTGGCTCCCAGATAGGTTTCCTGCAGGACGTAAGTTCCATCCTGTTGCAGAAAGAGCGAAGTTTCTATCCCGCTGCAATCTGCACAGGGAGTGACGCCGCTAAAACTTTGCTGCATGGCCTGCAGGGGGGCCTCACGATTCATCGCAGACGTATGGCAGCCGAACAGTGACAATGCGCCGAGCGCCAGTACCGCAACTATAATTACTTTTTTCACCGTCTTTTCCCTTTGCGTTTTGTCTCGTTGTGGCAACCGATATCTTCTGCTGCCACAGTTCAGCGTATTAAGACTGGCGAATCTTACCGCGCAATGCCTTTGTCGCACCCTTACGCACTTTTCCTTCCACGCGGCGGATTTTCGACCCTTTGGTCGGTTTCGTCGCCCGGCGCGGCTTTTCCACCACCATCGCCTGCGCAATAAGACTACTTAAGCGCGCGATGGCCGCTTCGCGATTTTGCTCCTGACTGCGATACTCCTGAGCTTTGATGACTACCAGCCCGTCGGCAGTTATCGAATGATGATTAAACGCCAGCAAACGCTCTTTGTAATAATCCGGCAGGCTTGAGGCTTTAATATCAAAGCGCAAATGTATCGCCGTTGACGTTTTGTTGACGTTCTGACCACCCGCGCCTTGGGCGCGGATAGCCGTTAATTCAATTTCATTGTCAGGAAGTTCGAGTTTACCGGAAAGGATTAACACACTTATTGTCCCGCTTCTTTCCCATCAGACTCTTTCCATTCGGAAAATTTGATTTCCAAATTATTCTGAGCATCAGAAAGCCAAATAGTTCCATCCTGCAGTGTGGCCTGCAAAATCATATTACGATTAGCAAAACTCGTGAGTTGGGCCAGTAATGCATCATCAATGAACCTTACGGTCAGATTACTGAAACTGTTGGCTTTACTCTGTACTGATGGCCACCAGACTTTTGCCGCACGCTCACTATAAACATACAGCACCACTTGACGTGACTGATTGCAGGCCTTCTTCAGACGTTTTTCATCCGGCAGCCCCAGCTCCACCCATAACTCAATGCCACCGTGATCATTTTTTCGCCAGATCTCAGGTTCATCTTCGGCACTCAACCCGCGGGTAAAGCTCAGGCGCTCGTCGGCGTGACAGATCCAGGCCAGCAAACGCAGCATCATGCGCTGTTCGGTTTCTGAAGGGTGCTGCGCCAGCGTCAGGTTGGCATCGTGGTAAAAATTGCGGTCCATATCTGCAATATTGATTGCCGCTTTGTAGATCGTCGCTTTTAACGCCATGGGAAACCTCTTGATATTAGACGCACAGTGTACTTGAAAGCAGGCCCGGGCGGCCAGTTTAACGCCCTCTCAGGCTCGATTAACTGCCTCTGTGATAACGAGAAACCTGCATAAGCTCGCTGATAACTGGACCTTGCCTGTGCTATAGTCGTTTAATACTGAGAGTTTATCTTTCTGGGCTTTCAATACGATAATTACCCCAGCGGGATACGCTTTTAAGGAGGACCTATGCAACAGTACTGTGAGTCTGTACGCCGTAAATATGCGGAGATTGCCAGTGGTGATCTTGGCTATGTGCCCGATGCGCTGGGCTGTGTGTTAAAAGCATTGGACGATGTGGCGGCGAATGCCGAACTTCCGTCTTCCATCCGGGAACAAGCGGCCTATGCCGCTGCTAACTTATTGGTGAGCGATTATGTCGATGAATGATGAGTACCAACCCATCAATTGTGATGACTACGATAATCTTGAGCTTGCCTGCGAGAATGATGTGGTTTTGACGCTGACGTTACGTAGCGGAGAAATCGTTGAAGGAAAAGCCTGCGAGCTGTTAATGCGCAAAAAAGTCGAATATTTAGTCGTCGATATTAAGGGCGAAAAGCGCGACCTGCGTCTTGACCATATAGAAAGTTATGTTCATCCCCAAATAGGCACCGTGGTTGTCAGTATCGAGTAAGACAAGATACTGTTCTCCCATAACGGGCAATCTCAGGATTGCCCGTTTGTATTTTCAGGGGAGGCTGGTATCGGAGCTGATTACTTCAGCGGGGTGAGGCTCGCATAATATGCTGCCAGATCGCTGATATCCTCATCAGTGAGTGAAGATGTAAAAGCCTGCATAACCCCCGCCTGTCCCGCACTGCGTTCACCTTTCTTATAGGCGTGCATCGCCAGTTCCAGATAAGCGTCGTTTTGACCTGCCAGATTTGGGTAAATGGGATTCGCCGCTTTACCACTTACGCCATGACAAGCCACACAGCTGGCAGCTTTTGATTGCCCCTTCTCAATATTTCCCTCTGCCAGCACCGGTTCACTTGCCAAACCTAATAATAGTGCGACACCAATCACGATACGCATTGCAGCTCCTGCGACGGGAGACCCCGCCTAAAAATCCTGGGTTAAATCACTTTTTACAGGGACACCAGACAATCTGCCATTGTGGTGCACCGGCTTGCGCGAGCGCCTGACGGGTAATAAATAGCCCCGGCGCAGCCATCAATTGTTCATTGTAATAAATTAGGGGTGTACGTTCACGCTGCCATGGCGGAACGCTAAGTTCTTGCCACAACTTTTTACTCTGCCGGGCATGCGAACGCCCGGCTTTTTCAATCATGCCTTTGGCCTGAAAGCGCACGCTGACCTGCTCATTATCGCGTGGAAGACGAATACTTTCAGTATCGTTGACCAGATGTTCTCTGACCTGCAGATAACCCAAGCCATCAGGCAGCTTCAGTGGTGTGGTAGTATCCCAGGTTAGAACTGTCTGCTGTAACGAAGCCATCGGCGGTAAAAGGTACAGACGTTGCTGAAAGCGGCGCACGCTGAAAGAGTTAAGTTGCAACAAGGGTTGTGCATCTTCACGGCTGAGGGCGACTTCATCCCAAAGACGCTGCAACTGCTCGCGCGAAGGCATACGCGCTCCCTGAACTGACAACCAGCGGCGTAATATTGCCTGACGGCGCTGCAGTGACATGAGCAGCATGCCTGTGATGTCCAGGCTGCCGTTGCTGTCTGTTAGGGTTTGTAGAGATTCACTCAGCAGTTCATCCAACAAGGCTTCCTGTTCACCGCACAGGGCTGCGCTGCGTGAAACTGCCTGTGAGAAATGTGGCCAACGCTCACAGAGAGTGGGCAATACGTTTAGCCTCAGGAAATTGCGGTCAAAACGCGGGTCTTGATTGCTGTCATCTTCAATCCATTGCAGCCCTGCATTCATGGCAAACTGCTCAAGCTGATGGCGGGAAAGCGCCAGAAAAGGCCGCAACAACCGGTAGCCATTACGCTCAGAATGAGCCGGCATGGCTGACAGCCCCGCCGGACCACTTCCACGCTTTAGCGCCAACAGAAAAGTTTCGCATTGGTCATCAAGATGTTGAGCGGTAAGCAGTGTCTCACCGGCACTAAGATGATCAGCAAAAGCCTGATATCTCGCCGCTCTGGCCGCAGCTTCGATCCCATCTTTTTTCGCGTCAAGGGTCACATTCACCACTTCCAGCGGCACCTGAAACTTCTGGCAAAATGCTCGCGCATGCGCCACCCACTGGTCTGCAAATTGACTTAACCCATGATGAACATGAATAGCCCGCAGCGAAAAATCGGAATATGTCCCGGTGCGCAGCTGCACCAAAGCTGCCAGCAGTACGGTAGAGTCCAGGCCACCGCTAAATGCGATACACAATTTACGCGCATCGCCTATCTGGCCGGCAAGGTGCGTTAGCACGCTGTTTTCAAGAGACGCTTGTTTCATGATGGTTTAGCCAATTTCATAAAGCTCCAATGGCAGGCCATCGGGATCGCTAAAGAAAGTAAAACGTCTGGAAGTATAGGGGTCAATCCTTACCGCTTCACATGTGACTCCCGCATGAGTCAGCCCGGCAATGGCCAAATCAATATCGTCGACGCTGAATGCCAGATGGCGTAATCCACAGGCTTCAGGACGGTTAACGCGCAACGGAGGATGCGGAAAACTGAATAACTCCAGAGTATATTGCCCGTTGAGAGCCAGATCGGCTTTCCATGAATCACGTTCTTCACGGTAAAATTCGTCTATCAGAGTAAAACCCAATACATCACAATAGAAGGTTTTGCTACGCGCATAGTCCGATGCGATGATCGCAATGTGGTGGATCTGGCGTAAATTCAGCATAAAAGAGTCCTGTAAATTCTGATAAGCACGTTACTTAGCCCGTGCCAGGAGATCAACATCTGATCCTCACAGAGCCGGGATTATTCGGCGGGTAGTTTAAGCACCTTCACTAAATACCGGCCATCTTCCGTGAGTTTGGCGCCATGGATATCGGTTTCAAAGCCCGGATAGTGTTCGCCAATCGAACAAAGCATGATCAGGAAATCCAGTACCGCCCGGCTCTCCTGGGTGATCATCTCACCAGGCATCACCACCGGCACGCCTGGTGGATAAGGCAGGATCATATTGGCTGCCACCTTACCAATCAGATCATCAATTTCGCACTCTTCGATGTGTCCACGCACCTGATGCTGGAACATATCGTAAGGCGTCATGATCATTTCTGGTAGTACATCAAATGCGCGGATCATGAGACTCGGTAGATCATGTTTACGGATCAGCTTATGGATGCCCTGTGCCAGATCCTGAATACGCATGTGCCGGTAAAAGTCCGGATCTTCGGCATAAAGATCCGGCAGCATGTTCTTCACGCGTAAATTCAGATCGTAAGCGCGTTTAAAGTCCGTCAGCCCACGCATCAGGCTCATCGATTTGGTTTTATCGATACCAATGCTGAACAGGAAAAGCAGATTGTAAGGCCCGGTTTTCTCCACCACCACGCCGCGTTCATCCAGAAATTTTGCCACCAGTGCAGCAGGGATCCCCTCTTCGGCCAACTGTCCTTGCTCATCCATTCCCGGAGTCAGAATAGTGACCTTGATAGGATCCAGATACATGTGGTCAGTATCGGCATTGGCAAAACCATGCCAGTTTTGATCCGGATTCAGCGGCCAGCATTCAGCTTCATTGATCTCTTCAGGCTGCCAGACATCGTAGAACCAGCCTTCAGTCTCCTCGCGCAAACGCTGGATCTCTTTACGAAAGTGTAACGCGCGTTCAACAGAGCGGTTGATCAGGCGGCGTCCCGGATTTCCGCGCAGCATCGCTGCTGCCGTTTCCGCCGACGCCACAATGCCGTAGTTAGGTGAAGTGGTGGTATGCATCATATAAGCTTCATTAAAGGTACTTTCGTCGTACTCACCTTTAATGTGGATCATTGAGGCCTGAGAGAATGCCGCCAATAATTTATGGGTAGATTGTGTTTCATAAATGACTTTTCCGGCTACACGGTCACCGCTCATACCACTTTTCCCATCGTATATCGGATGGAAATTGGTATACGGCACCCAGGCTGAGTCAAAATGAATTGAAGGTACATCCAGCATTTTTTTGATGAAGTCAGTGTTGTAGAGCAGGCCGTCATAAGTCGAGTTGGTGATCACCGCATGCACTGGCCAGGTGGCATTTTGCGTCAGGGCGATTTTCTCCTCGATGCTCTCGCGGGTAAATTCACGCTGTGGAATACCACCAAGAATGCCGTAGGCATTCCGGTTTGGACGCAGATAGATCGGCACGACGTTGGTCATCATCATCAGATGTGCCAGTGACTTATGACAGTTGCGGTCAATCAGTACCGTACTTCCAGCCGGGGCCGCGTACATGCCGACAATTTTGTTAGCAGTGGATGTGCCATTGGTCACGATATAGCTCTGTTCGGCACCGAAAGTACGAGCAATGTACTCTTCCGCCTCAAGGTGTGGGCCTGTGTGATCCAGCAGCGATCCCAGCTCAGTGACCGAAATTGAGACGTCCGCCTTCAGTGTTTTCGCCCCAAAGAAATCATAAAAAAGCGTACCGACCGGGCTTTTTAAGAACGCTGTCCCGGCCATATGCCCTGGCGTACAAAACGTATATTTCCCCTCTTCCACGTAGCGGAACAGCGCTTTAGTCAGCGGCGGCGTAATGGTGTCGATGTATTCATCGGTATATTGCCGGATGCGCTTAGCGATGTCCTCAGCCGCATTCAGGGCATATTCAAAGAAATAGAGCACCATACGCATGTCATTTACGCTGACATCCAGCGAGGAGTGGGTATTAATGAACCCGTAAAGTGGCAGATATTCGTTCAGCTCGTTAATCTCAGTACACAGCTCTTCACTGTGCTGATCCCAGTCGAAAATAGTGCCACAAATGCGGGCATTGGTTTCAATCAGCTTGAGCAGATCGGCATTGTCCCGCGGATAAACGGTTTTAAAGCCAAGGTTCGTCAGTGCCAAATCCAGCTCTCGGATTGGCTCATCTTTGTAGTAGGCCCCTTCCGGGCGCATGATGGCGATAATATTCATCTGACAAATCCTTCTAATAAAAAAGGCCGTGCAAGCACGGCCTTTCGGAGTTTTTTAATGCCGGGATGAAACTCAGCAATAACCGTAAGTCATCAGACGCTGATAACGGCGGTTGCGCAGCTCTTCGTTACTCAGCACATCCAGATCGCTGAGATCAGCTTCAAGCTGTGCACGCAGTGAAGCGGCCATGGCAGGAACATCACGATGCGCACCACCCAGTGGTTCAGGGATAACCGAGTCAATCAGTTTCAGCTCTTTCAGACGAGGGGCAATAATGCCCATCGCTTCAGCAGCCAGCGGGGCTTTATCAGCACTTTTCCACAGAATTGACGCACAGCCTTCCGGTGAGATCACCGAATAGGTGCTGTACTGCAGCATGTTAACTTTGTCGCCAACACCAATAGCCAACGCACCACCAGAGCCTCCCTCACCAATAACGGTGCAGATCACCGGCACATTCAGGCGGGACATTTCACGCAAATTGCGTGCGATGGCCTCAGACTGGCCGCGCTCTTCCGCCCCCACGCCCGGATAAGCACCCGGTGTGTCGATGAAGGTAATGATTGGCAGCTTAAAACGCTCAGCCATTTCCATCAGTCGCAGTGCTTTACGATAGCCTTCTGGAGCAGGCATACCGAAGTTGCGGCGGATTTTTTCTTTGGTTTCACGGCCTTTCTGATGACCAATGATCATCACAGCACGCTCACCTAAACGCGCCAGACCACCAACGATAGCCTTATCATCCGCGTATGCACGATCACCAGCCAGCTCATCAAAATCGGTAAAGATATGTTTGATGTAATCCAGAGTGTAAGGGCGACGCGGGTGGCGTGCCAGTTGGGCAATCTGCCAGGCACCCAGATCAGAGAAAATCTTGCGGGTCAGTTCAACGCTTTTCTCACGCAGGCGTTCAACTTCCTCGTCCAGATTAATATCCAATTTTTCGTCTTGACGGCTGACTGCAGTCAGCGAGTCAATTTTCGCTTCCAGCTCCGCAATCGGCTGTTCAAAATCAAGAAAATTCAGACTCATAGCATTCCTATTTTAGTCAAATTCCAGTTCCACCTGCTCGGTACCTACAAGCGTCCGCAGATCCAGCAACAGTTTATCGGTTGGCGTGACACGCCATGACGCACCGAATCGTAGCCGGGCACGCGCATTTTCTCGTTGGTAGTACAGATGTACTGGTATCGTCCCCGATCGGTGTGGTTCCAACGATTGGCGGAGACGGTTCAAAAGCTGGTCATCAATTTGCCTGTCAGTCAGCGAGATAGCAAGACCGCGAGCATATTTTTCCCGTGCTTCACTGATGTCCATAACATCGCGGGCCATCATTTTAAGCCCGCCACTGAAGTCATCAAAGCTGACCTGTCCTGTGGCGATAAGGATACGGTCTTTTTCCAATAAATGCTGGAATTTTTCCAACGCTTCGGTGAACAACATCACTTCCAGACGCCCTGAGCGGTCATCCAGCGTACAGATACCTATGCGGTTACCCCGCTTGGTCACCATGACTCTCGCCGCGATCACCAACCCCACGGCGATAGTCATTTTACCCCGGTCGGTCGGATGCATATCCTTCAGACGCTGGCCACCGCCATAGCGTTCTATCTCTTTCAGATACTGGGTGATTGGATGCCCGGTAAGATAGAGCCCGAGGGTTTCACGTTCACCATCCAGTACCGTTTGTTCCGGCCAGCGCGTGACGTTGGCATAAGATTTCTCGACCTGCTCTGGCGCTTCAGCCAGTACGCCGAACATGTCGACCTGGCCAATGGCCTCTGCTTTGGCGTGCTGATCGGCGGCCTTCAGCGCGTCCGGCAAAGAACTCATCAATGCGGCACGGTGCGGCCCTAAACGATCAAAAGCACCGGACATGATCAGTTTTTCGAGGATACGTTTATTCAGCTTTTTGACATCGGCGCGTGCGCACAAGTCAAACAGCTCTTTGAAATAGCCGCCTTCGTTACGGGCTTCAATAATGGCTTCGATAGGGCCTTCACCGACGCCTTTGATCGCGCCGATGCCATAGACAATTTCACCGTCGTCGTTGACGTGGAAATGGTACAAACCGCTGTTGATATCTGGCGGCAGGATCTTCAGTCCCATGCGCCAGCACTCATCCACCAGCCCAACCACCTTCTCGGTATTGTCCATATCCGCGGTCATTACCGCCGCCATGAATTCTGCCGGATAATGCGCCTTCAGCCATAAAGTCTGATAGGAGACCAGCGCATAAGCAGCGGAGTGAGATTTGTTAAAACCATAGCCGGCGAATTTTTCCACCAAATCGAAGATTTTAACCGCCAGTTCACCGTCGATACCGCGCGCTTTGGCACCGTCTTCAAAACCGCCGCGTTGTTTGGCCATTTCGACCGGGTTCTTCTTACCCATAGCACGACGAAGCATGTCTGCGCCGCCCAGCGAATATCCGGCCAGCACCTGAGCAATCTGCATAACCTGTTCCTGATACAAGATGATGCCGTACGTCGGCTCAAGCACAGGTTTCAGTGATTCATGCTGCCACTGAATATCAGGGTATGAAAGCTCTTCACGGCCGTGCTTTCGGTCGATGAAGTTATCTACCATGCCGGACTGTAAGGGGCCAGGACGGAACAAGGCCACCAGTGCGATCATATCTTCGAAACAGTCAGGCTTCAGACGTTTGATCAAGTCCTTCATACCGCGGGATTCGAGCTGGAACACCGCGGTCGTTTCTGAGCGTTGCAGCATGTCGAAGCTTTTTTTGTCTTCGAGCGGGATGGTCGCAATATCGATAGGCTCGAGGCCAGACTTCGCACGTCGCGCATTAATCATGCGTAAGGCCCAGTCGATAATGGTCAGCGTTCGCAAACCGAGGAAGTCAAACTTCACCAGCCCGGCATATTCCACATCATTTTTATCGAACTGGGTAACCGGATGGTTCCCCTCGGCATCGCAGTACAACGGCGCAAAGTCAGTAATTTTAGTGGGCGCGATCACCACCCCACCAGCATGTTTGCCGGCATTACGCGTGACGCCTTCAAGCTTACGGGCCATGTCAATCAGTGCGCGGACTTCTTCATCAGCCTCGTAAACCTCTGGCAACTGCGGTTCAGCAGCAAAGGCCTTCTCCAGCGTCATGCCCGGATCCGGGGGTACCAGTTTTGAAATACGGTCGACAAAACCGTAAGGGTGGCCCAGTACACGCCCAACGTCGCGGATCACCGCTTTTGCCGCCATGGTACCGAAGGTAATGATCTGCGAAACGGCCTCGCGACCGTACATGTCAGCTACGTGTTCAATGACGAGATCGCGTTTTTCCATACAGAAGTCGACGTCAAAGTCGGGCATGGAAACACGTTCAGGGTTGAGGAAACGTTCGAAAAGCAGGTCGAATTCCAGCGGATCCAGGTCGGTAATTTTCAGCGCGTATGCCACCAGGGAACCTGCACCGGAACCGCGCCCCGGGCCGACGGGCACATCATTATCTTTCGACCACTGGATGAACTCCATGACGATCAGGAAGTATCCAGGGAAGCCCATCTGGTTGATAACACCCAGCTCTAACTCAAGGCGGGCATCGTATTCAGGACGTTTCTGCGCGCGCCGTTCAGGGTCCGGGAACAGAAACTCCAGACGCTCCTCCAGCCCTTCCTTCGATTTGGCAACCAGAAAATCTTCAGTAGTCATTTCGCCGGTCGGGAACTGCGGCAGGAAGTATTCACCCAAGCGGATGGTCACATTACAACGTTTCGCAATCTCGACACTGTTGAGCAGTGCTTCCGGGATATCCTCGAACAGCTCACACATCTCATCTTCACTGCGCATGTACTGCTGAGGCGTGTAATTGCGCGGACGTTTAGGATCGTCAAGGGTGAAACCATCATGAATAGCGACACGAATCTCGTGGGCGTCAAAGTCTTCCTTAACTAAAAAGCGCACATCATTGGTGGCAACCACGGGCAATTCGCGCTCAGCAGCAAGAGCCACAGCGGCGTGAAGATAGTTCTCTTCTTCCGGACGGCCGGTACGGATAAGTTCAAGATAATAACGATCGGCAAAGTGCTGCTGATAAAATTCCAGGCATTCCTCAACCTGTGGCTGATTACCACGTATAAGAAATTTACCGACATCCCCCATTCTCGCACCTGACAGCAGAATCAGACCTTCGTTGAGCTCTGCCAACCAGTCGCGGTCAATGATAGGACCAGCTGCGCCGTAGCCACGCTGATAAGCACGGGAGATAAGCAGGGTCAGATTCTGGTAGCCCTGATTGTTCATCGCCAGCACGGTTAGCTGAGCGAGCTCATCACCGAGGATCTCACTTTGTACGTTGAAATCTGCGCCAATGATCGGCTTTATGCCTGCGCCATGAGCTGAACCGTAAAATTTCACCAACCCACAAAGGTTAGTAAAATCGGTAATGGCCAGAGCGGGCATGCGGAGGGAGGCCGCGCATTTCACCAACGGACCAACCTTGGCTAATCCATCCACCATGGAGTAGTCACTGTGTACACGAAGATGAATAAAACGAGGTTCGGCCATATCCAGAGTCCAGAAATGAGTAATGAATGAACGATTGTCGGAATGACAAACTACTGAGGCTAGCGCTGAAGCGCGCTAGCTAAGCCAGATCCAGTGCACGTTTTACCGGTGCGAAACTGCGCCTGTGATGCACAGTGGCACCCAGCCTCGATAAACTTTCGAGATGGACCGGAGTCGGATACCCCTTATGCTTAGCAAAGCCGTATTCAGGGAACTGAAGATCCAGCTCAACCATCTCACGATCGCGTGTCACTTTAGCTAAAATAGAAGCCGCGCTGATTTCAGCAACTTTGCTGTCACCCTTAACCACAGCCTGAGAGGCCATTGGCAATACAGGACAACGGTTACCGTCTATCAAGACCATATCCGGGATAATACTCAACCCGGCAACTGCTCTTTGCATTGCCAGCATAGTGGCATGCAAAATATTCAGTTCATCTATTTCATGAGGCTCTGCGCGACCTAAACTCCAGGCCAGCGCTTTCTCTTTGATTTCGATATACAGCGCTTCACGACGCTTTTCACTGAGTTTTTTAGAATCCGCCAGACCGGCGATAGGCTTTGCCGGGTCGAGGATAACCGCAGCGGTAACAACAGCCCCCACTAATGGCCCACGACCAACTTCATCCACGCCAGCGATACACAACGCCTGCGGATAAACAAAAATACTCTTCATCGTTTAGCCAATTCCATCACGGCCTGAGCGGCCTGCTCGTCGGCGTCACAACGGATGCTTTGATGCAATGCCAGGAAAGTATTCTGCAACTGCTGGCTCTTCTCGCCCCCGGCTAACAGTGGCAATAGGGCGGCTGACAGTTTTTCAGGCACACATTCCGTTTGCAGCAGTTCGGTGACAATTTCGCGCCCGGCCAGTAAATTCGGCAAGGAGACATAGGGTGTTTTCACCAGACGTTCCGCGATCCAATAGGTAAAGGGTTTCATACGATAACCCACCACCATCGGGCATTTCGCCAACATACACTCCAGCGCGGCGGTGCCAGAGGCAAGAAGGGCGGCATCACTGGCTATCATCGCATTACGCGCCTGACCATCCAGCAGATGTGCCGGTAAATCTGGGGCGATCTCAGCCTTGATTCGCTCAAACTGCTCGCGCCGCTTGGCATTCACCAGCGGCACCACGATATGAAGATCGGGATAGGTCTGACGCAACTGTAGCGCCGTTTTTAGGAAGTCTGCGCTGAGCATCTCCACTTCCGCTTGACGACTGCCCGGCAATAACGCCAGACAATGAACATCAGCAGGAATACCCAATACAATTCGCGCGGCCTGCTTGTCCGGCAGCAATGGCATGGAGTCAGCCATGGTGTGACCGATAAAACGGCAGGGAACATTAAATTTGTCATAAAACGCTTTTTCAAAAGGCAGAAACGCCAACACCATGTCGGTAGCTTTTCCAATTTTGAAAACGCGCTTTTGTCGCCAGGCCCAGACTGAAGGGCTGACATAATGGATAGTTCGGATCCCACGCTGCTTAAGACGCCCTTCAAGTGTAATATTGAAGTCAGGTGCATCGATGCCCACGAAGACATCCGGTTTTAAAGCAGCAAAACGCTGAGTGAGATCTTTGCGGATTTTCAACAGGCGTGGCAGACGTTCCAGAACCTCTACCACGCCCATGACAGCCAATTCTTCCATTTCGTACCAGGCTTCACATCCCTCGGCCTGCATCAGCGGGCCGGCCACACCGACAAAGCGGGCATCAGGGTGGTGTTTTTTCAGCGCTCGGATCAAACCAGCACCAAGAATATCACCGGATGTTTCGCCAGCCACCAGGCCGATCGTCAGAAAGGGCTTTTGCATTATTTACCGCTTATTCGCCGAAGAAATTATTTACCGAATGACCAGCCTGTCAGCGGATGATGCCGCGTGTCGAACGGGCAAAGAAATCACTAAAAGGTTTAACTGCCGGGAACTCTGCGGCAATTTCAGCGATTTCTGGTTGGGCTTCTTCCAGCGTTTTGCCACTACGGTACAAGATCTTGTATGCATTACGGATAGCGTGCAATGCAGGCTTGTCGAAACCGCGACGCTTAAGCCCTTCGATATTGATACCAAATGGCGTTGCGTGGTTGCCCTGAGCAATGACAAAAGGTGGAACATCCTGAGCAACGCCAGAACACCCACCCACCATCACATGCGCACCAATGATGCAGAACTGATGTATGGCCGTCATACCACCAATGATGGCGTGATCGTCAATCTCAACGTGACCCCCCAAGGTCGCGTTATTGGCCAGGATACAACGATTTCCAATGACACAATCGTGGGCAATATGTGCGTTAACCATTAACAGGTTATCGTTACCCACTTTGGTCAAGCCACCGCCCTGAACGGTACCACGATGAATGGTGACGCTCTCACGAATATTGTTGCGATCGCCGACTTCAACACGTGTTGGTTCACCTGCATATTTCAGATCCTGGTTAATTTCACCGATGGAAACGAACTGAAAAATGCGGTTGTCGCGACCAATTTTGGTCACACCATTGAGAACGACGTGTGATTTAAGTTCGGTACCTTCACCGATTTCCACCTGCGAACCGACAAAGCAGAAAGGACCTATATGAACACCGGCACCGATAACGGCACCGTCTTCAACAATAGCGCTTGGATGAATAAAGGCGGTTTTATCAATCACGTATTAAGCCTCCCGGCGGCGGGCGCACATCATTGATGCCTCACAAGCAATCTCACCATCTACTTTTGCGACACCTTTGAAACGAGCAACACCACGACGCTCTTTAATAAATTCAACTTCAAGAATCATCTGGTCACCCGGCAATACCGGACGTTTGAAACGTGCGTCATCAATGGCTGCAAAATAATACAGCTCGCCCGGTTCTAATTTACCTACGCTTTTGAACGCTAAGATACCGGTGGCCTGCGCCATCGCTTCGAGAATCAACACGCCTGGGAAAATAGGTTTACCCGGGAAATGGCCCTGGAAGAACGGTTCGTTGAAAGAAACGTTTTTCACTGCGCGTAAAAACTTCCCTTTTTCGAAATCCAGCACGCGGTCAACCAGTAAGAACGGATAACGGTGTGGCAGCAGATCCAATATCTCTTCAATACGCAGAGTATGAGTGTCAGTAGTCAAAATACTCTTCCTGTCTAAAAACTGATGGCATCAATAACACGGCCTGCTTGACCCCCAAAGAGGGTCATTAGGCAGGCCGCAAATAGAAACTTGTGCCGCTAGATATGGCTCTCGCAGCCAGATACCAGCAACACAGTAGTCGGTAACTTAGTCTTCTTCGATTTTACGCTCTACAGCTTTTAAGCGCTTATTCATCTCATCGATATTCATTACCAACGCAGCGGTTTTACGCCACACTTTATTCGGCTGTAACGGAATACCGGAGGAGTATACCCCAGGTTCAGTGATTGGTCGCATCACCATTCCCATTCCTGTCACGACGGCCTTATCACAAATTTCCATATGGCCGTTGATAACACTGGCTCCGCCTATCTGGCAGTAACGTCCAATTTTCAGACTACCGGCCATAATAACCCCGCCTGCGACGGCGGTATTGTCTCCAATCACGACGTTATGCGCAATCTGACATTGGTTATCGATGATGACGCCGTTGCCGATGATGGTATCGTCGAGCGCACCACGGTCAATCGTAGTGCAGGCGCCAATTTCAACACGATCGCCAATTAAAACCGTACCGAGCTGTGGGATCTTAATCCAGTTACCGCGATCGTTGGCATAACCAAAGCCATCGGCACCAATGACGGTGCCGGATTGAATGAGACAAGCCTCACCCACTTCAACATTATGATAAATAGAGACATTCGCCCAGATACGGGTCCCTGCACCTAATTTAGCATTCTTGCCAATGAAACAGCCGGCGCCGATAACCACGTTATCGCCTAAAACTACGCCAGACTCGATCACGGCATTTGCACCTACCGAGACATTCTTACCTAACGTCGCGCTGTCAGAAATGACCGCACTCGCGGCGATGTCCTGAGCGGGGGCTGGCGTGGTGTCGAGCAATTGCGCCATACGTGCATAAGTCAGGTAAGGGTTTTTAACCACTAATGCCGCTGTTTGGCAAAATGGCAGATCCGCTTCCGTCAACACTACAGCCCCTGCGGCGCAGGTAGCTAACTGTTCACGGTAACGGCTGTTTGATAAAAACGTGATTTGCTCAGAGTGTGCGGAATGCATTGAAGCAATGCCGGTGATGGCGAGATCGCCATCACCGTGCAATTGTGCATCCAACTGCTGTGCGAGATCAGCCAGTCGAATTGATGACATGTTTATTTAACCTGTTTCAGCACATCAGCAGTGATGTCTTTGTCACTGTTAGCGTAAGCCACAGCGTTAGCATCGATTACAACATCATAACCTTGTTTGCTGGCAACAGCTTTAACAGCATCCTGAATACGGCTCAGGATTTTATTACGTTCTTCAGCCTGACGACGACGGTTATCTTGTTCAAAAGCCTGTGCTTTTGTAGAGAAATCTTCGCGTTGAGCCATCACTTCTTTTTCGAGTTTGCTGCGATCGCTGGCTTTCATGGTTGAGCCATCACGTTGCAATCTCTGCATTTTGGTTTGCAGATCACGTTCCTGGGTTTGCAGCTGAGTTGCACGACCTTTGAACTCATTTTCCAACTGTTTTGCTACAGCATCACGTGCTGGCATTTGCTGGAAGATGCTTTGTACGTTAACAACAGCAATTTTGTCAGCAGCCTGAACGCTTGCTGCTGAAGAAGCCATAACTAAACCGAGGCCGGCGGCATATAACCACTTTTTCACTATAAACTCCTTCCATCACCCGTTTGTGCCATGTGGCACGATAATTACACAATAAGAATGAGTTAAAAAACAACATCACGGGCTATTCGCCCGTGAGTTGAGGAAGAACTCAAACCTTTGCGACTTCTGCGTAAAGGCTTAAATTGTCTAACGTGTTACCACGTTTTACCGATGTTAAATTGGAACTGTTCCGCTTTATCACCATCGTATTTCTTAACTGGTTGTGCGTAAGAGAAGACCAATGGTCCTAGTGGAGACATCCACTGCAGCGCAATACCAGAAGAGACACGGAAATTGTCTGCTTTACTGTAATCAGGTACACCTGCAGCTACAGTCTCAGGCGTGTTCTTCCAAGATGTATCCCATACGGTACCACTATCAACAAACACGGAGGTGCGTACAGAGTTAGCATATTTCTCGCTGATGAACGGAGTAGGAACGATCAGTTCAGCACTCAAAATAGCCATGGCATTACCACCGACAGCATCGTCCGAATTGTTAACCGGACAGTTGCTATAGGAAGTCGCCCCTGCGGCGCAGTTATAATAGGCGGCCTTAGGACCAATGGTGTTCGACTGGAAACCACGAACACTACTGGAACCACCGGCATAGAAGTTGTCGTAGAACGGCACTTCTTTACCGCCTAAGCCATCTGCATAACCTGCACGCGCACGGCCCATCAGCACCCAATTACGGCTCTCGCTCAACGGTAAGTAACTCGTAGAGTCGAATGTAATCTTGTAGTACTCGTTATCGGAACCTGGAACAGTGACTTTACCATTCAGACTAGCCTTCGTACCCGACGTTGGGAAGTAACCGCGGTCGAGGTTGTTATAGCCCCAACCCAAGTTAGCGAAGAAGTCATTGGCACTGAAGTCGGCGTCAGATGTTGTGTCGGTACCCACTGTCACTGGTGGGTTAATCCCTACCGAGTTCAGATATCTGAACATACTGACCTGTGGCTCCATATTGGACAGGTCGTTATGCACGTAATCCAGACCAAGGCGCAACGAGTTAGTCTCGTTGATCGGGAAGCCCAGCGTTCCACCTACACCATAGCTCTTGTTGGTATAGTCTGACAGATCGGCGTTATCCGCTTTAAAGTCATTGTAGAACACACGGCCGCCCAGACTCACACCATCAACGGTGAAGTACGGGTCTGTGATCGTGAATTCAGCATACGTCTGATAATCATTTTTGGTACCGCTGATACCTACTGAGTTACCTGTACCCAGCCAGTTATCCTGCTGGACACCCGCCTGGAAACTGACACCACTCTCAGTACCGTAGCCCACACCAAAGTTGAAGGTACCGGTGTTGCGCTCTTTCACTTTGTAGACGACGTCTACCTGATCCGGGGTGCCTGGAACACGTTGTGTATCAACGTCAACCGTATCGAAATACCCCAGACGGTTTAAACGCTCTTTGCCTTTGTCGACCAGATCGTTACCTAACCAGGCACCTTCCATCTGACGCATTTCACGGCGAAGAACGCTGTCTTTACTGGTGTCATTACCTTCAAAACGGACATGACGAACATAGTAGCGGTTACCGGCATCTACGTTGACGTGCAGTTTGACGGTTTTATCAGCATCGTTGATTTCAGGCTGAGTTTGCACGCGCGGATAAGCATAACCATAACGACCCAGCATTTGCTTGATGTCGTTTTCCATCTTGGTTACTTTTGCGCCGTTATAAAGCTCGCCTTTTTGAATTTTAGTCAGACTTTCCACTTCTGCAGAATGTCCGGCCATGCTGCCGTTCACTTCAACACCGGAAAGCTTGTATTGATCGCCTTCAGTGATGTTCAGGGTGATGTAAATACCCTTCTTGTCTGGCGTCAGGCTGACCTGAGTCGAATCAATATTGAAACGTGCATAACCGCGATCCAGATAGAAGCTGCGCAAGGTTTCAAGATCACCTGCCAGTTTCTGTTTCTGATATTTACGATCGCCTACCACGTTCCACCAAGGCACTTCATCACGCAACTGGAAGTGAGAAATCAGTTCGTCGGTGCTGAAGGCGTGGTTACCCACGATGTTGATCTGCTGAATTTTAGCAGAGACACCTTCGGTAAAGACCAACTTCAAATCGACGCGGTTACGCGGTAAAGGCGTGACAACGGCTTTCACCGAGGCGCTGTATTTACCCACGCTGTAGTAGAAATCTTCAAGACCTTTTTCAATGCTGGTGAGTGTGGTCCGGTCCAGTGCTTCGCCAACCCGGACGCCAGAGGCTTCCAGGTTTTCTTTCAGCATGTCATCTTTCACCGACTTGTTGCCGGAGAAAGTGATGCTGGCAATGGTAGGGCGTTCTTTGACCTGAACAATCAGCGTATTACCATCACGCAGAACGCGAACGTCCTCAAAGTTGCCAGTGGCAAACAATGCACGAATGGTATTACTGATGTCGTCGTCGGTGATGGTATCACCTACGCGAACCGGCATATTGAGTAACGCCGCACCGACGGCAACTCGCTGCAGGCCTTCGAAATGAATATCTTTCACTACGAAACCGTCTGCACCGTATACGGTGGCGCTGCCAAACAGCAGCGACGCTATGAGCAACTTTTTGATCGCCATCGTTGTTATGCGTTCTTCCTAACCTAATCCCCAGCCTTAAAGACGGGAGAAATCATTGAAAAGTGCAAGCCCCATTACCATCACCAGCAGTACTGCACCGATACGGTAACTGAAGTTTTGAACTCGCTCGGAAACTGGCCCACCCTTTAGTTTTTCTATTGCCAGAAATACCAGGTGTCCACCATCTAACACGGGTAATGGAAAAAGGTTCACGATCCCAAGATTGACACTGATAAGTGCCAAAAACATCAGGTAGTAGACTAAACCATATTCAGCTGACATTCCTGCGCCCTGTGCGATAGAAATTGGGCCACTCAGATTGTTCAGCTTTACATCACCCGTTATTAATTTGCCCAGCATGTTGACGGTCAGTTTCATCAGTTGCCAGGTTTTATCCCCAGCCTCATAAAATGCAACGAACGGCCCATACTGGCGAATAGTTTTGTACTCATCAGGCAGAGGTATTACTTTCGGTACTACCCCGGCAAAGCCCTGCTCAACTCCCTTCCCTACCGACCTGGTGTCCGGTATCAGCGTCAGGCTGACCGGCGCCCCCGCGCGCTCAATATCCAGCGCGATGGGTTTACCTGGGTTGTCGCGGACCTGCAAGGCGAACGTACGCCAATTTGCCAAAACTTGACGATCGACTTTAACGATCCTGTCCCCAGCTTGCAAACCTGCTTTCTGGGCGGCGGAATCCTTTTGCACTTCTGCCAGCACTGATTCTATCTGCGGACCACGCGGAATAATACCCAGCGCGACCACCGGATCCTGCTTTTCAGGGTTAAACTGCCACTGACGCAAGTCCAGTGTTTTTTCAATCACCTCTGATGACCCAAATTGTGAGACACCTAAAGTGGTTTGATTGTTTCCAATCTCGCCCATTAAAGACAAACGAACTGATTCCCAATCAGGCGTTTCGATACCGTCGATTGACTTAAGTTCCATGCCTGGAGACATTTGGGATTGTGCAGCAATGGATTGCGGGGTGATCTCCCCCACAACCGGACGCACCGAAGGAACACCGATAATGAAGACCAGCCAGTAGGCGAACACGGCAAAAATGAAGTTTGCGATAGGACCCGCACTGATGATTGCAGCTCTTTGCCAGACTGACTTGCTGTTAAATGTTAGGTGACGAAGTTCTGCCGGAACGGTTTCAACACGCTCATCAAGCATTTTGACGTAACCGCCGAGAGGAATAATGGCCAGAACATACTCAGTGCCCTGCTTGTCCGTGCGTTTCCATAGGGCACGACCGAATCCGACAGCAAAACGCTCAACGCGCACACCGCAACGACGAGCAACCCAGAAATGGCCAAATTCATGCACGGTGATTAGCACCCCCAATGCAACGATAAAGGCGGCCAGGCTCCAGAGTATGTTCATCATATTCGCAACTATTCCTTAGAAGACGTCCCGTCTCAGACGGTTAAAACACCAACAGCATTAAACACGCGAATACAGGGACTGCAGCAGTCAGGCTATCGATACGATCCAGTATCCCGCCGTGACCAGGAATCAGATTTCCACTGTCTTTTATGCCCGCTTCCCGCTTGAACATGCTTTCGGTCAGGTCACCCAGTACAGAAGCCAGCGCGGCGACCACTGAACACATCAACAATGTTGCTGGCACAACATTCAGCGGGACATAGCGGCCAAACAGCCATGATATCAGGGCTGAAGTCACAAGCCCGCCGATTAATCCTTCCCACGTTTTACCGGGAGAGACCTTTGGTGCCAGCTTGTGCTTACCGAAGAGCTTTCCAAATAAAAAAGCACCAGAGTCAGCGCCCCATACCAGCAGCATCACATAAAGCAACCACCATGCACCCGTGTGATGGTTTTCAGCATAGCCATACTGGCGCAGCGCCACCATACCCCAAAAGAATGGAACGATGGTCAACAAACCGAAAACTAAGCGCAATACGCGTGAATTTCGCCATAGCGTGGCAGATGCTGGATAAAAAATCACCATCAGGAAAGCGGCGATCCACCACACCAACGATGCCCATAGCGTCATCGTGACCTGAGGCAAGTGTACTGACTGTCGGTAAGCCGGCAAACTCAGCATCATTGCGACCAACAGAAATCCGCAAAGAATAGCTAACCAGACTCGTTGTGAACGCGATGAGAAACCGGATAACTGGCCCCATTCCCATGCAGCCAACATACAAACAGCCAGAGTCAAAATGGCAAAACCGAGTGGCGGCAATAAAAACAGTGCCGCAATGACAATCGGGATTAAAATCAAAGCTGTGATAATGCGATACTTCAGCAAAAGTTCTCCCTAGGACGCATTAGCGCCATTAGGTGTAGTCCCCCCGAAGCGACGCTCGCGTTGTGCAAAAGCATTTAGCGCACCTTCAAAGATGTTTTCATCAAAATCAGGCCAGAGGACATCAGTAAAGTAAAGTTCAGCATAGGCAATTTGCCACAAGAGAAAATTACTGATGCGATGTTCCCCACCGGTTCTGATCACCAAATCGACGGGTGCCAGTTCGCTCATACAGACTGCGGCATTTAATGCTTCTTCTGTGATCTGCTCAGGCTGTAAAGTACCGGCTTCAACCTGACAGGCCAGCTTTTTCACACCCTGAATAATATCCCATCGCCCACCATAATTGGCAGCAATGTTAAGAGTAAGGCCATCGTTATTTTCTGTAAGTGTTTCTGAACGACGGATCCTTTCCTGCAGACGTGAACTGAAGCGACTGACATCACCTATTATCCGTAACCTGACATTATGTTTATGCAGGCTTTTCACTTCGCTGTCCAGTGCGCGCACAAACAGCTCCATTAAGGCCGAAACTTCCTGGGCCGGACGGTTCCAGTTCTCACTACTAAAGGCATAAAGCGTGAGAGCATCAAGCTGATGATTGGCTGCAAAGCTGACCGCTCGGCGTACCGACTTCACTCCCGCTTTATGACCAAATACCCTCATTTTCCCCTGAAGTTTCGCCCAGCGACCGTTGCCGTCCATAATAATGGCAACATGGCGCGGCATTGCGCAAGACGAGTCAGATATCTGTTGATTTTCGAGGGACATAACGCGTACTCATTTCCTTTATCAGACCGCAACGGCACTCACTGACCGGCAGGCGTAATTAAACGCGCAAAAAAGCCGTGGCTCCTGATCAGGCACGGCTCAGCCTGACCATTTATCACTGCAAGAGATAAACACATTCAGGCATAAGTCCTGAAGACGTTGTCAGGTGGCGCAGACTATATCATTTCAATGTGATGCGAACAAATTGCCGGAAAGATAAGTGCGACATATCACAACGCAAAGGCCTGCAATTTCTCCCGCGCCGATACCCGGGCAACGCGATCAATCTCCAGCACTTCGTCGACAGAATCGGGTTCTTTAGCGACTGATTGCTCCATCACTTCTCGGTTAACGCTGGCAATATCTGTAAAGCCAATCTGTCCGGCCAGGAATGCCGCCACGGAGACCTCATTAGCGGCATTCAGTGCCGTAGTCGCCGCTTGCCCCGTCCGGCTTGCTTCAATCGCCAAATGGAGGCACGGGTAACGGTTATGATCGGGCTCGTTAAAAGTCAATGCACCGATGCGGCAGAAGTCCAACGCTTCAACCCCTGCATCAACTCGTTGCGGATATGCCATCGCATGGGCGATAGGCGTACGCATATCAGGCGAACCCAGTTGTGCCAGTACGCTGCCATCACGATAGCGCACCATGGAATGAATAACGGACTGAGGATGAATAATGACTTCCATCTGTTCAGCTGAAGCATTAAACAACCAGCGGGCTTCAATATACTCGAGACCCTTGTTCATCATGGTGGCAGAATCGACGGAAATCTTACGCCCCATTGACCAGTTAGGATGAGCACAGGCCTGGTCGGGAGTGACATGGCTAAAATCACTCAGCGGCAATTCACGGAAGGGGCCGCCGGAACCGGTGAGGATGATGCGGGAAACCCCGTTATCTTCCAGAGAGGCATAGCCCAGTTGCTGCTGAATACGCTCAGGCAAGCTCTGGAAGATAGCGTTATGTTCGCTATCGATAGGCAAAAGTTGGCTGCCACTCTGACGGACGGCATCCATGAAAATACGACCACAGGTGATCAAGGACTCTTTGTTAGCAAGCAAGATCTGTTTACCAGCACGGACGGCGGCCAGCGTCGGTAATAAGCCAGCAGCTCCGACAATGGCTGACATCACCTGATCGACACCATCGAGTGCCGCCAGGTCACAGGACGCTTGCGCACCTGACAACACTTCAGTTTTGACACCCTGCTCTGCGAGAATAATGCGCAATGCTTTTGCACAATCCTCATTCGCCATAGAGGCAAAACGGGGGCGGAATTCGATACATTGTTGCGCCATCACTTCAACGTTACAGCCCGCAACCAGGGCGGCGACATTGAATACATCAGGGTTAGCGCGAACAACCGCGAGGGTGCTGGTGCCGACAGACCCAGTCGAACCAAGGATAGTCAGTTGTTTCATGAAAATGCCCGGTATAACGAGTGTAAATTCGGAAAGTGCATCAGTCTGAAACCTCTTTGACGGCTTGTCTATGAGATTTAGCAACAGATGTCAGAAGTGGGATCCTACGAAAAAATAAAGCGCCGCATTTGCGACGCTTAGAAGGGATCGAAACCGGATTTAGAAATCCATCAACTCAGCTTCTTTTTCGCTCAGAGCAAGGTCAATTTTCTTAATAAAAATATCTGTCATTTTCTGAACGGTTTCTTGAGAGCTACGATCTTCATCTTCGCTAATTTCTTTATCTTTCAGCAAAGCTTTGGTTTTATCGTTGGCATCACGACGTACGTTACGTACTGAAACGCGACCTTGCTCAGCTTCAGCGCGAACAATTTTAATCAGATCTTTGCGGCGCTCTTCAGTCAATGCTGGCAATGGCACACGAATAGTGGATCCTGCTGACATTGGATTAAGCCCAAGATCCGAAGCCATGATCGCTTTTTCAACGGCTGCGCTGATTGAACGGTCGAACACAGAGATAGCCAAAGTACGGGAGTCTTCTACCGTTACCTGAGCTAACTGACGCAGTGGAGTGTCAGAACCGTAGTAAGGGACCATGATACCGTCGAGAATGCCTGGTGAGGCACGGCCAGTACGGATTTTGCTGATATGGTTTTTGAATGATTCGACGCATTTTTCCATACGGATTTCAGCATCTTTTTTAATGTCGTTAATCACGTTGCGAACCCTTTAAAACTGGTTACTTGGCAGACCATAACTTCAGTATAGTCCGTGAATACTCATGCCAGTAAGACCTGGCAAACTTGCTGTCCGAACTTTCAGGCTAGGTGAATGATCAAACGCTACCGGTACCGTTGGTGATCAGCGTGCCTTCATTTTCGCCCATCACCACACGACGCAGTGCGCCTGGTTTATTCATGTTGAAGACGCGGATTGGCAAATTATGGTCGCGTGCCAGTGTAAAGGCCGCCAGATCCATCACCTTCAATTCCTGCTCCAGTACTTCCTGATAAGTCAGCTCTTCGTACAGTGTCGCTTCCGGGTTTTTCACCGGATCGGCAGAATATACGCCATCCACTTTCGTGGCCTTCAACACCACATCGGCTTCAATCTCGATACCGCGCAGGCACGCTGCTGAATCCGTCGTAAAGAAGGGATTACCGGTACCTGCAGAGAAAATCACGACGCGATTGTGGCGCAGCAGACTGATGGCTTCGGCCCAGCTGTAATTATCACACACGCCGTTAAGCGGAATTGCAGACATCAGGCGAGCGTTCACATAGGCACGGTGTAATGCATCCCGCATGGCCAGACCATTCATTACCGTGGCCAGCATACCCATGTGGTCGCCCACAACACGGTTCATCCCAGCTTGCGCCAGACCCGCACCGCGGAACAAGTTCCCGCCGCCAATGACAACGCCGACCTGAATGCCCAGTTCAACCAGCTCTTTAACTTCCTGAGCCATGCGATCCAAAACGCTCGCGTCGATACCAAAACCTTCACTGCCCTGCAGAGCTTCGCCACTGAGTTTTAGCAGGATACGCTGATAAACGGGTTTCGCATTGGTAGCCATGGTGTGTGTCCTAGAAGCAATGTGTCGTAATGGGAATCAATCTTTACATCATAGCGTGTTGTTATAAACAGATAACTAAAAAGACAGCGCACAATGTAATTGGAATTTGGGGCTGGATAAAACGGAACCGCCAAACAAGCAGCGGTTCCATTTTATTGTGCATCAATGACTGATTAAGACTGTTTAGTCATTGCTGCAACTTCAGCAGCAAAGTCAGTCTCAACTTTAGCGATGCCTTCACCCACTTCGAAGCGGATAAAATTGATAACGTCAGCGTTATGCTCTTTCAGCACCTGGCCAACGGTTTTGCTTGGGTCGATAACGAAAGGCTGACCCGTCAGAGAAACTTCACCGGTGAATTTCTTCATGCGGCCTTCAACCATTTTCTCTGCGATTTCTTTCGGCTTACCAGACTGCATCGCGATGTCCAGCTGAACCTGGTACTCTTTCTCTACCACTTCAGCAGACACATCTTCAGGTTTAACGAATTCTGGTTTGCTTGCAGCAATGTGCATAGCAATTTGCTTAACCAGTTCTTCGTTAGCACCTTTAGCAGCAACCAGAACACCGATACGTGCACCGTGCAGATAGCTACCCAGCACGTCACCTTCCAGAGAAGAGATGCGACGAATGTTGATGTTCTCACCGATTTTTGCAACCAGTGCTACACGCTCTTCTTCGAACTGTGCTTTCAGAACTTCAACGTCAGTGATTTTGCCCGCAAAAGCAGCATCCAACACTTTGTCAGCAAATGCCTGGAAACCAGCATCTTTAGCAACGAAGTCAGTCTGGCAGTTAACTTCCAGAATCAAACCGTAGTTACCTTCGATCTTAGTTTTGATCACGCCGTCAGCAGCTACGTTGCCTGCTTTTTTCGCTGCTTTGATCGCGCCAGATTTACGCATGTTTTCAATCGCCAGCTCGATGTCACCATCAGCTTCTACCAGCGATTTCTTACAATCCATCATGCCAGCGCCAGTACGTTCGCGCAGTTCTTTTACCAGGGCAGCGGTAATATCAGCCATTGTATTTTCCTCGATTATCTCGGTGCAAAAACGAATTTCGCGGTGAGATATTTCTCGCATTTAAGATAAGCAAAGGGGGCCAATAAAGGCCCCCTAACCAACATATTTCAATACCTGGTTAATAAGGGCTCTGCTGAGCTTGCCTTATTATTCAGCTTCTACGAAGCTTTCTTCTGCCTGAACAGCCAGATCTTGCGAACGGCCTTCACGGACAGTGGCAGCAACAGCGCTCAGGTACAGATTTACTGCACGGATTGCGTCATCGTTACCAGGGATAACAAAGTCAACGCCATCCGGATCGGAGTTGGTATCAACAATGGAGAATACCGGGATACCCAGGTTGTTAGCTTCTTTGATTGCAATGTGTTCGTGATCAGCGTCGACAACGAACAGAGCATCAGGAAGACCACCCATATCCTTGATACCACCCAGGCTATTTTCCAGCTTCGCAAGCTCACGTGTGCGCATCAGCGCTTCTTTCTTGGTCAGCTTTTCGAAAGTGCCGTCTTGAGACTGGATTTCCAGATCTTTCAAACGTTTGATGGACTGACGAACGGTTTTCCAGTTAGTCAGCATGCCGCCCAACCAGCGATGGTTCACGAAGAACTGGTCGCAGTTGTGTGCAGCTTCTTTTACCGCTTCGCTTGCAGCGCGTTTAGTACCAACGAACAGGATCTTTCCTTTACGGGAAGAGATCTTCTGCAACTCAGCCAGAGCTTCGTTGAACATTGGAACAGTTTTCTCAAGGTTAATGATGTGAACCTTGTTGCGTGAACCGAAGATGAATGGCTTCATTTTCGGGTTCCAGTAACGGGTCTGGTGACCGAAGTGAACACCGGCCTTGAGCATGTCGCGCATGGAAACAGTTGCCATGATAAAACCTCTATAGTAGATGTTGGGGTTATGCCTCCACGTATCCCATAACACCGACCCTGCAGAACGAGTCCCAGAGCACCCCGGTGTATGTGTCGATACGTGTGTGTTATTACTTACGATAAACAATAAGTACACATATGAGTGTTCGGCTTTAATCTCACTATACCTTGCGGTCATAGCGGATTGCCGGCGCGCTTTATACCATAATTCACGGTTACAGAGCAACTTTTGTTAGGAAGTTTGCTGCAGGGAAAATGATAATTTGGCAGGTATTATCTGGGCTGATACCATAAGTCTTAGCTAATTATTGACGACGTTGCAGTAGAAAGAAAGGCGTCAAAACAGGATACCTGCAGGATTATTCATGGCAATTTCAATCAAAACACCTCAAGACATCGAAAAAATGCGCGTAGCCGGTCGTCTGGCCGCCGAAGTACTGGAAATCATTGAGCCTCACGTCAAACCTGGCGTCAGTACCGGTGAACTGGACCGCATTTGTGCTGATCACATTAATAACAAACAGCAGGCCATTTCAGCTTGTCTGGATTACCACGGATTCCCAAAATCTGTCTGTATCTCTGTTAATGAAGTCGTATGTCACGGCATTCCAAGCGATGACAAGATCCTCAAAGACGGTGACATCGTCAATATTGACGTTACCGTCATTAAAGATGGCTTCCATGGCGATACCTCGAAAATGTTCATTGCGGGTAAACCAACGATTCTGGGTGAGCGTCTGTGCCGCATCACTCAGGAGAGCCTCTATCTGGCAATCAAAATGGTAAAACCGGGTATTCGTCTGCGCACACTGGGCAAAGAGATCCAGAAATTCGTCGAGGCGGAGAATTTCTCTGTGGTACGTGAATATTGCGGTCACGGTATCGGCGAAGTGTTCCATGAAGAACCGCAAGTGCTGCACTACGACGCAGATGACGGCGGCGTTGTCCTGCAAGCGGGTATGGCTTTCACCATTGAACCGATGGTCAATGCAGGCGATTATCGCATCCGCACCATGAAAGATGGCTGGACGGTAAAAACGAAAGATCGCAGCTTGTCGGCTCAGTACGAGCATACTATTGTGGTTACCGATAACGGTTGTGAAATTATGACGCTGCGTAAGGATGACACCATCCCGAATATTATTACGCACGACCAGCAGTAACCCGCTCTTCCTCAGGGGTGAATCTGGTGATCAAGCCGGCGAAAGCCGGCTTTTTTGTCTCTTACTGTAGGAATGGGCTGCGCATATATGATTGAAAATCTTCCCTCTGAAAAGAGTCTTCAACCTCAACTTTCTGCGGAACTTATCTGCGAACTCCCTTTGCAGCCTGCCTCCCCCGTTACCTACCCGGACGACGACCTCAACCGTCAGAGTCTTAAGCAGCATATGGAACAGTTCCAGCTGTGGCTGGCCGATGCATTCAATGCTGGCCAACGCGCTGAAGAGTTGGTGGATGCCCGCTCGCTGTTTATTGACCGTTTGTTGCAGAGACTGTGGACCTTTTACGGCTTTGACAACATTGCGGAAACCGCCATGGTGGCCGTTGGCGGCTATGGGCGTGGTGAATTACACCCTCTTTCCGACATCGACGTGCTGGTACTTAGCCAACAGCACCTCAATGAGGCGCAGGCACAACGCATCGGTGAGCTAATCACCCTGCTGTGGGATTTAAAGCTCGAAGTCGGCCACAGCGTGCGAACGCTTGAAGAGTGTCTGCTGGAAGGCCTGGCTGACCTGACGGTTGCGACCAACCTGATAGAATCACGGTTGATTTGCGGTGATGTCGCCCTGTTCCTCAATATGCAAAAACATGTTTTTAGCGATGGCTTTTGGCCTTCGCCCACCTTCTTTCGCGCTAAGATTGAAGAACAAAACGAGCGCCATCAGCGTTACCACGGCACCAGTTACAATCTTGAACCCGATATCAAAAGCAGTCCCGGTGGCCTGCGCGATATCCATACCATTTTATGGGTGGCCCGCCGCCACTTTGGCGCCACGTCGCTTGACGAAATGGTTGCCTTTGGTTTTTTGACCAAAGCTGAACGTAATGAACTGATTGAGTGCCAGAGCTTCCTGTGGCGTATCCGCTTCGCCCTGCATCTGGTACTGCCGCGTTACGATAACCGCCTGCTGTTTGACCGACAGCTCAATGTTGCGCAGCTCTTGCAATATCAGGGCGAAGGCAATGAGCCGGTTGAACGGATGATGAAAGATTTCTACCGCATGACGCGCCGGGTGGGCGAGCTCAATCAGATGCTGTTACAACTGTTTGATGAAGCCATTCTGGCAATCGGCCCAAACGAAAAACCCCGGCCGCTGGATGAACACTTCCAGCTTCGTGGTGACCTGATCGACCTGCGCGACGAAACGCTCTTCAGTCGTCGCCCTGAAACCATTATCAGCATGTTCTACCTGATGGTGCGTCACCGTGAAATCAAGGGGATTTATTCCACAACAGTTCGTTTGTTGCGCCATGCGCGGCGCCATCTTAAAACCCCCTTATGCATGATCCCCGAAGCGCGGGATATTTTCATGGCAATTTTACGCCATCCCGGTGCAGTCTCCCGCGCGCTGGTGCCGATGCATCGCCACAGCGTGTTGTGGGCCTATATGCCGCAATGGGGGCTGATTGTCGGACAGATGCAGTTTGACTTGTTCCACGCCTATACCGTCGATGAACACACGATCCGCGTTCTTCAAAAGCTGGAAAGCTTTGCCGATGAAGCCACACGCCCGCGCCACCCGCTGTGCGTCGAACTCTATCCGCGCCTGCCGCAACCGGAACTGCTGCTGATGGCCGCCCTGTTCCATGATATTGCCAAAGGCAGAGGGGGGGATCACTCCATTCTGGGTGCGCAGGACGTACTGGAATTTGCCGAACTGCATGGCCTGAACTCGCGTGAAACACAGCTGGTCGCCTGGCTGGTACGCTGCCACCTGCTGATGTCGGTGACAGCCCAGCGTCGTGATATCCAGGACCCGAACGAGATCCAACAGTTTGCCGCTGAAGTGCAGAGCGAAAACCGTCTGCGCTATCTGGTCAGCCTGACCGTGGCAGACATCTGCGCCACCAACGAGACGTTGTGGAACAGCTGGAAGCAGAGCCTGATACGCGAGCTCTATTTCGCCACGGAAAAGCAGTTGCGCCGCGGTATGCAAAATACGCCTGACCTGCGCGAACGCGTCAGACATCATCGTCTTCAGGCGCTGGCTCTGCTGCGCATGGACAATATTGATGAAGAGGCGCTGCACCGCATCTGGAGCCGTTGCCGGGCGGACTACTTCCTGCGCCATTCGCCTAATCAGCTCGCCTGGCATGCCCGCCATCTGCTCGAACATGATTCAACCAAACCGCTGGTGCTGGTCAGTCGTCAGGCAACGCGCGGCGGTACAGAGATCTTTATCTGGAGCCCGGATCGACCGTATCTGTTTGCCACCGTCGCCGGTGAACTGGATCGTCGCAACCTGAGCATCCATGACGCGCAAATTTTTACCAACCGTGATGGCATGGCGATGGATACCTTCATCGTACTGGAACCGGATGGCAGTCCGCTGGCGCAGGACCGTCACGAAGCGATCCGCTACGCGTTGGAACAATCTATGACTCAGCCTTACCAGCCGCCGCGTGCCCGCAGACCTTCACCAAAACTGCGCCATTTCAGCGTGCCAACCGAAGTGAGTTTCCTGCCGACACATACCGACCGGCGCAGCTATATGGAGCTGGTTGCACTTGATCAGCCCGGTCTCCTGGCGCGCGTGGGGGAAGTGTTCTCTGATTTAGGATTGTCGCTGCATGGTGCACGCATCTCGACCATCGGCGAGCGCGTAGAGGATTTATTCATTCTGGCCAACGGCGAACGCCGGGCGCTGGATAAAAAGACACGCCACGAAATACGCCGCCGCTTAACAGAGGCGCTCAACCCTAACGAAAAAATGTGATACAAAGAACACTGACTTTTTAAACATCACTATCAGGAAAGAGAACAGGATGCAGCAACTTCAAACCGTTATTGAGCAGGCCTTCGAACGCCGTGCAGAGATCACTCCGGCAAATGCTGACAGCGTAACGCGCGACGCAGTTAACCAGGTCATTAATAAGATCGACAGCGGCGAGCTGCGCGTTGCCGAGAAGATTAATGGCGAGTGGGTAACGCATCAGTGGCTGAAGAAAGCGGTACTGCTCTCTTTCAGAATCAACGACAACCAGCTGATGGATGGCGCTGAAAACCGCTTCTACGACAAAGTCCCGATGAAATTTGCTGACTATGACGAAGCCCGATTCCAGCGTGAAGGTTTCCGCGTGGTGCCACCGGCTGCCGTGCGTAAAGGCGCATTCATTGCGCGCAATACCGTGCTGATGCCTTCTTATGTCAACATCGGCGCTTACGTTGATGAAGGTACCATGGTTGATACCTGGGCCACCGTGGGTTCCTGTGCGCAAATCGGTAAAAACGTCCACCTGTCCGGCGGCGTGGGTATCGGTGGCGTATTGGAGCCGTTGCAGGCTAACCCAACCATTATCGAAGATAACTGCTTTATCGGTGCGCGTTCTGAAATCGTTGAAGGCGTGATCGTTGAAGAAGGTTCGGTGATCTCTATGGGCGTTTACATCGGCCAGAGCACCAAAATTTATGACCGCGAAACCGGCGAAGTGCATTACGGCCGCGTACCCGCAGGTTCTGTTGTTGTTTCAGGTAACCTGCCTTCCAAAGATGGCAAATACAGCCTGTACTGCGCCGTTATCGTTAAGAAAGTGGATGCCAAAACCTTGGGCAAAACTGGTCTTAATGAGTTATTACGCTCCATCGACTAATATGAATCTGGCGGGTTAATGAATCCGCCATTTTTATAACTGTAGAGCGGTAAACTGTGTCATTAATCAACGAATCTGACCGCCGTTCGGTTCATCATGATAACACTCCGTAAAAACTAAAAGGTGCCGCTATGTATGACAACCTGAAAAGCTTGGGTATTAATAATCCCGACGATATCGATCGTTATAGCCTGCGTCAGGAGGCCAATAACGACATCCTGAAAATTTACTTCCGCAAAGACAAAGGCGAGTTTTTTGCTAAAAGCGTGAAATTTAAATATCCACGCCAGCGCAAAACTATCGTGGCAGACAATGCCGGTCAGGGTTACAAAGAAATTCACGAAATTAGCCCTAATCTGCGTTATGTGATTGATGAATTGGATCAGATCTGTCAGCGCGATCAGGTTGAAGTGGACCTGAAACGCAAAATTCTTGATGATCTTCGTCATCTTGAATCCGTTGTGGCGAATAAAATCACCGAGATCGAATCCGATCTGGAAAAATTAACCAGCGGGCGTTAATCATTCATCGTATTTTTCTGCGAAAGCTGAAAATAAAAAGGTCAGGGGATTAGCCTGACCTTTTTTATTTCGCCACGTATCACGTCGGATTAATACGTACCGCTATTTCATCCGCGACTATTTTAGCAATTGTGCCCATTTCTCAACCCAGGGAACGGCCAACGTTTCCGGCTCCGTCGTTTCCATCGCATCAATTTCCAGCAGATCGCCGATGCGCGATGCACCCTGTTCCTGCAATAAATCATCCATCTTATGACCGCCACCGCAGAAGTGATCATAGCTGCTGTCACCCAGCGCAATAACACCATAGCGTAATTCAGGTTGATACCCCAGGGTATCTCGAATCGCAGTAAATAACGGCGTAATGCTGTCAGGTAAATCGCCCTGACCCGTGGTAGAGGTAACAATCAGGGCAAAATGATGGCGATAGTATTGCCAGGCTTCCAGCGTGCCTTCTTCAAACAGTTTGACCTGATGTCCCTGTTTCTTCAGGAGAGTTTCAGCCTCTTCTGCCACCAGCAGCGCATTACCGTAAACGGTGCCGACAAAAATACCAATCTCAGCCATGCTCATACTCCTTGTTGTCCTGAAAATTATCAAAAACGGTTAGTCACTCTGTTGCTCACCGCTCTGTGCGGCAAACGCTACTCTCTCAAGCTCGGTAACGCGTCCTACCCAGCCAAACTGTTGTACCAGATGTTGCCAGCGAGGGTCCCACTTCGCGGTAAGACTCAATACTTCGCCGGTCACAGGATGAGGCAGTTGCATATGACTGGCGTGTAACATGAGGCCAGGGCAGGAAAAATGCTCAACCATCCCGCGATTTTGTTTGAGATCACCGTGGCGGCTGTCGCCCAAAATCGGGTGGCGAAGATGAGACATATGGCGACGCAGCTGATGCTTACGTCCGGTCTCAGGTTTAAGCTCGACCAGACTGTAGCGGGCGGTATCATAAGGCCCAACCGCCACGGGCATCTCAACCTGTGCCAACACACGATAATGGCTCACCGCAGGCTGCGGCGCTTTGTCCACACTGGCGAATTTATCGGCAATTTTATCTTGTTCTTCCGTCAGCGCGTAATCGACCGTACCGTCTTGCGGAACATATCCACGGACTACGGCGTGATAAATCTTGGTCATCTGGTGATTTTCAAGCTGCTGGGACATAAGACGCGCCACATCACTCGACAACGCCAGAAGTAAGACGCCGGAGGTCGGCTTATCCAGCCGGTGTACCGTAAAGACATGCTGACCAATCTGGTCACGCAAAGTTTGCATGACAAAAACCGTTTCGCGACTGTCCAGCCAACTACGATGGACCAACATCCCGGCAGGTTTATTCACCGCAATCAGATGCTCGTCCTGATACAAAATTTCCAGCATGTCAGTCTTCTATGTTCAGCAAATCATCAAGACGCTGCAGAGTCGCCAGTAAACGCACGGCATCAGGCAACGCCACTTCAAAATAGGGGGTAACAGCAAAGCGGGTTGGCAATGCAGTCTCCGCATCGAGTAGTGCGTACATGCGGGGGATCAGCACCCACTGCAGCCATTGCTCTGAGGACATGGTATCGACAGAGAACGGCTCAACGCTGTCAAACGCCTCAGCTTCCGGTGGCATAGCCTGCCACAGTTTAAGATCACGCATGACCTGTTCGATATCCTGCAAGATCTGGCGAACCTGATTTTCCGTACTCATCACACTCTCTCTGAATTCATCATACATGGCCGCGATAGGGCTGGCATAAGGGCGCAAAGCATAGCATTGAAGGCGTTTGGCCCCAACTTTCTCCTGTCAGTCATCATTAAGCATAACGCGAAATTTCAGCCATCAGTTTTTCATACTGGTACTCATCCCTCCGAGCGGGCAAAATAATCCCACTTTACATAAATTGACGCTTCCTATGCCTGCTCAACGTTCTAAAAAAGCCCACGCTACACCGGCAAAAGCCATGATCGCCTCTGTCACCGGCTACGCAATGGACGGTTTCGACTTACTGATCCTCGGCTTTATGCTGCCAGCCATCGCCATCGAACTTGGCCTGACCTCCTCTCAAAGCGGTTCCCTGGTGACCTGGACGCTGATTGGTGCCGTACTGGGTGGTGTTATCTTCGGCCCTATCAGCGACCGCTTTGGTCGTATTCGCGTACTGACATTCACCATTCTGATGTTCTCACTGTTCACTGGCCTGTGCGCTGTGGCGCAAGGTTACTGGGACCTGCTGGCCTACCGTACTCTGGCAGGAGTCGGTCTCGGCGGTGAATTTGGAATTGGCATGGCATTGATTGCTGAAGCCTGGCCTGCGGAGAAGCGTAACCGTGCTTCAGCTTATGTGGGTATGGGCTGGCAACTCGGCGTATTGCTGGCTGCATTTCTTACTCCTTTGTTGCTGGGCATTATTGGCTGGCGCGGGATGTTTTTAGTCGGACTGCTACCGGCGCTGGCTTCGTTTCTTATTCGCCGCACCATGGGCGAACCCGAAGAGTTTGTTAAACATGTCAGCCAGCAGCCAAATGAATCCCTGTTCAGCCGGATAAAGCTGCTGTTCAAAGATCTGCCGACCACCAAAGCGAGCATAGGGATACTGATTCTCTGTTCGGTGCAAAACTTCGGGTATTACGGGCTGATGATCTGGATGCCGAGCTATCTGTCGAAAAACTTCGGCTTTTCGCTGACCAAATCCGGTTTATGGACAGCCGTGACCGTCATTGGCATGACGTTCGGTATATGGCTATTCGGCGTGCTGGCTGACCGCTTCCCGCGCTGGAAAATTTTCCTGATTTATCAGGTAGGCGCAGTGCTGATGGTGGTCTGTTATGCCCAGTTGAAAGACCCGACCGCGATGCTATTTGCCGGCGCGGTGATGGGTATGTTCGTCAATGGCATGATTGGGGGTTATGGCGGGCTCATTTCGGACACCTACCCGGTCAACGTCCGGGCCACGGCGCAAAATATTCTGTTCAACGTTGGGCGTGGTGTAGGAGGTTTTGGTCCACTGGTGATTGGAGCACTGGTTTCGCAAGTATCATTTACCGCCGCATTAACTCTGCTGGCGGCAATTTATCTGCTGGATATTTACGCGACACTCTTCTTGCTGCCAAAAACTCAGGGCAAAGATGATGCACTGGGTGCGATTGGCTAAGAAGTAGGAAGAACAACCTGCGTGGGCAGCCCTAGCTCAGGCTGCAATTGAATTGATACTATTTAATGAAACATCGACATAAAGTTGGGGGCACTGTTTGCACAGTGCCCCCCGTTCGTTTTATAGCAATCCAGCTACCTAAGTGCTCCCTGCTCAATCCCTGAAAACTTTTCCTGCGGTTATCCTAACCTGCCATCCGTTGCATCGTCCTACTTTCATCCTGACGCTTCTTCCTGATGTCTTCCCGACATATTTCCTTTAGTCTTCCTGACCCACCCGTCGTCCTTTACGAGCTCTCAATCTCCGTCCTGGAGGTGTCCCTTGTTTCGTCCTGAAACTTCCTGGCATGCTCCGATGCCGTCCTGACTCTTCCTGAGCCTATCCCCTACTTTATGAAACAGCCATCATCCTAATGTTCCGTTTCATGTCATCCTTCGACCCACTTAGAATCGTCGATTTTGCCCTCACAGACAAGATAGCCTGTAAGCCAAACAGCGTGAATGTAAGCCCTTCAGATAAGCAGAAAGGTTTATTGTTATGTTATTTAAGGGTTATTTTTATTGCACCGGGAGATAACAACAAGGATTAAGCGAGATCTCTTACAGGCAGTGTGAGAGATCTCTCACACGATTGTGAGCGAATACTCAGAGAGGGGAGTGTAATATCAGTCAGGAAATGCCAAGGAAAGCATTGTAAAGAATTCAGACAAGGTTGACGAGAGAAGAGTTTTAGCGTGACCTCACTGATCACATGCTCGATAAGATCATGCTTAGCCCATAAAGTTGGGGGCACTGTTTGCACAGTGCCCCCCATTCGTTTTATAGCAATCCAGCTACCTAAGTGCTCCCTGCTCAATCCCTGAAAACTTTTCCTGCGGTTATCCTAACCTGCCATCCGTTGCATCGTCCTACTTTCATCCTGACGCTTCTTCCTGATGTCTTCCCGACATATTTCCTTTAGTCTTCCTGACCCACCCGTCGTCCTTTACGAGCTCTCAATCTCCGTCCTGGAGGTGTCCCTTGTTTCGTCCTGAAACTTCCTGGCATGCTCCGATGCCGTCCTGACTCTTCCTGAGCCTATCCCCTACTTTATGAAACAGCCATCATCCTAATGTTCCGTTTCATGTCATCCTTCGACCCACTTAGAATCGTCGATTTTGCCCTCACAGACAAGATAGCCTGTAAGCCAAACAGCGTGAATGTAAGCCCTTCAGATAAGCAGAAAGGTTTATTGCTATGTTATTTAAGGGTTATTTTTATTGCACTGGGAGATAACAACAAGGATTAAGCGAGATCTCTTACAGAGCGTGTGAGAGATCTCTCACACGCTTGTGAGCTAATACCAGAAGATAATATTCGGTATTAAGCCGGGAAATTCGGGGAGAGCATTGTAAGGAATTCCGCCAACGATGACGAGAGAAGAGTTCTTTTCTTGCTGCCAAATTGTTCCAGGATCACCTCACCGGTCACATTACAGAGCGACACCATATCCATTTCTGAATCAGTGGTTGCCAGAAAAATCGTTGGCGTCAACTTAAGCCGTTTTTGTGTAACGAGATGGCCAATCAGATTCTCCTGCAAGCGGGTGAAATCTTCAGGACTCCAGACCTGCAATAATATCAGGTGGTTACCTTCCCATTTAGCAAACATATCTCCCGCGAACTGTGTGGTATAAAACGCATGGGCCTCCGGGCGCAGCTGAAGTTCAAGCGCACGTTCCACGTTCGCCAGAGTATCAGCCGGGCTGAAGACCTGGGTCAGCCAGTAAACGGCTGTCTCGCTGCTTTTGACCACACAAGGCGAATCAACACCCAGCAACTCCTCGCTTGAAGGAGGGAAGCCTGTCTCCTGCTGCCATAAATCGACGTACCGTTGGGTAAATTCGCGCAACGCGACAGAAACATCAGACTCCATAAATTCTCTCATCTTCAGACCGGGCTAAGTTAAACTAGGGGAAATGACTTATTAAACGCTATTGTACCCAGAACTTAGACCAAGGTGACAGCATGTCCTCCTATCAGGATAACCCGGCCCTCGCTCAACTGACATTGGGCAAATCAACTCCCTATCGCGATCAGTATGACGCATCCTTACTACAACCCGTCCCGCGCAGCATGAATCGTGAGCCTTTGGGCCTTTACCCGGATTCACTGCCCTTTCACGGTGCTGATATCTGGACACTGTATGAGCTGTCATGGCTTAATGCCAAGGGCTTACCACAAGTGGCCGTGGGCGAAATCAGCCTGAATGCGGGCAGTACCAACTTGATCGAATCTAAAAGCTTCAAGCTCTACCTCAATAGCTTCAATCAGACGAAATTTGACAGCTGGGATAGCGTTCTCCATACGCTGACGCGCGATCTCAGTGCCTGCGCCGAAGGTGAAGTAACCGTCAGCCTGAGCCATCTTCAGGACGTGGAGGGCAGCGCCATTGGCCGTTTTAGTGGCGAATGCATTGACGATCAAGATATCGAAATCGACAACTACGAATTCAGCACTGGTTATCTGACTGGCGCGGCGGGCAAGGAGATTGTCGAAGAGTCATTGGTCAGCCATCTGCTGAAATCCAACTGCCTGATTACGCATCAGCCAGACTGGGGGTCGGTGCAAATCCAATATCGCGGCCCTAAAATAGATCGTGAAGCCCTGCTGCGCTATTTGGTCTCCTTCCGCAATCATAATGAATTCCACGAACAGTGTGTGGAAAGGATCTTCAACGACATCCTTCAATTCTGCTCACCGGAATCGCTCGCCGTCTATGCGCGCTATACGCGTCGCGGGGGGTTGGATATTAATCCATGGCGATCCAACTTCCCGTTTATGCCTGCAACGGCAAGACTCGTCAGGCAATAATGCGAGACGTTGCTCAAGAACTGAGCTAACAGTCAGCAACGGTTGGTAAAAGCCGCAGGACAGGGTTACTGTTATTTCAGAAGCATCTCTGGCGGGTATCACACCCAGCAGAGATACCTTCAAAATCAGTCAATTATTTCTGCCAACAGGATCCGGCACGCCGCAAATAGCGAGATCCGAAAAATCATGTGCAGCCTTACGCCGGCAGGAATAAACGTCGCCCAATGGGTGTAAAGGAGCAACTTTGATTACACATATCAGCCCGCTTGGCTCAATGGATCTGTTGTCGCAATTGGAAGTTGACATGCTCAAGCGCACCGCGAGCAGCGACTTATACCGCTTGTTCCGTAACTGCTCATTAGCCGTACTCAACAGTGGCAGTCAGACCGACAGCAGCAAAGAGCTGCTTGACCGCTATGAAAGCTTTGATATCAATGTATTACGTCGCGAACGTGGCGTAAAACTCGAACTGGTAAATCCCCCCGAGGATGCCTTCGTCGATGGTCGTATTATCCGCTCATTGCAGGCCAACCTGTTTGCCGTACTGCGCGATATTTTGTTCGTTAATGCACAGATCTCAAGCAACAGCCGCTACGAAAATTTCAACAGTGAAAATTCAGCGCATCTGACCAACATGGTGTTTTCGATTCTGCGTAACGCCCGCGCGCTGCATCTGGATGAAGATCCGAATATGGTCGTGTGCTGGGGCGGTCATTCCATCAATGAAGTGGAATACCAATATGCACGCAATGTCGGCAGCCAGCTTGGCCTGCGCGAGCTGAACATTTGTACCGGCTGTGGCCCGGGAGCCATGGAAGCGCCGATGAAAGGTGCAGCGGTGGGGCATGCGCAGCAACGTTATAAACTCGGTCGTTTCATCGGCATGACCGAGCCTTCCATCATTGCAGCAGAACCGCCAAATCCGCTGGTGAATGAATTGATCATCATGCCGGATATTGAAAAACGTTTGGAAGCGTTTGTACGTATCGCCCACGGGATCATTATCTTCCCTGGTGGCGTGGGTACCGCAGAAGAGCTGCTCTATCTGCTGGGGATTTTGATGAATCCGGAAAACAGCGATCAAGTTCTTCCGCTGATCCTGACCGGCCCGAAAGAGAGCGCAGATTACTTCACCGTTCTCGACGCCTTCATTAAAGATACCCTTGGCGAAGAAGCCCGCAAGCATTACACCATCATCATTGATGACCCGACCGAAGTCGCCCGTCAGATGAAACGCGCCATGCCACTGGTCAAAGAGAACCGCCGTAATAGCGGTGATGCCTACAGCTTTAACTGGTCTATCCGCATAGCACCTGACTTGCAGATGCCGTTTGAACCTAACCACGACAATATGGCCGCGCTGAACCTGTATCCGGATCAGCCACCCGAAGAGTTAGCCGCTGCTCTGCGCCGCGCCTTCTCTGGCATTGTGGCCGGTAACGTTAAAGAGTTTGGTATTCGCGAAATTGAAAAACACGGGCGCTTTAAGCTGCACGGCGACCCGGCGCTAATGAAGAAAATGGACAGCCTGTTGCAGGGATTTGTCGCTCAGCACCGTATGAAATTACCGGGCAGCGCCTACATTCCTTGTTATGAAATTTGTGCCTGACAGCAGGCAACATACTTTCTGCACGGCTTGATACAGGGCGACAGAAAAGTCGCCCTGTTTATTGATGGAAGTAACCTCACCATGCCTATACATCTGCTTATTATCGACGCGTTGAACCTCATCCGCCGAATTCACGCCGTACAGGGCTCTCCCTGCTTACTGACTTGCCAGAACGCCGTAGGGCAACTCATTCAGCACGTGAAGCCGACTCACGCTGTCGCCGTTTTTGACGAAGATGATCGCGAAGATAGCTGGCGTCATCAGTGCCTGCCCGATTACAAAGCGGGCCGTGCCCCTATGCCGGAGAATCTGTTTGCTGAAATGCCCAGCTTGAAAGAGGGCTTTGTAGCGCGCGGCGTCGCTTGCTGGCACTCGCCCGGTAATGAAGCCGACGATTTAGCCGCCACGCTGATGGCTAAAGTCGCAGGAGGTGGACATCAGGTGACCATTGTCTCTACCGACAAAGGCTACTGTCAGTTACTGGCACCCAACGTACAGATCCGTGATTACTTTCAAAAACGCTGGCTGGATATGCCTTTTGTACGTGAAACCTTTGGTGTGATGCCGCAACAGCTAACCGACTACTGGGGGCTGGCGGGTATCAGCAGCAGCAAAATCCCTGGTGTCCCGGGCATTGGGCCCAAAACGGCTGTAACTTTGCTGGCACAGGCCGGAACGCTGGATGCGCTGTATGAAAATCTGGAGGCCGTCCCCGAAAAATGGCGGAACAAATTGGCTGAGCACCGGGATCTAGCCTATGCCTGCAAGCGGGTTTCCACACTGCAAACCGATCTCCCCCTCAGCGGAAATCTGCAACAGTTGCGCCTGCCGTAATCCCAATACATGGCCTGTGGCCTAAAAAAAAGACGCTTCCCGAAGAAAGCGCCTTTTCATATCACGTTAAAATTCACTCACAGATGATCAATGATCGCGTTCATCACGACGGCCGCCGATGGCTGACCAGAAGCGACGAATATGCACCGTCACTTCCTCACGGTCATGGTAAAGCTGCTTGGCGAAAATCTCAGCGTTAACGCCGTTTTCTTTCAGGCGCTCATCGATGCGCTCAAGAATGTTAGACACTTCTTCGTAGCGCTTCTTCATGGGCAATTTCAGGTTGAAGATCGCTTCGCGACACCAGCCGTTGACCAACCAGTCACACATCAGTGCGGCCACTTTCGCCGGTTTTTCTACCATGTCGCACACCAGCCAGTAGTTCTTGGTACTGGTGGATTTGTAGCGGAATCCGTCCTCACGCAGGTGAACCACCTGACCGGTGTTCATCAGGCTCGGCGCCATCGGGCCGTTATCAATCGCGGTCACCATCATGCTGCGTTGCACCAACTGATAGGTCCAGCCGCCTGGGCAGGCACCCAGATCCGTCGCATACATCCCACTCGCCAGACGCTCTTCCCACTCATCAGCAGGAATAAACACGTGGAACGCCTCTTCCAGTTTCAGCGTTGAACGGCTTGGTGCTTCCGACGGGAACTTGAGGCGCGGAATGCCCATGTAGAACTTCGAGTTATTATTGCTGTACGAATAGCCCACATAACAGCAACCAGATGCGATAAAGAACACATGCACCACCGGGCGCAGCGGGTTCTCACGCTTGCCAAGTATTCGCTGTTCACGCATAGCCGAACGCAGGGGAACGGTCAGCTTGCGGCAGAACTTGGTCAGCTCTTTACTTTCATTAGTATCGGGCATTTCAACGCGCAACTCGCCGCCGTTGGTGATCACACCATGCAGCATGCCAACAATCGGGGATACGCGATCTTCCGGCGGCAAATCTTTCAGCAACTCGCCAACAACGATCAACTGGCGGGCAAAAATAAGCTCACGGAATGGGATCTCTTTTGCCAAACGATCGGCATCTTCGGGCTGATAACACTCAAACAGCACATACCCACTGTCTTCTTTAACGCGGGCAAAACCGAAGATTGCCAACTTCGCGGCTTTGGCCGTAATTTCTGCCGCGCACTCTTTTTCAAAACCTGAGCGGCAATAGAGAGCAACTTTATTCATGGCGTTCTGCCTTTTTTTTCAGACGCAAAGCGCCGGTCAACATCAATATCCAGCCGATCAGGAAAAAGGTTCCTCCAACCGGCGTAACAAATACAAAAAGTTTGAGGTGCGACAGCGCCAGGCAATAAAGGCTGCCACTGAACAGCACCGTACCCAGCGCCAGACAAGCACTACTCCAGTAAAACCACACATTGCGCTGGCGTTGCATCGCCACACCGAGTGCGAGTATCGCCAGCGTATGTACACTCTGGTAGGTCAAACCGGTTTGGATCCAGGCCATTTCTGCCTGACCCAGAGAATTATTCAATACATGGGCACCAAAAGCGCCAAAAGCAACATAGATAAAGCCGCTGATAGCGGCGAAAATCAACATTGAACGACTGGTCATGAGACATTACCTATTATCGTTGTTGATTGATGAGCCGCCATAAAGTGGCAGCCCAGCAATATAATCTACGGGACGTTTATCAGACTCACGCCTGATCGTAACGAAAGCGCAATTTCTCCTGCTCGCTGGCTGCGCGTGCAAGGATCCACTGACGAAAGGCGGCTATTTTACCCAGTTCTGCCTGACTGTCATGACAAACCAGATAAAAAGCATTTTTACTGATTAAGACTTCATTAAACGGACAGACCAACCGCCCGGCTTCAATCTCGGTTTGCGCCATCACATTATTTGCCAGTGCAACCCCCTGCCCGTGAACGGCGGCCTGCACCACCATCGCACTGTGGCTGAAAATTGGCCCTTGCTGCACATTGATATGCTGCAATCCCAACTGTTTGGTATAGGCAAGCCAGTCACGGCGGGAAGCATCGTGTAAAAGGGTATGATTGGCTAAGTCCTCGGGGACTTTCAGCGGCTTCTCCCCCATCAATAATGAAGGGGAACAGACCGGCAACAGATATTCGGCATATAAACGCTCAGCGCGCAGACCCGGCCAGTTGCCACGTCCATGGAAAATCGCCACATCAACATCGTCAGCCAGTTTATCCTCTTCTCGGTCTACGGCCTGAATACGGACGTCGATCCCCGGATAAGCTGAGTTAAAGCCTGAGAGCCGTGGCACCAGCCATTGAATAGCAAAGCTTGGAGGTAAACTGACGGTCAGCGCACCTTTGGCACTCCGAGCCTGAAGCTTACGCGTCGCTTCATTGAGCGAAGAGAATATCTCTTTGATATCCAAATAATAGCTCTGCCCTTCCTCAGTCAGTAACAAAGAGCGGTTACGCCGGCGGAACAACTTAAGTCCTAAAAAGTCTTCAAGTGACTTAATCTGGTGGCTTACTGCTGCCTGCGTGACAAAAAGCTCTTCAGCCGCCTTCGTGACACTAAGGTGGCGCGCCGCTTCGTCAAAAACGCGCAGGGAGTTAAGTGGCGGTAAACGTTTTGACATGGAATGGATACTTCTTATTCGCCGGCGAGCAAGGTGCATAGCCGTGGGTTTTACTATTAGTTTTTTTAATCCGAGACATTATAAATTGTCCGTTGAGGATGTACAGGCAAAAACCTATAGTGGCGCCACTTCCTGGGCCGGAACGAAAAGTAGTTTGGTATGAGGATGCTGAAATGCTTTTGGCTTGTGGTTGTGATGTTGTGTTTGCATTGTCCGGCAATCCGGACACGTAGCTTAATGGCTACAAATTTTTCACTTCCTGTACATTACCCTGTCTGTCCAAAGTGATTTTTTAGCACCGCATTTTGCGGTGCTTTTTTTTGCCTGTTATATATTGACCAGAAAACGAACTGGCAGACAACAAACATCAGGCCAAATTGTGACAGAACCGGCTCATCCTGAGATGGCCGGTTCTGTTATGACAAGTAAAGAGCGCTTCCCGCCGTGGAAAGTCGCCGCTTAAGGATTAGTTACCCTTAGCCATCTCTTTTACTTCAGATTTATTGATCTGCTGTTTGTTGCCATACGCATCGGTATAGCTGATCATACCGGTATCACTGTCTGTGCTTGGCTTCCCTTCTGCAACAATTGTGCGACCATCGTTGGTATGCATAACGTAGTTGCTTGAACACGCAGCGAGAGTACAGGTCAGCAGTACAGCTGAAACTACGGCGGCGATCTTTTTCATCATAGACTCCTTGTAGATTAAAATGCTTTGATTGCCAGATAATGGATCTGGCTAATTCTTCTGGACTTCGTAATTCAGCATAACAAGCTTCTGATATATTTCCACGGTAACCATTCCTAAAATGAATATATTAGGTCATCCGATAAGGGGAAATTTCATGCATGGCTGCTTATTCAAGAGAGCTCACCGCCAATGACTGACTTTGATTTTGCAAGTTTTCGCCAGCAATTTCCTGCACTTACAAAAAATCAGTGTTATCTGGACAGTGCCGCGACAGCGCTCAAGCCCAAAATAGTTATCAACGCAACTATTGAGTTTTACTCGCAGGATGGTGCTACCGTTCATCGCAGCCAGCATCGTGCCGCACAATCCTTGACCGAAAAATATGAACAAGCGCGCTCGCGGGTAGCGGAATTGATTAATGCACCACGGGCAGACAACATCATCTGGACCCGTGGCACCACCGAATCGATTAACCTGGTTGCGCAAAGCTATCTGGCCCCACGCCTGCAGCCGGGTGATGAAATTATTGTCAGCCAGGCAGAACACCATGCCAATTTGATCCCCTGGCTGATGCTGGCTGAACGTTATCAGGCGAAAGTGATCACCCTGCCGCTGGACGCGCAATTTTTACCCGACCTCAGCCTGTTGCCCTCACTGCTTAATAAGAGAACGCGGCTGCTGGCGCTCACTCAGATGTCCAATGTGACCGGCGGTATGCCGGATCTGCCGCGTGCCATCGCACTGGCCCACGCCAATGGTACTCCTGTGCTAGTGGATGGTGCTCAGGGAGTGGTTCATTGCCCCGCGGATGTTCAGTCGCTGGATATCGATTTCTACGCCTTTTCGGCGCATAAACTCTACGGCCCGACCGGCATTGGCGTACTTTACGGTAAAACAGCGCTGCTTGAGGCAATGCCGGCCTGGCAAGGAGGCGGAAAGATGTTGACGCACGCATCAATGGCAGGTTTTACACCGCAGGCAGTCCCTTACCGCTTTGAAGCTGGTACGCCAAACATCGCAGGTGTTATAGGGTTTGATGCCGCCCTTGGCTGGCTCCGCAGCGTAGATAGCGCCGCCGCTGAAAAATATGCTCAACATCTGGCAACGCTGGCCGAGCAACAGCTCGCACAGCTCCGCGGTTTTCGCAGTTTCCGTTGTCAAAACGCCTCAATTTTAGCTTTCGATATTGCTGACACGCATCACAACGATATTGTGACACTGCTGGCTGAACAGGGTATCGCCCTGCGGGCCGGACAGCACTGCGCGCAACCGCTGATGGAAGCTATGGGCGTGAAAGGCACACTGCGTGTCTCTTTTGCCCCCTATAACACGGAAGATGATGTTGAACGTCTGGTAAAAGCGGTGAAATTTACTTTAGATATGCTGGCCGATTAACGCCCCGTCACACAGAGAAACCTTATGTTAGCGCCCCATCCTTTTGGACATGAAATTACAGAACAGTCGCTGATCGAGAGCTTTTCAGGCTTACGTCAGTGGGAAGATCGTTATCGGCAGTTAATCCTGCTCGCAAAAAAAATGCCGGCTCTGGAAGACGGTTTAAAAAAATCGGAGACCGAACTGTCAGGCTGTGAAAACCGGGTATGGCTGGGAGCAGAACGACAGGAAGATGGCAGGATGCATTTTTATGGCGACAGTGAGGGGCGCATCGTTAAAGGGCTGTTGGCAGTTTTGCTGACCCGAGTCGAAGGGAAAACACCACAGGCCATCCTGGCGGATGACCCTCTGACGCTGTTTGACACACTTGAGTTACGCGAACAACTCAGTACCAGCCGTGCCAGTGGCCTGGCTGCACTGGCTGCCGGCGTGTCAGAACTGGCGCGCCGGGAGATATAGCCCGCCAGAAATCAGTCGGCGGTTTGCTGTCGCTGTGCTTTCGCCATCATCTTCTTCAGTGCATGAGACACTGCAACGAAGCCAAAGGTCGCCGTAACCATAGTGGCAGCGCCAAACCCCGTTGCGCAATCCATGCGTTTTGGCCCCTCAGCCGTGGCGCGTGAGGCGCATACCGAGCCGTCCGCCTGCGTATACATCAGCGGTTCGCTGGAAAAAACGCAGTCGATTCCTAACTTCCCTTTACTGTTTTTCACCACCCCAAAGTCACTTTTCAGACGTTCACGCAATTTGGCCGCCAGAGGATCCTGAATGGTCTTCGCCAGATCCACCACTGAAATTTGCGTCGGGTCTATCTGCCCGCCTGCACCGCCGGTAGTCACCACCGGAATCTTATAACGACGGCAATACGCTAATAGCGCGGCTTTTGGCCGTACGCTGTCGATGGCATCAATCACATAGCTGAAGTGATGATTGAGCATTTCAGCCACATTATTCGGCGTAATAAAATCATCGATACAGGTGACTTTACACTCAGGGTTAATCGCCAAAATACGCTGCGCCATGACCTCTGTTTTAGCCTGCCCAACACTTTCACGCAGCGCATGAATCTGGCGGTTAGTATTCGTCACACAGACATCATCCATATCAATCAGTGTAATAGCCCCAATACCGGTGCGCGCCAGGGCTTCAGCCGCCCATGAACCCACGCCGCCAATACCAATGACGCAGACGTGCGCCTGCGAAAACAGCGCCAGCGCCTGCTGACCATAAAGGCGCGCAGTGCCGCCAAAACGCTGTTGATAGGCATCGGAGTAAACTGCTGTCATGACGGATTAACCTCTGTACTTGCTATTAAATTCAACGCGATAGTGCATATCGGAAATAACAAGGCAGCCCGCAGGCTGCCTTGAGTGAAGCATTTTACCGTAATTACGTTATTTCAACAGGAAAGATCCGCTGTTGCTGGTCGCCGCCGGAGCAGGAGTCAGGGCAGAAGCCGTGCCTGTTGAAGTCCCCGCTGCCGCATTATAGGCGGTAAACAACGGCTTACCGTTTTGCGCGGATTTTAATACCCAAACACGGCCATAGTGATTATAGAAACCGGCAGAGTGCCCGGCATCCGGGCCAATGCCCTGATACATATCGAAATGCTGTCCTTTTATCGCACCACCTACATCCAGTGCCACCATCAGACGCATATGATATTTGCCGGTGAATTTACCTTTATTGTCCAGTTCAGGCACTTCAGCCAGCAAGGTAGTCCCCGCCGGGATCAGTGAACGGTCAGACGCGACCGAGGCTTTGGCAATCAGCGGAATACCGCTCGCACCGCGCACAGGGGCGAAAGGTTCAGGCTTGAAGAACACGAAAGACGGGTTCTGTTCAAGTAATTCACGGACTTCCGCTGCGCTATGTGAATCAGCCCATTGGCGGATCGCCTGCATCGACATGTTCTCGCGTGCGACTTCACCGCGATCGATAAGTACCTTGCCAATACTGCGGTAGGCATGGCCGTTTTTACCGGCATAGCCGAAGAACGTTAACGGGCGACCATCACCATAATCCACATAACCACTGCCCTGAACTTCCATCATGAAGTTATCCATTAGGGAATTGGTCCAGGCCACCACATAATTATCACTTAATGCACCAGAGTAAATGGAAGCGCGATCTGGCAGGCGCCCGCGTTTTGGCGGCATCCGGTATAAAGGATATTGGAATTCACCCTGGCGGGTATAACGGGCTTGCAACACTGGCGTGTAGTAGCCGGTGAGTTGCACATTACCAAAATTATCCGCCCCTTCCATCTGGTAGGCGCTAATGCCATATTGACTCAGCGTGCGGGTATCCGCGCCAGAGCGCAGCCACTGATCTACAGCGTCATAGGTGGCATTATTTTTGCCATACAGGGCGGAGGATTTGTATCGCACCTCCAACACCTGATTAGCGTAATCTTTGGCGTTCACCGGTTTGCCGGTGGCGTTCGGTTCATTCACGTACTCAAGCGCATTGTCCAGTCGACCATCTTTATACTGCTGACCGCGATCGGTAGGTCTTGACGAACAACCTGCCAATACTGCGATGACCAGACCACTCAGCAGATATTTACTCCAACGTCCTTTCATTATTGCCGCGCTCTCTTGCTTTCGGGGGAGACTACCGCCAAAACGATAACAAACGGGCTATCAGAAAGGAATTGGCAGCAACGAAAATAATGGATTGCCTCAAAGCCGTTGAAAAAAACAGCATACTGTATGAAAAGCAAGTAACCGGGTGGTTTATCACATTAATTTCGAAAAAAGGGTTGCACGAAATCTCACGCAGCGTATAGTTCGCCCTCATCGGACGCGGGGTGGAGCAGCCTGGTAGCTCGTCGGGCTCATAACCCGAAGGTCG
>CAMLBO010000022.1 GCA_946478305.1 uncultured Enterobacterales bacterium
TCGAGAGTCGTTTGAATGATCAGACGCTCACCGGCGTCATCAATATTCACTTTCGGCCCGACGATCGCGGCATCCACGGCGCGGCGCCCGATCTGCTGTTCAATCAGTGACAGCTTGTCATGCAACGTCAGTGACGCGGCCGCTACGCTCAACTCTTTCCCCAGATTTCCAATGTAAACGATATGCGCACGGCTGCGGCGCAGCGCCTGCGTCAGGTCTTTCATCAGCAACAGCGGCATCAGGCTGGTGTAAAAACTGCCTGGCCCAATGAGCACCAGATCGGCTTCTTTGATGGCGAGGATCGCTTCACGGGTCGCGGTGACCTGGGGTACCAGCATCAGCTCACGCGGGATCTGCGTCAGCTTATCGACATTCACTTCGCCATGAACCCACTGGCCGTTGGCGTCCATTGCGGCCAGGTCAACCGGCTCTTCAGACATCGGAATGAGTTCAGCATCCACTTTCAGCAGACTGCGTACCAGATTAATGGCTTCCAGCGGGCGCACGCTCAGGTGATCGAGCGCGCGCAGCATCAGATTACCCAGGTTGTGTCCCGCCAGTTCACCACTGCCGCCGAAGCGGTATTCGAACATTGCTGAGGCGACGCTGGGCTCAGTGATCAGCTGATTAAGGCAGTTGCGCGTATCGCCCCAGGCAATGCCGCCTTCGGAACTGCGGATGCGGCCGGTGGAGCCACCGTTGTCGGTGGTAGTGACAATGCCGGTCAGGCGTGAACCAAGGCCAGAAAGGGCTGACATTACGCGGCCGAGGCCATGTCCTCCTCCTAATGCCACCACGCGGTCGAGGTCGGCGAGTGTACGATTGCGCATAAATATCCTTAAAACCGTCCAGAGAATTGTCGAATCTGCCCTCAGCGTGGCAGTTAAAGAGGCCTGATCATAAGAATAATCGCATGCCAGCCGGTTGATTTTACCGAATTTTGCAACAAGGTGTTATCCCCCAGATATCTGAAATAGCCCAGAATCCCTTATAAAAAAAGACGTTTTTTGCTGCGATCTACGGTGTACTTGCGGTGAAAATTCGTTATATATCAAAATGCATAACGAAAACCGCCTTGGTGATCTGCCTTTCCGGGCGTTAGAATAGCCGCTGTAACCCGTGTTTTTTCGCCTGTTTTATCGTCGAAAAGATCAAACTCCTAGCCCTGAAGCCTAAGTTGTTCGCAAAGAACAATACGGTTTCTTGGCCGTGGCTCAGCCACCAGGGTGCGAGGCAGAAATGCCTGCATCTCCCGTATTTGGAAAGGTGTTAAGGTGCTTCAACTTACCGATGCTTTTGCGCGCAAGTTCTATTACTTGCGGCTATCTATTACCGATGTGTGCAATTTCCGTTGCACCTATTGCCTGCCTGACGGTTACAAACCGCAGGGTCACAGCAATAAAAGTTTCCTGTCGCTGGACGAAATTCGTCGAATCAGCCGCGCGTTCGCTCATCTTGGAACGGAAAAAGTGCGCCTGACCGGTGGGGAACCCTCTTTACGCCGCGACTTCTGCGAAATTATTGCCGCTGTACGTGAAAACCCCACCATTAAAACGCTGGCCGTGACCACTAACGGTTACCGGATGGCGCGTGACGTGGCCAAATGGCGTGACGCTGGCCTGAATGCCATTAACGTTAGCGTTGATAGCCTCGATGCCCGCCAGTTCCATGCCATCACCGGCCAGGATAAATTCCACGACGTGATGAACGGCATTGATGCGGCTTTTGAGGCCGGGTTCAGCAAGGTGAAAGTCAACGCCGTGCTGATGCGCGACGTCAATCACGCCAGCCTGAATACTTTCCTCGCCTGGATCAAAAGCCGCCCAATCCAGCTACGCTTTATTGAACTGATGGAAACCGGTGACGGCGGCTCGCTGTTCCGTAAACACCACGTTTCCGGCGACGTCCTGCGTCAGCAGTTGATCGCCCAGGGCTGGCAGTTGCAGATTCGTGCCCGTAGCGATGGCCCGGCAAAGGTCTTCAGCCACCCGGATTATGTCGGTGAAATCGGGCTTATCATGCCCTATGAAAAAGAATTTTGTACCAGTTGCAACCGTCTGCGGGTATCCGCCATCGGGAATTTGCATTTGTGTCTGTTCGGAGAGAATGGCATTCCGCTGCGCGACCTTCTTGCCGATGACATGCAGCAGGAAGAACTGATGGAGAGAATTCAGGGCGGCCTGCGCCATAAGAAACAGACCCATTTCCTTCATGAAGGCAACACCGGACTGACCCAGAATCTGTCATTTATTGGCGGGTAATTCCCGCTCAATGACGCAAAATTAGGGTGGTTGACGTACGTTCAAGGAGCAACATAATGAGCAAGGCCAGCAAAGATTTCCTTCCCCTGAATTTGGCTGTTCTGACGGTGTCCGATAGCCGTGGCGAAGCTGAAGATACTTCAGGGCATTACCTGAAAGAGGCGGCGGAAGAAGCCGGGCACCGCGTTGCCGCTCAGGCGATCGTCAAAGACAATCTGTATAAAATTCGCGCCGTGGTCTCTGCCTGGATCGCTGATGAGAGCATTCAGGCGATCCTCATCAACGGCGGCACCGGCTTTACCCAGCATGACAATACCCCCGAAGCCCTTAAACCTTTATTTGATCGTGAAATCGAAGGGTACGGAGAGCTGTTTCGCATGGTGTCATTCGAAGAGATCGGTACCTCGACCATTCAGTCGCGCGCACTGGCCGGAATGGCAAATGAGACGGTGATCTTTGCCATGCCAGGTTCCACCCGTGCCTGCCGCACCGCTTGGGAGCACATCATTGAAGCCCAGCTCGATGCCCGCAACGGCCCCTGCAATTTCACCCCACACGTCAAGAAATAAGCCCGCTATGTCTACCTTTACTCATATTAACGCCTCCGGCGATGCTCATATGGTGGATGTCTCCGCCAAAGCTGAAACCGTGCGCGAAGCCCGTGCCGAAGCCTTTGTCACTATGGCAGCAGAAACGTTGGCGATGATCGTCAATGGCAATCACCACAAAGGTGACGTCTTCGCTACCGCGCGTATTGCCGGTATTCAGGCCGCGAAGAAGACCTGGGATCTGATCCCGTTGTGCCATCCGCTGTTGCTAACCAAAGTCGAAGTGAATTTGCAGGCTGAACCGGAATATAACCGCGTACGTATTGAGTCCCGTTGCCGTCTGAGCGGTAAAACAGGCGTGGAGATGGAAGCCCTGACCGCTGCGTCGGTCGCGGCACTGACGATTTATGACATGTGCAAAGCGGTACAAAAAGACATGGTCATCGGCCCGATCCGTCTGTTGGAAAAGTCAGGTGGCAAATCCGGTGACTTTAAGGCGGTCCCATGATTGAGATCTTATTCTTTGCTCAGGTACGTGAACTGATTGGCGTGAGCTCGCTGCAATTGCCCGCTGAGTTTAGTTCTGTGGAAGTACTACGCCAGGCGTTGTGTGCCCGCGGCGAACGCTGGGCGCTGGCGTTGGAGTCTGGCAAATTACTGGTGGCGGTTAACCAGACGCTGGTCGATACCGCTTACCCGGTAAAGGCTGGTGATGAAGTGGCTTTCTTCCCGCCGGTAACCGGAGGTTGATATGGACCTGACTAAAATTGTGGTCGATGCTGCTCCCTTTAGCGTGGGTGATGAATACCAGTGGCTGGCACAATCTGACGCCGACGGCGCGGTAGTGACCTTCACTGGCAAGGTACGCAATCATAATCTCGGTGATAGCGTTAGCGCCCTGACGCTGGAGCACTACCCTGGCATGACCGAGAAAGCGCTGGCGGAGATTGTGGCTGATGCCCGTACGCGCTGGCCGTTACAGCGGGTGTCGGTCTATCACCGTATCGGCGCGATGTATCCCGGCGACGAAATTGTCTTTGTCGGCGTGACCAGCGCACACCGTGGCATGGCGTTCGACGCGACCGAATTCATCATGGATTATTTGAAAACCCGCGCGCCTTTTTGGAAGCGCGAAGCGACACAAGAGGGTGACCGCTGGGTCGATGCCCGCGACAGCGACAAAGACGCAGCAAAACGCTGGTAAACTGCAACTAAACCTTACGCTTAGCAACCGCGCAAAGCGGCAGTTTTGTGGTAATGTTATGCAACAGGCGGCCTGTTTTACGGCCTAATTTTTGTCCTCCATGCAAGAGGTAATCATCATGGATCGATATCCACGCAGTAATGGCTCGATTGTTGAACGTGCTAACACCGGCATTCAGGCTTATATGGCGCAGGTCTATGGTTGGATGACCTGTGGCTTGTTATTAACCGCTTTCGTTGCCTGGTATGCTTCGCGCTCCCCGGCGATCCTCGGTTTCATCTTCTCCAGCCAGATCACGTTCTTTGGTTTGATCATCGCGCAGCTCGCACTGGTATTTGTGATTTCCGGTATGGTTAACCGCCTGAGCGGAACCGTCGCGACCGGGCTGTTTATGCTTTATTCGGCGCTGACGGGGTTAACGCTCTCCAGCATTTTCATCGTTTATACCGGCTCATCTATCGCCAGCACCTTCGTGGTCGCCGGTGGGATGTTCGGTGCGATGAGCGTTTACGGTTACACCACCAAGCGTGATCTCAGCCGTATGGGCAGCCTGTTGTTCATGGCGCTGATCGGTATTGTGCTGGCGTCTGTGGTTAACATCTGGCTGAAGAGCTCTGCGCTGATGTGGGCGGTGACTTACATCGGTGTCGTGGTGTTTGTGGGTCTGACCGCGTATGACACCCAGAAGCTGAAAAATATGGGTGAGCAGTTGTCCGTCAATGACAAAGACAACTTCCGCAAATACTCCATCGTGGGTGCGCTGACGTTGTATTTAGATTTCATCAATCTGTTCCTGATGCTGTTACGCATCTTCGGCAACCGCCGGTAAGGTTTTGATTGCAAATGAGAGGGGGGCTGAAAAGCGCCCCTTTTCTTTTTGGGCGGCAGCCCATGACCTTGAATTTAAAGTTAAATTTGAAATTAAAAACTTTCCCCTGGGCTTTTTAAAGCCCCACCTTCTCCCCCCTCGGTGTAAACCCGCATTGCTTGCTTTGGCATGGTGATATCCGCCTTTTGGAAGTGAATTTTCACCAATCGATCCAGTGCGTACTGAACATTCCACTGTTCCAGCGGCTTAGTGCGGATGAGGACTCGCACGGTAAATGACTGGTCGGCAAGTGCGACGACACCCTGATAAATGGGTTCGCCGAGCAGGGAGCCTTTCATCGTTTCATCTGCTTTCAGCGCTTCAACGGCTTCAGCCAGTACGCTGTTCACCTGATCAATATCCTCCTCGCGGCTGACGCTGTAGCTGGCGCGGTAGACGCCGAATTCTCGCTCGTAATTCGACAGGGTGGTGATCGAAGAATAGGGAACGATGTGGTACACGCCATAAATATCGCGCAGGCCGATCGAGCGGATAGTCATACGCTCCACGGTACCGCTGATGCCCATCACTGTGACATATTCACCCGTATTCATGCCGTTTTCGAACTGGATAAACACGCCGGTGATGACGTCTTTAACCAGTGTCTGCGCACCGAAGCTGATGGCTAAACCGAGTGCGCCGGCACCGGCCAACAGCGGAGCAATATTCAGTCCGACCTGCGAGAGCATGATCATAATGGTGATGGTGCAAATCACGATGGCCAGTACGTTGCGAAACAGCGTCAGTAAAGTACGTTCGCGGGCGCTGGGACGGGTGCCGTTATTCAGTTCCAGCGCCAGACGATGCTCGATAATACTGGCGAGCAGGGTCCAGGAGACGATGGCGAAGAACAAAATTAACAGAATATGGGTCAGGCCGCCGACTACCTGAGAGCCGGTATCGGTGATCAGCCATTTATTAAGATTGAAAACCTGCCAGGCGTCCAGCAGGGACAGTGTGACGGCAAGGACCACCAGAACGCGCAAGATCTTCAGGCCGCCGGGGATATAGGAGTTAATGCGTTTTTGTAGCAAAGGGTAACGGCGGTTGATGTCATCGGGCAGCGTGATGCGCTTTAAAATCCAGCGCGACAGCAGGCCGGAGATCGCGGCACCAAGGCCAATCACCACCAGGCTTTTCACGGTGGCGGCCATCATAAAGGTCAGGCTTCCTGCGAAATCAAACTGTGACAGGAAGAACAGCACCACAAAATAGCTGATGGCCAGAATATGCCAAACATGTCCCAGGGCACGCAGAATAACACTGAAAAATGCCATGGAACGTTCGGCCAGCAGATTGAACTCATGATGGATTTTCTTGCGATTATGCAGGATCAGCCAACTCGCATACAGCGTCAATGCCAGCATCACCACGAAATTCACAATCGCAGCGGTCTGATAATTGACCTGAGTGGCGACTATCGGCACCGCGACCATCAACCCATAGCCTATCAGCCCGCTGACCCACGCCAGTCGGGTATTCCAGTAACGGGCGGTCTGGTCACTGAGCGGGAAGGGGCGCAGGTAATCGAAATTTGGTGCGAAGATCAGGCGTAATACGGCTTTAAAGAATTCGATGACTGCGAAGGCGCTGAGGAAAAGTGCCTGCTGACGGGCGATCAGCGCACTGCCCCCGTTGACATACTGAGTAAATAGATTCCCGGCGGCGACGGTCAGCACCAGAATGCCGATATCAATAATAAAAGCGCTGAGAATGCTGGCAGGCAGTTGATACCAGTGCGCCTCTTTAAGGCGGGCATGATGCCCCCAGCGGCCAAGGCGTTTATACAGCGGGCTTACCAGAAGGCGTACCAGATGAAACAGTGCAAAGGTCACCAGTACGGTCAGCAGGAAGTATCCGAGTGCGTGGAAGAAGCGCCCGGCGTTGAAGGTACGCTGTGGGCCTGAGTCGATGGTACGTTTCAGTTTCTGTACCTTCTGCATCACCTGCGATACATAGCGCTGGCTGGCGTCGACCAGGTTGTCGATAAGTGACAACTGCTCTGATTTCTCTTGCGGGGAATTCTCTGCTGTTTTTTGCGGCGCCTCCGTCGTGGGCCTGGCCGCTTCGCGCAGATGGGCAATCAGTTCGGCGCGGGACTTATCGTCTTGCAAAATATCGGCCAGCGCGCTGTAGGAGGCATGTTGTTTATCTGCATCACTGGAAGAGGCGGCGGCAGGCGTCGCAGCGTGGGACAGAGGGCTGAACAGGCTCAGCATCAGGGCCAACATCAGACAGGACAAGACAAGTAATATTGGATTTCTTTCTCGTGGTAATGACAGTCGTTGCGATAACGCGTTCCAGTCGTTATTCGGCATTGTTCCTCACTTTCAAAGCTACGGTTAATCGGTCGTTCTCAAACGATGTAGCGACAGTGTAGGGAATTTATGACTGAAATGGGAAAAAATGGCCAAAAAAACGGACATCCGAAGATGCCCGTCTGTTTACAACCTGAGTAGCACGCGGCTCAGGAAACGTGTTGCAGGAATTCGCGCAGACGATCGCTTGGCGGATGGGCAATCAGTTCAGCGGGTGGGCCATCTTCCGCGATGCGGCCTTTGTCGATAAAGATCAGGCGTGAGGCCACTTTCTCGGCAAAACCCACTTCATGGGTCACGATCACCATCGTCATGCCTTCGTCAGCCAACTGCTTCATGACCGTCAGCACTTCGTGACGCAGCTCGGGATCCAGCGCCGAGGTCGGCTCATCAAACAGCATCAGTTTCGGTTTAACCGCCAGTGCACGGGCAATGGCGACGCGCTGCTGCTGACCACCGGAAAGTTCTGACGGATAGTGATGGGCACGCTCTGACAGGCCGACTTTCGCCAGCAGCGCTTTAGCCTGTTTATGGGCTTCTTCTTTCTTCACGCCACGTACGCGGATCGGACCAAAGGCCACATTCTCCAGCGCCGTCATGTGTGGGAACAGATAGAACTGCTGGAACACCATGCCCGCTTCCTGGCGGATCAGGCGCTCATCGACTTTAGGGTCATTGACTTTCAGTCCATCGACAATCAGTTCTCCGGAAGTGATCTCTTCCAGTTTATTGATGCAACGCAGCAGCGTGGATTTACCCGAGCCGGATGGCCCGATAATGACCACGACTTCACCCTGAGAAATATTCAGATCGATGTCGTGGAGCACCTGGGTTTTACCAAAGTGTTTTGAGACGTTCTTGAATTCAATCATATAATTTTCAATCTGCGTTCGAGGCGGCGCAGAACAAAGCTCAGTGCCAGCGTGATAATCAGATAAATAACGGCAACCGCACTCCAGATTTCCATGGCGCGGAAGTTACCGGCGATGATCTCCTGGCCCTGGCGGGTCAGTTCGGCCACGCCAATAACGATAAACAGCGAGGTGTCCTTGATGCTGACGATCCACTGGTTACCCAGCGGTGGCAGCATGCGACGCAGCGCCAACGGCGCAATGATATAACGCAGCGTATCACGGCGTGACAGACCCAGCGCCAGACCCGCTTCGCGGAATCCGTTATGAATCGACAGCACGGCACCACGGGTAATTTCTGCGATATACGCACCGGAGTTGATGATGATCGTGACAACGGCGGCGGTGAACGGGTCAATACGCAGGTCAGGAATCATCATTGGCAGGGCGAAGTAGATAAACATCACCTGCACAACAATCGGTGTACCACGAATAAGCTCAATAAACACCAGTGCAATGTGGCTGCTTAACCAGCCGCCAAACGCGCGGGCAAAACCCGCAATCACACCGATAATCAGACCACCCACCAGACCGAGGACCGAAATCCACAGGGTCATTTTGGCGCCTTCGAGCAGGATAGGCAGAGCGGGCCAAATAACGCTCCAGTCAAACTGCATGCATTCTCTCCTGGTAAAGCCAATGACAAACGCCCATCCGCTGAATTAAAACGGTATGGGCGTTAAGTACGAAGGGGAATTTACTTAGGTTCGGTATCAAACCATTTTTTGTAGATCTTCGCGTAAGTACCATTTTCTTTGATGGTTTTTAGCGCGGCGTTGGCTTTCTCACGCAGATCGCTGCCCTGTGGGAAGGCGATACCGTACTGCTGACCTGCCAGTGACTCGCCAACTGCTTTGAACTGGCCGTTACCCGCAGTTTTGATGAAGTACAGGATGTTTGGCGTATCGTGCATTACCGCGTCAGCGCGGCCAGTGCCGAGTTCCATATAGGCGCTGTCAATGTTCGGGAACTGACGCAGATCTTTGGTTTTCACGTTGGCTTTCATGTAATCCACGGAACTGGTGCCGCTTTTCACTGCTACGGTTTTGTCTTTCAGATCGGCAACGCTTTTGATTGAGTCATTGTCTTTTTTGACCATAACCATCAGGCCACTGTTGTAGTAACCGTCAGAGAAGTCGATGGCTTTTTTACGCTCTGGGGTGATGGTGATACCGGCCAGGGCCAGGTCGATGTTATGAGTTTGCAGGGCAGGGATGATGCCGCCAAAGTCCATTGGTTTCAGCTCATAAGAGACTTTCATCTCTTTCGCAACCGCGTCCCATAAGTCGATATCAAAACCGACGTATTTATCGCCTTGCTTGAATTCAAAAGGTACAAACGCAGTGTCGGTAGCTACGATTAATTTTTTTTCTGCGGCGTGCGAGCTAACGGCAAAGGCCAGCGTCAGTGCGGCCAGGGAAACTTTCAACAGTGACTTCATCAGTTAATTTCCTTTGTACATAATTTAGGAGCTGTAGAGTGTTACATTCAATTAGATGCAATATACATGCCATAACTTAAGTCTTTTAGGATTCAATAAGTTATATTTTGCTGAACCGATAAAGCAGGATAAAAAGCACGAATTGCATCTTTTTGGTGCAGTGTAACAAATTGACATGACTCGTGATGGTGCAACGCTTTATCATTAACCAAACTTTGCCTTTTAAACAATCGCTAATTAACAATCACGCTGCGTTATTGCAATCTCACTCTAACTTTTGCATGTAAGTCCTGAAACGCGCGCTTAAAAATGAAGCAAGAATGTGGGGTTAGCCCCCAGTTAACATGCGGGAATTAAGGTGGGTTGAACCAAAATGGTGCAATGATTTTTAGTCAATGAGAGGAGAGTTAGCGTAACTGGCTATCTTTGCTGCCCCGACGGTTATAGCCGGCACTGGCTTGCTGTTTTTTGTCGAGCTCGGACTGGCAGGCGATACAATATTGCACACCCGGCAGCGCTTTACGCCGCGCTTCTGGAATCGGCTCGCCACATTCGTGGCAGAACTCAGCACTTTCTCCATGACTCAATGCCAGCCTTGCTCGCTGAACTGCGTCTGCAACTGTGGAGTCAATCTGATCCTGAACGGCGCCATCATGCGCCCATCCGCTTGCCATAGATCCTCCCGTTTATAGAAATTAAGATTTGATAAATGTAAAAGCGGGTTGGCAATCGAAATTGCCAACCCGCTTAACTGCCGTACGCCGGCAAATCGGATAAGAGGTATGCCGGAAGTAATTTTAACCCGGCAATCAACCTAAATTATTCGATATTGGATTCAATGAACCACAGGAATTTATCCAGGTCGCGTGAGGCAGCGGTAAGAATATCCGCAGTATCTTCATCTTCTACCGTAGTGATCGCTTTGCGGGTTTCATTAGCGGTCACGGCATAACGTTCAGCCAGAGCTTTCAGATGTTCCTGCACGGTATGAATGTTGGTCGGGTAGCTTTTCAAAGGAGTCTGATCGTTAACGACCTGAACAGTCCCTAAGGCTACGCCACCTAACTGCACCACACGTTCGGCCATCGTATCCTGATGATCGGTGATAGCAGTACGGAAGCCGTCCAGCATTTCATGGACACCGATGAAGTTTGCGCCACGCATGTTCCAGTGGGCTTGCTTAGTGATCAATGAAAGATCAATGAATTGCGCCACCAGGCGATTCAATACTTTGATGGTATCGAGCTTGACGCTTTCTTCCACATCGTTGCGAGTGTAGAGAAGCTCAGAAGATTTCGTTTTTACCAGTTTAGCGGTGCTCATATTGATATCCTCTTCATTGAGTAGAAGTGAGTGCACAACCCTGTGTCATTTCAAGCTGTCACTCTACTTATTTCGATTAACAATGTGTTGATAAACAAGACTGGAATAAGTATAGCAACCTTTTCTCATCCTGCATGAAATTCTCAGCTATCGTTTGGATAGTTGAAACCTAATAACCATGAGGCGTCTGTGAAAAATAGTATTTCTGCATCAATGGTAAGGTTTTTATATTTAATTATGACTCATTCATATCATTAATCTGCGTTATAAATACAGTATGCTCAACAACGGTGAGTTTCAACCCTTGTGAATGAGTTTTTATTTAATGAACTGATTTATAATCATATTATACTTATTTATCGCTGAAGAATGTTAATGTGAATATTTATCATTAACACTTTAGTGAATTTTTATTGCAATAATGGTGTTTTAATTTCTTATATTTGTTGATTTTTTTTTGTTCTTATTTTAAGCCGATTCCTGCCGCGATGCCCGGTACACAGAAACATCCTGACGATAATAATTCATGATGTTTCTGTGCATGTCTGAAGGTTTATATTTTCCCGTGTTAATGACGTGCGCTTTTACGGGCAATCATAAACAGGCGCGGGAAGGCGAGCAGCACGCTTCGGTCAGCCCGTGGGAGATAAACCTGTTCCAGTTCCTGCAGGTACTGAGTGAGGAAAGCCTCCTGCTGAACATCATCCAGCGGGGCGAGGAAAGGGCGTAAACCGGTGCTGCTCAGCCAGTCGACAATCGCTTTGGCCGATGGCATGACGTGGTAATAGGTTGTACGCCAGATATCCACCATTGCGCCCTGACTGGCCAGTAGATCGTAATACTGCTGTGTGCTCAGCAGTTGTTTACGCGAATTATCAATACTGCCAATCAGCGTTTTCCATGGCCCGCTGTCTGCGACTTTTTGCATCAATTGGTGGGACGGCTGATCAAGATTGTCCGGCATCTGGATAGCCAGAATGCCTTCGGGTGCCAGCTGTTGCATCAGATGAGGCAGGAGCAGTTCATGACCGGTCACCCATTGCAGTGAAGCGTTGCCGTAGATAATGTCCTGCTGCTGCTGAGGCCGCCACTCACGGATGTCTGCCAGTTCAAAACGGCAGGAAGGCAGACGGTCGCGGGCTTGTTCCAGCATAGCCTGCGAGGTATCGAGGCCGGTAAGTAAAGCATCCGGGTAGGCATGGTGTAGCAACTCGGTACTGTTGCCGGGGCCACAGCCCAGGTCGCTGATGAATTTTGCATTCGGGTGTAACACGCGGGCCAGTAACTCTGCCGCAGGACGGGTGCGTTCGGCTTCGAACTGACGATAGAGATCCGGGTTCCAGTCTTTCATGACATGTCCTTACTACGATGCCTGAGACAAATCACTGCACGGCGTGTGCAGCGACCGATGCCCATAATCCTAGACCGACTTGCGCTGGCTGGCGAATCTCATCTTCGCGAAAGAATGTCAGAAAGTGTCTGGCTTCTATAAGGCAATCGCACCGCTGTAAAGCACCGCGCCGGTTGGCTGCCCGGTCGGTGAGCCGCCGTGCGGTTCAAGGCTGATTGCCAGCGTTGAACCCGGATCAGGCATTCTGGCCGCCAGCGACAACTGGGTCGGCGAGGCATCGCTTAACAATCCCAGCGAACGCGGCTTGCCGCCTGCCGGAATGGTCCACAGTTCAAGACTGCGGTCTTTGGCGATTTCACGCGTATGCAGCGGTGTCAGCATCAGGCTGTTAGCGCTTTTATCCACACTGACCACCCACTGTCCGGTATCGGCACTGTTATTGGCTAAAATTGCTACCGGCGTAATGGTTGAAGGCTGCACCAGCAGGCGCGGTACCAGCAGCAGCGCCGCCAGCCCTGCGGCCAGCGCCCACCCGAGATAACCGCGCCACGGCGTTGTTGCCGCAGGCATGGCATTCTGGCGCTCAGGCACCGGGCCGAGCTGCAGCTGAATTCGTTTCCACACGGAGGCGGGGGGCATTACTGGAGTGAGTGAGTTATCGAGCTGAGTCAATGCCTCCTGCCAGCGGGCAACCTCGGCCTGTAACACCGGGTCACTTTGCATCCGTTGTTCAAACTGTCGTTTTGCGGCGCCGCGTAAGGTTCCCAGCGCATATTCCGCCGACAGAGCGGCATGATATTCCCGTCTGTTTTTCATAGGCCCACGCAGCTCTTTAAGTGCTCCAGGGCGCGACGGATCCAACTTTTGATCGTGCCAAGAGGTTGTTGTAAATGGTCTGAGACTTCGCCGTGTGAAAGTCCCTGATAGTAAGCCAGCACCAGACTTTGCCGTTGTTCCGCCGGTAAATGCGCCAGGCAGTCGGCCAGCACTTTGGCATCGCCGTCCTGTTGCAGTTGCCGCAGAGGCTCGTCGTTATCGGCACACAGGCTCTCCTGCATGCTGTCGTCAAGTTCGGTCAGTTGGTTGTCACTGCCGCGCATCCAGTCAATCGCACGGTTGCGCACAATGTGCGTTAGCCAGGTCATCGGCGAACTGAGCGATGGATTATAGGAGGTAGCCCGGTTCCAGGCGGTAATAAAGCTGTCGTGCAACACTTCTTCAGCCCAGGCATGACGACGCAACATGCGCAGTGCAACGGCAAAAAGGCGCGGTGACGTCAGGCGATACAGTTTTTCGAATGCCTGACGATCACCGCTAGCCATGGCATGCATCAGGTCACGCAAGGGATCCGCGTTCGGATCCGACACTCTGTTTGTTATTGAATTGTCATGCATTCGCCAACCCCAAAACCTCAAGTGTGCAGTGCCAACACAGGCAGCACTGCACCCAGTATAGACGGTTTTATTTAGGCATCAGCACGGTGTCGATGACATCGATCACACCGTTTTTCTGTTGCACATCATAGGTGCTGATGTTCGCCACGTCGCCTTTGGCATCTTTAAGCTGGATATTGTGCGGGCCATTGCCAATCAACCACAGTGCCTGACCATTCACTGTTTTCAACTCGGCTTTACCGCCACCCTGTTTGATCAGTTTTTCCAAATCCTTCATCTCATATTTCCCGGCGACCACGTGGTAGGTCAGGATGCTGGTCAGCGTGGCTTTATTTTCTGGTTTCACCAGATTAGCCACAGTACCTGCCGGCAACTTACCGAAAGCCGCGTCGGTGGGAGCGAATACGGTAAACGGTCCTTTACTTTGCAGGGTGTCGACCAGACCGGCAGCTTTGACAGCGGCAACCAGCGTGGTGTGGTCTTTAGAGTTCACGGCGTTTTCAACAATATTTTTGGAAGGATACATGGCCGCACCCCCTACCATGGTGGTGTCGGACATCATTGCGGCCATTGACGCGCTGCTGAACAGAATTGAAGCACAGATTGCGGTACGGATAAGCGTTTTCATGATGTGATCCTTTTGGATTGAATGGGTAAGGTCTTGCCTCACATCAATACATACGAATCAGGGGGCAGTTTTGGATGCAGAGAAATGTAGATATTTTCGAATTAATAGAAAAAATATTTTAACTTTTTGATTTTTAAGTAATAAAAACCACACACTGAGGCGTGGTTTTCTGGAAAAAAGCAGGCATCACTTTCCGGAAGGATTATTACCCGGTACTTCCACCGTTTCCAGTTTGGTCTTGCGCTGGATGGTAAGGGTCGAACCCGCAGACGCCGCTATAATCGCCGCCAGTGCCAGCCACTGCATGCCATTGAGGTATTCACCCAGGAAGATAATGCCGGACATCGCTGCCATGGCCGGTTCCATACTCATCAGGGTACCGAAAGTTTTTGCCGGTAAGCGCGTCATGGCCACCATCTCAAGCGAGTAGGGCACGGCAGAGGTGAGCAGGGCAATCAACAAGCCCAGCGGCAGGACTGCCAGGCTGAAAATTGAGCTATGTGCCTGAATGGCGCCAATCGGGAAAAATATCAATGCGCCAATCAGCGAGCCCAGCGCTGCTGTGCCGGGCCCGTAGCTGCTGCCTGCCCGTTGCCCCGCCAGAATATAGATTGCCCAGCAGGCCCCGGCAAACAGCGCCAGACAGGCGCCTTTCAGATCGATGCTGTCCGTGTCATGGCCAAGAGGCAACAAGAACCACAACCCGACCACTGCCAGAATCACCCAGACGAAATCTATCGGACGGCGCGAGGAGAACATCGCCACAGCCAGCGGACCGGTGAATTCGAGGGCTACGCCGACCCCGAGCGGTATAGTTTGAATCGCCAGATAGAAGCTGTAGTTCATGCTGCCGAGGGCCAGACCATAAATCAGCAAGGCGCGAAAATTACCGCCGCGAATGTTCATCCGCCATGGTCGGAACCACGCCAGCAGCAGCAGGGAACCCATCCCCAGACGTAACGCCGTCACGCCTTGCGGACCGACCACCGGAAACAGGGTTTTGGCCAGTGATGCACCACCTTGTAGCGAAAGCATGGCAATCAATAGCAGCAGTACAGCGATAAGCGGTGATGCTGTTTTCGGTAACACGGGCAGCGCGGGTGCTTCTTGGTACTGGGTATCAGCAATGCTCTTGTCTATAGACGAATCGCCTGTTGCTGAATTTTTGTCTAACCTGGTCATCCTTTGCGCCTTAAATGTGATCCCTGTCCGGGGAATTCTTGTTTTGCAGATGAAATGTAAAAATAATGTTTGTGCGATGACACAGTGTAGAGTGAAAAGCAGAACGGAAAAATCCATAAAAAAGATTTTTTTAGGAAGTGTTTTCGCAAAAAAAGGCGGTTTTAAGGTCAAAAAACGCTCAAAAATTTAGGAATTATCTGCTAAACGAAAAAAGTTCAATAAGTTTCACTTATGCTTTTAAAGTGAAAAAACCCTTTAAATTAATAAGATAGGTTGTTCTGGAAACTTCTTGTTACACCATATAACGCTTTGGACACCTTAGATTAGGCAGAGTTTCACACTGCTTTTTGTTATATTTTCATGGTGAAGGTTACTTTGTTTCCCATTTGAGGTGGTTGTTATGAAAAAAATTGCATGTCTTTCCGCATTAGCTTGCGTAGTAGCACTGGGCGCTTCCAGCGCATTCGCTGACACCAGCACTGTAACCGGTGGTTACGCGCAGGGTGATATGCAAGGCGTTGTGAACAAAGCAAACGGCTTCAACCTGAAATACCGTTACGAGCAAGACAGCAACCCACTGGGTGTGATCGGCTCTTTCACTTATCTGGAAAAGAACGATTCTGCAGCTGACAATGGCTACAACAAATCACAATACTACGGCATCACTGCGGGTCCTGCATACCGTCTGAATGACTGGGCTTCCATCTACGGTGTTGTGGGTGTGGGTTACGGTAAATTCCAGGGTAGCACTGATACCAGCTCTACCGTTCTGCGTGAAAAATCTGATACCAGCGATTACGGCTTCTCTTACGGCGCTGGTCTGCAGTTCAACCCAATCGAAAACGTTGCTCTGGACTTCTCTTACGAGCAGTCTCGCATTCGTAGCGTTGACGTTGGCACCTGGATCGCAGGCGTGGGTTACCGCTTCTAATTATTCGAAAACTGTAGCAGGCCAGATGCTGCTGCACATCTTCGAAACTGAAACCGCCTCTTTTGAGGCGGTTTTTTTATGGATTCAATCTGTACCAATCCGCAACATCAAATCCCGCTAAACCAATTATATCCCTGATCTTCCCAGTAACCGCCGGGGTACTCGTTGGTGACGAATATCGCGCCGATGTGCTTGGCGTTCTTGAAACCGAGCTTGGTCGGCATGCGTAAGCGTAACGGGTAGCCAAAATCGGGTGGCAGCGGTTTTCCGCCGAAATCCAGCGCCAGAATGGTTTGCGGATGCAGCGCGGTGGCCATATCGATGCTGGAGTAATAGCGGTCATCGCATTTGAAACCGACATATTTCGCACTCAGATCTGCGCCGATATGCTGAAGGAATGTCTTCAGCGGTACGCCGCTCCACTGGCCAATAGCGCTCCAGCCTTCAATACAAATCAACCGGGTGATCTGGCTCTCTTGCGGCAGGCGCTGTAACTGTTCCAGCGTCCAGGACGCTTTTTTCTGCACCAACCCGGAGACTTCCAGCCGGTAGTTGGGAATATCAATGTCCGGCACGTTGTACTCAGGATAAAAGGCGTTGAAACGAAACGGCGTAGTGATTTGATCAGCACGGTAGGTCTGAGCCAGCTTCTGCCCGCCAAACAGCCAGCCTTGCACCCGGTCATTCCAGCGCGACATGGCCCACAGCACTTTGTCGACCTCATCGCCGTCTTGTAAATTACAGCCAGTGAGCATCGAGACCGCCCCCAGCGTCAGACCAGAGCGCAACAACAGCCGCCGCTGAAGGTTCACCAGCTGTTTACGCTGATCGGGCTCGACGATGATTTTTGGCCGGTTAGATTTCTCACTCATCAGCGCTCTCCTTTACGGGCTGCTTTTTGCCGCCGGTGATCATGGTCATGAAGGTTTTTGGTACCAGCAGCACCATCACAACGTGAACCACTACAAATAGCATCACGCCGCTCATGGCAAAGAAATGAACATAGCGCGCGATGTCGAAACCGCCAAACAGCCACACCAGCCCGCTGAACTGGACCGGCTTCCAGATAGAAAGCCCTGACAACACCAGCAGGGCACCGAGCAACAGCACCCCAACGTACATCACTTTCTGCACAGCATTATATTCGCCGAGCTTGTGCGGGAGCGTAAAGGTCAGCGCCTGTACAACATCGCGCCAGATAGATTTAGGGGGAAATGGGAAAAAATTACGTTTGAAATGGCCGCTGAACAAACCCCAGATCAGATAGATCAGCGCATTGGCCGCCAGCAGCCACATCACGGCCAGATGCCAGGCAATATTACCGCCCAACCAGCCGCCGACCGTAGTGCTTTGCGGGAAAGTGAGAAAACTGAACAGCGGATCGGCGTTATAAATTCCCCAGCCGCTCATCACCATACCGATCATGGCGAGCAGATTTATCCAGTGACACAGGCGAACCGGCCACGGATGAATTCTTCTTTGGCGCGGCGGCTTATGGGGTAGGACTTTCACAGAGGGTTGATGGCTCACGAGGCCTCTCCTGCGTGGTCAAACAAGGGCACATCAGATAGCAAAACGGCGCGAAAGAGGGAGGTCCGCGCCGCATTGGTTACTGCTTAGTGCACATATTCATTCTTCGTCGGCATATTGTCAGACACAGGCTACCGACGAAAAACGTTACATCGGTGGCGCGACACCCTCTTTACCGGCAGCAATGCCGCGGGCAGCCAGCTGGCCTTTGTCATCTTTAGTTGCGAACAGCACGATTTTCACGCCAGGTTTCAGCAGGCTGCGGTCACCCGGTGCCAGCAACACCACCGGCACATCATCAGGGACGACCACGGTTTTCTCGGCGTCATGGTATTTCACGGTCAGAGTGCGGCCATGACTGTTAACGAGCTTGCCGACGGTGCCGTTGGTCATGGTATTGATTTTGCCGTCAGCGGATTCAAACGGGTTAAAACCTTCCCCACTCCCGCGCAAGCTTGGCGCAAATACGTGAACTTCCAGCGCTTTGAGCGTGCCGTCGGCCTGTGGAACTGCCGCAGTGCCGATAAAACTGTCGGCTTTAATATCGGAAATCTGGCCTTTGGTTACGCTGTTGATTTTGGTCTGGTCGGTCAGTTTGACATCCAGTTTCTCGCCCTGACGGGTGGTAACCTGAATGGAGGAATCATTAACAGAATCAATGGTTCCACGGGTAGGTTTGATCACGTTGTCGGCGGCGAATGCACCGCTGCACATCAGCAGGGAACTCAACAATAAGCCCGCCAGGCGCGTTGATTTCATCATTTTAACTCTCCATATTTGCATGTCTATCAAGGCCGTGGTGTTGCCACCACGCGATTTGTGTAGATCAAGAATGGACGATAAACCGGAACCTTGAGATGACAACTTGATGACAAAATTGTCATCAAACATGTGCAAGAGAACTGATAAGATCCTGCCAACGATTCACGGAATCATAGGCGATCTGCATGCGGATACTGGTTATTGAAGATGACATCAGCACCGGCGACTACCTGAAAAAGGGGTTAGGTGAGGCGGGGTATCGTGTGGATCTGGCGCGTAACGGGGCCGACGGCCTGTTTCTGGCGCTGGAAGAGGGCTATGACGCCGTGATCCTCGATGTCATGTTGCCCGGTCTCGATGGCTGGCAGGTGATGGAAGTGCTGCGCAAAAAAAGTGATGTGCCGGTACTGTTTCTCACCGCGCGTGATGAAGTGCAGGATCGTATCCACGGGTTGGAGCTGGGTGCCGATGACTATCTGATCAAACCTTTCTCGTTCACTGAATTGGTACTGCGTATCCGCACGTTGCTGCGCCGACCGACGGCCCGCGAGGCGGATACCTTTTCGCTGGCGGATCTGCATCTGGACGTGCTGCGCCGCCGCGTGACGCGCCAGGAACAGGTGATTGCACTCACCAATAAAGAATTTATGTTGCTGCACTTACTGATGCGCCGGGAAGGCGAAGTGCTGTCGCGTACCATGATTGCTTCACAGGTGTGGGATATGAATTTCGATAGCGACACCAACGTGGTGGACGTGGCGGTGAAACGCCTGCGGGCCAAAATCGACCGGGCATTTGAGGTCAAATTGATCCATACCGTGCGTGGTATCGGCTACGTTTGCGAAGTGCGCATATGAGTATTTCAGCTACCGTCAACAGGCCAAAACATGCCATGTCGCTGACCCTGCGTGCTACGCTGCTTTTTGCGCTGATCGCCGCCCTGGTGGTCAGTGCTGTCGGGTTTTATCTCTACTACTCGATGGAAAAAGAGCTCATCCGCCGCGCCGATTATCAGGTCACCGGGCGGGTGCAATATTTCCGTCATCTGCTGAGTAATGATTTCCCACTGTCGCAACTGAGTCGCAGCCCTGAGCTGTTTGAAAACATGCTCGGCAACGAGCGGGATATCCTGCAATTCAGGCTGGAAAACCAGCCACCGATCATCAATGTCAACCCGTCGCGCCTGCCTTTACCGGATGTTAAACCGGTCGCCGATGGTCGCGAGTTAACGCTCGATACCGTTCACCATCTTTCCGCGCCTGACGGCACACCCGTACGCTTTACCTCCGCAGCAGTACGCATGCAAGATGGCCGCACGGTGGATATCTCAGCCGCACACTTTATGACGGGTGAGGCACAGATGCTGGTGGCTTTCCGTCTGGAGATCATCGGCGCTGTCGTTTTCGCTTATATCCTGATTGCCGTGCTGGGGTTTGGCGTGATCCGCCGTGGCCTGCGGCCGCTGCATAAAATGGCGCAGGAAGCCGCACAGATCCATCCGACCAGTCTCTCTACGCGCCTGAGTTCTGAAGATGCGCCGCAGGAGTTGCAGCAGCTGATTCACTCTTTCAACGCGATGCTTGACCGGTTGGCTGAAGGCTATGAACGCCTGACCCAATTCTCTGCCGATCTTGCGCATGAAATTCGTACGCCGGTAGGCGCGCTGATGGGCCATTGTCAGGTGGCGCTTTATCAGCCGCGCAGCACGGAAGAGTACGAGACGCTGCTGGCAAACAACATGGAAGAGCTGGAACGCATCTCGCGCATGGTCGAAAATATCCTGTTTCTTGCCCGTGCCTCCCATGCCCGGTCGGTACTGAATATCACGCCGCTGGCGCTGGCCTCCGAGACGGCCCGTGTGGTGGATTACTTCGAAGGGCTGGCCGAGGAACGTGGGATGCAACTGGTGTGTAAAGGCGAGGGCATGCTGTATGCCGACGCCATTTTATTTCAGCGCGCGTTGAGCAATCTGGTGGCCAATGCTATCCGCTATGGTGATGAAAATACGCAGATTTGCGTGCAGGTTGAGCAGGGCGGGCAGGCAACCCGCGTCCACGTCACCAGCACGGGGGCGCCGATCCCAGATGGCAAGCGGGAGAAATTGTTTGATCGTTTCTATCGCGCCGATGCTTCTCGTAGCGAAGGCGGCAGCTCAAATGGGTTAGGGTTATCTATTGTGCAGGCCATTATGGCGCTGCATCAGGGAAGCGTAACCGTGCAGAGTCTGGACCAGGGGCAGACGCGCTTTACGTTACACTTCCCGACCCTTTATGAGGAAAAGATCGCCACAATTTCTCAATAGTTGCTCAACAAACTTAAAAAAATTGTAAGGAAAGCGAAATTTCAGGCTATTGAAATATAAGTATTTCGTCAACATGGTTACATTATTACATTGACTGAAATGATTGAAGCCGAAACAAATGCATTGGTTACTGGTCAGAATAAGTTATCGACGTGTACTCTGACGCCTGCCTTTAACATGTCGACATGCGCGGGCAGCACAACGCACACTGACTTTTACAAAAGAGCTCCACTCACTGATGCATAAATTACGCTTACTTTCGCAACAGAAAATTTCTCTGTTCATTGCGCTTTACCTGGGGATCCTGCTTAACCTTCCGATTTTCTTCCGTCGCTTTGGCCAGTTGCATTACGACAACCTGTTGTCCCTTGCGGTAGAAATGCTCGCATCGTTCGCACTGGTCTACTTCCTGACATTACTCGTCTCTTTCACCGGCAAGACCGTTTTCCGCCTGCTGCTCAGCCTGATTGTCATTTCGTCAGCGGCGGCCAGCTATTACATGATTTTGTTCAACGTCGATATTGGCTACGGTATTCTGGCAGCAGCACTGGCGTCGGATTCAATCGATCTGTCTAAAGAGTCCATTGGCACACATTTCGTGGGTTGGACGGTCCTGTTCAGTCTGCTGCCGCTGCTATTGCTGTGGATGAGCAAAATGCCGGGTTCGGCATTCAAAGAGAGTTCGCCGACAGGGTTACTAAAAAAAGGGGTGCTGTTGGTCATGGCTGGCCTCGTCTGCTATCTGCCGCTGCAACTGATGGGCAAGGTGCAGGATAAACATGATGTGGTGAATAACCGCATGATGGCCAGCTACGGTGGCGTCGTGGCCGGGACTTATTCCCCCTCCAACTGGCTTTCGGCGCTCGGCTTGTTCGCGTACAGCTCTTACAGCAAAGCAGAAGATACCAAGAATCTGTTCGATCCGGCTAAACACTTCACTTACGTGCCGCCAAAAGATATCAAAGATCTTTACGTGGTGTTTGTGATTGGTGAAAGTGCGCGCCGTGACCACATGGGGATTTATGGCTACGATCGTGACAATACGCCTTACCTGAGCAAAGAGAAAAATCTTGCCGCTCTGCAAGGCTACTCCTGTGACACCGCGACTAAACTCTCGCTGCGCTGCATGTTTGTACGCGAAGGCGGGGCGTCTGAAGCGCCGCAGCGTACGCTGAAAGAAGCCAACGTCTTCTCTGTAATGAAGAGCAGCGGCTGGAGTTCTGAACTTTACTCCATGCAGAGTGAAGCCTGGTTCTACAACAAAACCCGCGCCGATGACTATTCGCTGCGCGAGAATATCGCCTCAGAGAAGCGTAACGCCGGTAAACCTGTCGATGACATGCTGCTGGTGGATGAAATGAAAGATTCGATGGCTAACCATCCTGAAGGCAAGCATCTGATCATTTTGCACACCAAGGGCTCCCATTATCTCTACTCTGACCGCTACCCGCGTTCATTCGCTAAGTACCAGCCCGAGTGCATGGGCATCGATGATTCCTGTTCAACGCAGGAGATGATTAACGCCTACGATAACTCATTGCTCTATACCGATTACTTCCTCGAGCAGGTGTTTAACCAGCTGCGTGATAAGAACGCCATCGTGTTTTATGCGTCGGATCACGGTGAGTCGATTTCCAAAAGTATGCATTTCCACGGTACGCCGCGTGACCACGCGCCACCGGAACAGCGTACGGTGCCGATCATGGTGTGGGCATCAGATAAATTCCTCTCCGATGACCAGAATCGCGCGGGTTTCCAGCAGCTGCAAAAACTGGCTGCCGAAAAGAAACCGGTATTCCATGAGAAGCTGTTTGACTCGATTCTGGGCTGTATTGGCTACACCTCGCCAGACGGCGGGATCGTCGAGCAACGCAACTGGTGTCATGTGCCTTCCAGTCAATAATTCCCCGCAGTAAAGTCACTCTCGCGCTGCTGTTTCACCTCGTACCGATGAAGCAGCGGCGTTTTGTTATGTAAAACTAATACCAGAATTATGCGAATGCCTGACGGGTAAAGGCGGCCAGCGACACAGCATCGGGCAGGGCGGTCATGGCACCTTTTGCCGTCGTTGCCAGCGCACCACAGCCGATGGCCTGGCGAATGGTCGTCTGCCAGTGCATCTCAGGGCACTCATCCTTGCCACGCTCGGCCAGACCGGCCAGCAAACCGGCGACAAAGGCATCACCCGCACCGGTGGTATCGACGGCTTTTACCGTCGGCGCCGGGTAGTGTTTCAGTGACGCATCTTTTTTCTGATAGACCAGCACGCCTTCCTTACCCTGCGTAACCAATAATAGCTCCGGGTTGTAGTGCTGACACAGGCGGATAACGCCTTCTGAAATCAGCGTTTCACTCGTCAGATACTCCAGCTCATCCTCAGAAACCTTCACCACATCAGCCAGCGACAACGCCTGATGCAGACATTCACGCAGTTGCGCTTCGTCTGGCCATAAATCATGGCGAATATTCGGATCAAAACTCACTTTACCTCCGGCTGTTTTCATCTGCGCCATCGCCAGAAAGGCGGCGGACCGTGAGGGCTCAGCGGAGAGGGAAATCGAGCATAGATGAAGAAACTGACCGGCCTCAAAAGCCGGAATATCGGCGGGTTGCAGGAACAGATCGGCGCTCGGACGTACCATAAACGTGAACGAGCGTTCACCGCTGGCGTCGTTTTCAACCACCACGGTGGAGGTGCGGTGATAAGGGTCGCGGTACATAAAGTCGATGTTCACGGCTTCATCCTGCAGCGTCTGGCATAAAAAACGCCCGAAAGGGTCTTCTCCCACGCGCCCAATGAAGGCGCTGTCACCCCCTAGCCGGCTGATACCCACCGCGACATTCGCGGGCGCACCGCCCGGACATTTCAGTAGTTGATTATTGGTGGAAGGGATCAAATCCACCACCGCATCCCCGATAACCCAAACTCGATTTCCCATCATCACTCCCTGCGTAAATTTCCCGTCAGCCACTTTAGAAGAACCGGTTTAGCATAACAAGCTTATTAAGGTTCATTCAATAACTCCAGATTTGCCAGAGTGATCACATTTATAGAATAAAACCTCTGAACTTCGTTGCCGGAATACGCGGCAAGTGATTATGGTGTGCAGGAAAACCAGTTTAGCAATTTAGCAAACTGACGTTTCACATAATAATTAACCTCCTCTGGAAATAAAAATAATGATGAAACCACGTTATCTGGCTGTTGCCATTGGACTTATTCTTTCGGGGGCGGCCCAGGGTGCCGATCCGACCACCAGCGCCATCGAAGCCCGCTTGAATGCGCTGGAAAAACGTCTGCAGTTGGCCGAGAGTCGTGCAGCCAAAGCAGAAGCCCGCGCCACGGACGCAGAAAGGCAGGTGAAAAGGCTGGAAACACGCACCGCCAGCAACGAGCAGAAAACCCTTGAAGTGGCTAAACATGCCGAGAACACAGAAAAACAGACCGCCGACGTAGCTAAACGCACCGAGTTGTTAGCTAACAACAGCAAAATGAAAGAGAGTGGCGACAGCGGTTTTGAGTTCCACGGCTATGCTCGTTCAGGCGTGATCATGAATGATTCCGGCACCTCTACCGAAAGCGGCCCCTACCTCACGCCTGCCGGGCAAACCGGTGGCGCGGTAGGCCGTTTGGGCAACGAAAATAACACCTACGTTGAGCTGAATCTGGAACACAAACAGCAACTGGCGAGCGGTGCCACCACACGTTACAAGGTGATGTTGGCCGATGGGCAGCGGAGTTATAACGACTGGACCGGCGAAACCAGCGATCTCAACGTACGTCAGGCCTATGTGGAACTGGGATCGCTGCCGACCTTTGGCGGCGCGGTGAAAGATTCCACACTGTGGGCCGGTAAGCGTTTTGACCGCGACAACTTCGATATTCACTGGCTGGATTCCGACGTGATCTTCCTCGCGGGAACCGGTGGCGGTATTTATGACGTGAAGTGGAGTGAGAATCTGAAAAGTAACTTCTCCCTTTACGGTCGGAACTTCGACGATATCGATAACGGCAATAATCACGACGACACGCGCATCGAAAACTACATCTTCACCGCCAATAACTATGCGGGTCCGTTCCAGTGGATGGTCAGTGGATTACGCGCCAAAAATAATCAGGACCGTGAAAACAGCGGCAATAGTGTCAACAGCCATGCCGCCGATGCCGGCTTCCACTCTATGCTGGCGTACCACGGCGAGAGCTTCTATGGCCTGCGGGATGGCTCTTCGAAAACGGCATTATTGTACGGTCACGGGTTAGGGGCCGAGGTGAAAGCGTTAGGGTCTGACGGGCATCTGACTGACGACGCCAGTACGCTTCGCCTGGCAACCTATGGTATTACGCCGCTGGGTAAAAACTGGAGCATTGCCCCGGCCATTCTGGCCCAGCAAAGCAAAGACCGATATGTCTCGGGTGATAACTACAAATGGCTGACTTTCAACACCCGCCTGATTCAGGAGATCACCGAAAACTTTGCGCTGGCCTACGAGGGCAGTTACCAATATATGGATCTCGACCCGCAGGGCTATAAAGACAACAACAAAGTGAAAGGAGGGTTCTATAAGCTGACGTTCGCCCCGACCTTCAAAGTAGGGGATATCAGCGATATTCTCAGCCGTCCCGAAATACGATTATTTGCCAGTTACATGGACTGGAGCAAAGACCTGGATAACTACTCCTCCAGCGATTCATTCGGTACCGACGGCTTTACTTCCGGCGGGCAGTGGAATTTCGGCATCCAGATGGAAACCTGGTTCTAAGCCGGCAAGATTGTGCACCAGCAAGGCACGCCTGAGTTAATCAGGCGCTGTCGTTCAGGGTTAAATAAGGAACGCTATGAATATCAACGCAATTGCCTGCGAGTTACTCCCTTTATTGGGCGGAAGAGAGAATATTGCCAGCGCCGCACACTGTGCCACGCGCCTGCGTCTGGTGCTGGTCGATGACAGTCTGATCAACAAAAATGCCATTGAAAAAGTTGAGGGCGTTAAGGGCTGTTTCAGCAATGCCGGGCAGATTCAGATTATCTTCGGCACCGGTCTGGTGAACAAAGTCCATGCAGAATTCATTCAAGTGGCCGGCATCAGCGAATCCAGTAAATCCGAAGCGGCCAATATTGCCGCACAGAAGTTGAATCCCTTCCAGCGTCTGGCACGCATGTTGTCGAATATCTTCGTACCGATCATTCCGGCCATCGTGGCCTCCGGCCTGTTGATGGGCTTGCTGGGGATGGTTAAAACGTATGGCTGGGCCAATGCCGACAGCGCGATTTTTATCATGCTCGACATGTTCAGCTCGGCGGCATTTATCATTTTGCCGATCCTGATTGGCTTTACGGCGGCCCGCGAATTTGGCGGTAACCCTTATCTGGGCGCGACGCTTGGTGGCATCCTGACCCATCCCGCACTGACCAACGCCTGGGGCGTGGCGGGTGGTTTCCATACCATGAATTTCTTTGGTCTGGAGATCGCCATGATTGGCTATCAGGGCACGGTGTTCCCGGTATTGCTGGCCGTGTGGTTTATGAGTTTTATCGAAAAACGCCTGCGAAAAGTCATTCCTGATGCACTGGATCTAATCCTCACGCCGTTCTTTACCGTTGTGATCTCCGGCTTTATCGCACTACTGATCATCGGGCCAGCGGGGCGCGCGTTGGGCGATGGCATCTCCTTTGTGCTCAGTACACTTATCACCCACGCGGGCTGGATGGCGGGGCTTTTGTTTGGCGGGCTTTACTCGGTCATTGTGATCACCGGCGTTCACCACAGTTTTCATGCCATTGAAGCCGGACTGCTGGGGAACCCGAATATTGGCGTCAATTTCCTGCTGCCGATCTGGTCAATGGCCAACGTGGCACAGGGAGGCGCCTGTCTCGCGGTGTATTTCAAAACGCGCGACGCAAAAATTAAAGCGATTGCCGTACCGTCAGCGTTCTCAGCTATGCTCGGAATAACGGAAGCGGCGATCTTCGGGATTAACCTGCGCTTTATGAAACCCTTCCTGGCCGCACTGGCCGGGGGCGCACTCGGCGGCGCGTGGGTGGTCGCGATGCACGTCAACATGACTGCCGTCGGGCTAACCGGTATTCCGGGGCTGGCGATTGTGCAGGCCAGCTCCATGCTCAGCTACATGGTGGGTCTCGGGATTGCCTTTGGCAGCGCGTTCCTTATCTCCCTGCTGCTGAAATATAAAACGGAGAGCGAATAATGTCAGAAGCCTCTTTACTCAAACAGGCGCTGCGAGCAGTGATGTCCGGGCAGGCGCGGGCCAGCGCAGATATGCACCGTCCGGCCTGGCATCTGGCACCGCCGGTAGGATTACTCAATGATCCGAACGGTTTTATTCAGCACGATGGCCGCTATCATCTGTTCTATCAGTGGAATCCGCTGGCCTGTGCGCACGGAGCAAAGTTCTGGGGTCACTGGAGCTCGGCAGATTTAGTTCACTGGCGGCACGAACCGGTCGCATTGGTACCGACTGAAGCGTATGAATCCCACGGCTGTTACTCAGGTTCCGCGGTGTCTGACCATGGCACGCTGACGCTGGTGTATACCGGCAATGTCAAATATCCCGACGGTACGCGCACGGCTTTCCAGTGTCTGGCACGTGAAAATGAGCGTGGAGAATTTGATAAAAGCGGGCCGGTTTTGCCCTTGCCCGACGGCTACAGCGGTCACGTCCGTGACCCAAAAGTCTGGCAGCATAACGGCCTGTGGTACATGGTGCTGGGTGCGCAGGACATCAATCTGCATGGCAAAGTTTTGTTGCTGCGTTCGGCAGATTTAACCCGTTGGGAAGTCGTGGGGGAGATCGCCGGCTCCGGCCTGAACGGGTTGGGTGATTTTGGCTACATGTGGGAGTGCCCGGATCTGTTTTCGCTCGGTGAAACTGACGTGCTGATCTGCTGCCCGCAGGGGTTGGCGGCGCAAAGTGAGCGGTATCTGAATACGTTTCAGGCCGGTTATTTTACCGGCCGGCTGGATCACCAAACCGGCGCTTTCCCGCACGGCGAGTTCACTGAACTGGATCTCGGTTTTGAATTTTACGCACCGCAAACCACGCTCAGCGATGATGGGCGGCGGCTGCTGTTCGGCTGGATGGGTATTCCTGACGGTGATGAATTTTATCAGCCGACCGTCCAGCAGGGCTGGATCCACACGATGACCTGTCCGCGAGAATTGACCCTGCACGACGGTAAAATCTATCAGCAACCCGCCCGCGAACTACAGCAACTGCGGGGGGAAGAGCAGAGGTGGCAGGGTATGGCCGATGAGGCACCGCACTGGAATGTTTCACAGGCGGAGTTGCTGATTCAGACCAGCACGCCTTTCAGTGCCGAACTTGGCGGGGTGCTTACGCTGCAATGGGATGGCGAACGGCTCGCGCTGTCACGGCGAAATCTGCGCAGTGGAGAACTTGAACATCGCTACTGGCGCGGGGAACTGCGGGAGTTACGCCTGCTGTGCGACCATTCCAGCGTGGAGATTTTTATCAATCAGGGGGCTGCCGTGATGTCGTCGCGTTATTTCCCGACGCAGCCCGCACATATTCGCCTTATGGGACAGGAGAGCATGGCGCTGTGCCACTGGCCCTTGTCGGATTGCGTGATAGAATAAAATTCTTTCCAGACAATAGAATATGGCGCAGTGAAAAAAAGCAAACGCATCACTATCAGCGGTATTGCAGAACTGGCTGGCGTGTCCAAATCCACCGCCAGCCAGGTGCTTAACGGGCACAGCAAAAAATTTCGCATCTCTGATGCTACCCGCGATCGCGTCCTCGCTGTGGCGGCTGAACACCATTATCAACCCAGCATTCATGCCCGTTCGCTGAATGTGACGCGCAGCTATACGCTGGGACTGGTGGTGCCGGAGATGACCAACTACGGTTTCGCCGCCTGTTCCAATGAACTTGAAACCCTGTGTCGTGAAAACGGCATGCAGTTGCTGATTGCCTGTACGGATGAAAATACCAGTCAGGAGATGATGGTGGTCAACAACCTGATTCAGCGTCAGGTCGATGGTCTGATTGTCGCCTCCAGTATGCTTAATGACGCGGAATATCTGAAAATAAGTCAGCAGTTGCCGGTGGTGCTGTTTGACCGCCATATCAGCGATACCCAACTGCCGCTGGTGGTCTGTGAGGCCATCGAATCTTCGGCTGCGCTGGTCGAAAAGGTGGCGAAATATCAGCAGGAGGAGTTTTACTTCCTCGGCGGGCAGCCTCGGATCTCCCCGACCCGCGACCGCCTGGCGGGCTATCAGCTCGGGCTGGAGCGCGCCGGAGTGAACCTCAAACCCGAATGGATCCTCTACGGTAATTACCATCCAGGTTCAGGATACGAGATGTTTGCTAACCTGTGTGCCCGGCTCGGACGTCCACCGAAGGCGCTGTTTGTCGCCTCCTGCGGACTGATGGAAGGGGTTTTGCGCTACATGAGCCAGCACAAGCTGCTGGAAAGCGATATCCACCTGTGCAGTTTCGATGACCACTATCTGTATGATTCTCTCTCGGTAAAAATTGATACCGTGGCACAGGATTGCCGCGCGCTGGCGATCCACTGTTTTGAGATGGTCACTGGCCTGATTAACGAGCAGCAACCTGCACAGAACCAGTGTTATCTTTCCCCGCAGTTGCACTGGCGTCACGCCGATACCCTGAGTGAGTCCTGATTTAATGCATACACTTCGAATTATTGTCAGCGTGTTGACCGTTATCATGACGTTGCTGACGCTGTTACCCTTGTCGAAAAATCAGCGCTGGTGGGTGCGGGTGTGGGATTTCCCTCGGCTGCAAATGGCAACGCTGTCCCTGCTGTTCCTGCTGACTGAGCTGTGGATCTTGCCTGCCGGAGGGGCGCTCACCACGCTGATCGTGCTGCTGTCGCTGGCCTGCATGGTATATCAGGCTTGGTGGATTTTGCCTTATACCCCTCTCTATCCGGTACAGGTAAAAAAGACTATTCCCAACGGTCATCCGCGGCTGAAAATAATTAACTGCAACGTACTGATGACTAACCGTAAATCAGCCCGCCTGCTGGACATTGTGAAAGAACACCGGCCGGATATTCTCGTTCTGCTCGAAACCGATCAGTGGTGGGAAGATCAGATGGCAGCCCTCGACGTGGATTATCCGCACAGCCTGAAATGCCCACTCGACAATTTATATGGCATGCACGTTTACTCGCGCCTGCCGATCTTTAACGGCAAAATTCAGTTTCTGGTAGCCGAGGGCATTCCGTCGATGCACTTTCGCGTCGAACTGACTTCGGGTGATCACGTGGTTCTGCACTGTCTGCATCCGATGCCGCCGAGTCCGACTGAAGATGATGAATCGACCAATCGCGATGGCGAGCTGGTAGCCGTGGGTCACACGGCCGCGCGTGCTACTTATCCGACCATTGTGACTGGCGATTTGAATGACGTGGCCTGGTCACGCACCACGCGGCTGTTTATGAAAATCAGTGGTCTGCTCGATCCGCGCCGTGGCCGCGGTATGTACAACACGTTCCATGCCAGTTATCCCTTCCTGCGCTGGCCGCTGGATCATGTATTCCACAGCAAAGAATTCACCCTGATTGACCTGCAACGCCTGCCACCTATGGGCTCAGACCATTTCCCGATCATGGTGGAACTGGCACTTACCCCTCAGGAAGGCAGCACGCAGGAGACGCTGGAAATTGACAGCGAAGATATTGAGGAAGCCGAGGAAAAGCTGGCAAATGCGGGGGTGAAAATTAACGATGTCCATCGGGCGGAACTGGCCACATGGGGCTAAACCTTCGTGCGGACAGGACTTACCGACAGTTCTCTGTTTGCCAAAGTGAAGTTTTAAGAGTGCATTAAACCTGTACAGTTTATATGTACTCAAAAACTCAAAAACTCATGAAAGAATTCAACTACACAGACGCCCGACAAAACTTAGCTGATGTCATTCAGCTGGCCGTAGACGGTGAGCCGATCACGATTACCCGTCGGGGTAAGGCGCCAGCTGTTATCATCAGTGCGGACGAGTACGAGGCATTTATTAAACACAAGCTGGATCGTGAATTTGAAGAGATGATGGGAATTCACGGTGAAGCTATTCGCGCACTGGCAGATAGATGAATGGATTAAAATTTATTTCCGCTGAGGAAATAATGGACCTTCACGACAAAATTTTGACGGTGACCCTGGCCTGCAAGGTTTATCTGATCCGGGAAGGGTAGAGGCGATGATCTCCCGGGTGATCAATTTACATGAATATGAAAGTATCAATGATGTAATCACCTTGGGGGCGGCGCATCTGATTGCTGTCGCCAGAGGGCAGTATATACCGACGGCACTAAGCGTACAGCCCTGATGGCTGCGCTGATTTTCCTTAAGCGTAATGGTGTGCAACTGGCGAAAAGTGACTCTCTGATAGAGCTGACGGTTGATTGCGCCGCAGATGTGATTAACTTACCCGATGCTGCAGAGAGGCTCGGATTACTGGTCCGTCATTAAAATAAAAACCCGCTTGCGCGGGTTTTTTTATGCCTGTGTAGTCTTACTCGGGAAACGTCAGCGTATTGCCTGGTGCCTCACGGTTAAGGTGCAGGAAGTTCAGGTGACGCTCGTACTGATCGAGAATGTCGTTGATCACTTGATGCTTGGTGAAGTCCATCAAATCGTTACCCTGTGTGCCTTCCAGCAGAAAGGTCTCCAGACGATAATAATGTGATTTACCCGAACGCGCGCGGTAGGTAAAGCCCGGCACCGCGTAACGCACCGGCCAGATCTGGTAGACGAAATTCTGCTCTTCGCCGAGAGCCACAATCAGCTCCAGATGATTTATTTTCTCGTCTTCTGCCGGTTCATGTTCGTTGAACTCCACTTTGGCACCGCGCAGTTTCAACTCCTGTGCGACATCAAGCATTGCCGGGCGGCACACCAGATCCATCATGCGTTGAGTATGCGTGGTGCCAGGGTAGTTCATGACCCGAGACAGACGCTGCTTCCAGTTCAGCACTCCGTCACCGCCAGCCGCGGGCATGGGGGCCAGCGACTGTAACGTACTGGCGCGGCGGAAATCTTCCAGACGCAGTGATTTATACAATCCGGCCATGATGAAGAAAATCACGAAACTGAACGGCAGCCCCATGATCACCGTGGCGTTTTGCAGCGCCGATACCCCATCGGTCATCAGCATACCGAGTGTCAGAACCCCGATAGTGATCGACCAGAAAATACGCAGCCAGTTTGGTGCGTCGTTATTAATATCCGCCAGTTTTGAGGTGAAGTTACCCAGCACCAGTGAACCGGAATCTGCTGAAGTCACGTAAAACAGCAGGCCGGTGATGGTGGCGACCGAAGCACTCAGCGTAAAGCCGGGATACTGCGCCAGCAGGCTGTAAACCCCGCGTTCCGGGTGGGCAATCACTTCGTTGGCAAAATCGAGGTTGCCGTGAATGATCTGGTACAGCGCGCTGTTACCGAAAATCGACAACCACAGCAGGGTAAAGACGAACGGAATGATCAGCGTACCTAACACGAACTGACGGATAGTGCGCCCGCGTGAAATACGCGCCAGGAACAGGCCAACAAACGGCGACCATGCCACCCACCATGCCCAGAAGAACAGGGTCCAGCTGTTCATCCATTGGGTCGGTCTGTCAAAAGCAAAGGTGTTGAGCGTCATGCCCATAAAGCGGTTGATGTAATCGCCAATGTTCAGCACCAGCGCATTGAGCAGGAACTCGGTATTGCCAAAAAACAGCAAGAACAAGATCAGCCCCAAGGCCAGCAGTACGTTCAGTTCAGACAGAATACGGATGCCTTTATTCACCCCGGAAGTCACCGAGACTGTCGCCATGACCACGGAAAGCAGAATCAGAGACGCCTGTACCGTCAGGTTTTCCGGGATCTGGAACAGCACTTTCAGCCCGTAGTTGAGCTGTACTACCCCAATGCCGAGCGTGGTGGCGATGCCAAAAATAGTCCCAACGACGGCAGCAATATCTACGCTGTGGCCAATAGGGCCGTTAATGCGTTTGCCAAAAATCGGATAGAGGGCAGAACGGATGGTCAGCGGCAGGTTATAACGGTAGCTGAAGTAGGCGAGCGCAATGCCCATCAGGGCGTACATCGCCCAGCCGGTCAGGCCGTAGTGGAACAGTGTCCAGGTCATCGCCTGGCGGCCAGCTTCCAGCGTCTGGCCCTGGCCTTCAGGGGGCAGCATATATTGTGTCACCGGCTCGGCGACGGAGAAGAACATCAAATCGATGCCAATCCCGGCGGCGAATAACATCGCAGCCCAGCTCATCATGCTGAATTCGGGTTTGGATTGTTCAGGGCCGAGTTTGATCGAACCGAAGCGCGAACAGGCAATGAACACTACAAACACGATGTACAGCGTAGCAGCCAGCATGTAATACCAGCCAAAAGTTGCAGACACCCAGTTAAGCGATCGGCTGAGCCATTTCCCCGACAATTCGGTGTAGAAAATAGACATCAGCGTGAACGCCAGAATTAACCCCGCAGAGGTGAAAAACACCACCTTATTGAGTTCGTCACGTGGTTTATCGGACAGTTTGTCAGTCTTATCGACAGCAGCCATCGTATCCCCTGTTATATGAATAATTAACTTATTTTCAATCAATTAGAGCCAATGCAAATGCAATTGGCATACAAATTACTAACGTATTGGTAATAAAATATATGCATTTTTGATTGAACGTTCAATCAAAAAAAAGTTAAATAGAGTCAGCAACAAGGTTAAGAACGTCCGAAATCATGGTTAAAAAATGGTATTCGGAAGACCTCTTTTTCAGGAGTCGGACCCATGCCCAAAGTAGGAATGCAGCCCATCAGACGGCAGCAATTGATTGAGGCAACCCTGGCGGCAGTCAACGAAGTGGGGATGCATGAAGCCTCCATTTCTCAGATTGCCCGCCGCGCTGGCGTCTCCAACGGCATCATCAGTCACTACTTTCGTGACAAGAATGGTCTGCTGGAAGCCACCATGCGTTATTTGCTCAGTCATCTGGGGGAGGGGGTTCAGGAGCGTTTATCACGGCTGAACGACAACGCCCCGACGGCGCGGTTACATGCCATCGCCGAAGCGAATTTCGACGACAGTCAGACCAACAGCGCGGCGATGAAAACCTGGCTGGCCTTCTGGGCCAGCAGCATGCATCACCCGCAACTGCACCGTTTGCAGCAGGTGAATAGCCGCCGGCTCTATTCAAATTTATGTTCTGAGTTCAGGCAGTTTCTGCCAAAGGAAGCGGCGCGTTTAGCCGCTCAGGGCATGGCCGGACTGATTGACGGCCTGTGGTTACGGGCTGCGCTCAGCGGCAAAGCTTTTAATCGCGATGAGGCGTTACAAATAACTTATCGCTTTATTGAGTCACAAATTTCGCAGTCCCGCCCGACTGCCTGAATTCAGACGCACCGACCGAGGAGAACACCATAATGTCACGCTACGGCACCCAAAAACTGTATATCGATGGACGCTATCAGGAAAGCACCGGCAACGAGACGTTTGATGCCATCAATCCGGCCAATGGTGAAGTGATTGCCACGCTGCAAAGCGCTACCGCCGAAGATGTTGATTTAGCCGTCAGCGCTGCACGCCAGGGGCAGAAAGTCTGGGCGGCAATGACCGCCATGCAGCGTTCGCGCATTTTGCGCCGCGCGGTAGATATTCTGCGTGAACGCAACGACGAACTGGCCGCCATAGAAACGGCTGATACCGGTAAACCCCTGTCCGAAACAACGGCGGTAGATATCGTCACCGGCGCAGACGTACTGGAGTATTACGCGGGGCTGATTCCGGCTCTCGAAGGCCAGCAAATTCCGCTGCGCGACTCGGCGTTTGTCTACACCCGCCGCGAACCGCTCGGCGTGGTAGCCGGTATTGGCGCCTGGAACTACCCGATTCAGATTGCCCTGTGGAAATCCGCCCCCGCGTTGGCCGCAGGCAATGCGATGATCTTCAAACCGAGCGAAGTCACTTCACTGACTGCGCTGAAATTGGCCGAAATTTACACCGAAGCCGGCGTGCCGGATGGTGTCTTCAGCGTAGTCACTGGCAGCGGTGCCAGTGTCGGGCAGGCGCTGACAGACCACCCGCACATTGCCAAAATCTCCTTCACCGGCGGTGTCACTACCGGTAAGAAAGTGATGGCCAGCGCGTCAGCCTCGACGTTGAAAGAGGTCACGATGGAGCTTGGCGGTAAATCTCCTCTGATTATCTTCCCGGACGCCAATCTCGATAAAGCGGCTGACATTGCCATGATGGCCAACTTCTACAGCTCCGGCCAGGTCTGTACCAACGGTACCCGCGTATTCGTGCCTGCCGCATTCAAGGCTGAGTTTGAAACCAAAATTCTTGAACGCGTGCAGCGCATCCGTCTGGGTGATCCGACGGACGAGAACGTCAACTTCGGTCCGTTGGTGAGCTTCGCGCACATGGAATCCGTGCTGCGTTATATCGAAATCGGAAAAGGCGAAGGTGCGCGCCTGCTGGCCGGCGGTGATCGCATTATTGTCGGCGACTTTGCCAAAGGCGCTTATGTTGCACCGACGGTCTTCACCGACTGCCGCGATGATATGACCCTCGTGCGCGAAGAGATCTTCGGGCCTGTGATGAGCATTCTGACTTACGAAAGTGAAGACGAAGTTGTGCGCCGCGCCAACAACACCGAATACGGTCTGGCCGCCGGGCTGGTGACGCAAGATCTGAATACCGCGCACCGCGTGATCCACCAGCTGGAAGCGGGGATTTGCTGGATCAACACCTGGGGTGAATCTGACGCCGCCATGCCGGTTGGCGGCTATAAGCACTCCGGCGTTGGCCGCGAGAACGGTATCAGCACCCTCGAGCACTACACACAAGTTAAATCCGTGCAGGTTGAGCTGGGCGAATTCAGTTCGGTCTTTTAATCCGCCTTCCGCATAGGAGAAATCAATGGATTACGATTACATCATTATTGGTGCCGGTTCTGCCGGCAACGTATTAGCAACTCGCTTAACCGAAGACAGCAACGTCAGTGTCCTGCTGCTCGAGGCCGGTGGTCCGGATTACCGGATGGATTTCCGCACCCAGATGCCAGCGGCACTGGCCTTCCCGTTGCAAGGGAAACGCTATAACTGGGCGTATGAAACCGACCCTGAACCGCACATGAATAACCGTCGCATGGAGTGCGGCCGCGGTAAGGGCCTCGGCGGTTCTTCGCTGATTAACGGCATGTGCTACATCCGTGGTAACGCGATGGACTTTGACAACTGGGCTACTGCACCGGGTCTGGAAGACTGGAGCTATCTGGACTGCCTGCCTTATTTCCGTAAAGCGGAAACCCGAGACATCGGCCCGAATGATTTCCACGGCGGTGATGGTCCGGTCAGCGTGGCGACGCCAAAGCAGGGTAATAACCCGCTGTTCCATGCCATGATTGAAGCGGGCGTACAGGCCGGGTATCCGCGTACCGATGACCTGAATGGCTATCAGCAGGAAGGTTTTGGCCCGATGGACCGTACGGTAACGCCGAAGGGGCGCCGTGCCAGCACTGCCCGTGGCTATCTGGATCAGGCCAAACCGCGTGCCAACCTGACGATTGTGACCCACGCGTTGACCGACAAAATTCTGTTCGAAGGCAAACGAGCGGTGGGCGTCAGCTATTTTAAAGGTGACGAATACAACGCGAAAACTGCCAACGCCAAACGCGAAGTTCTGTTGTGCAGCGGCGCGATTGCGTCACCGCAGATTTTACAGCGCTCAGGCGTTGGCCCGGCTGCCCTGCTCAACGGTTTGGATATTCCCGTGGTGCACGACCTGCCCGGCGTGGGTGAAAACCTGCAGGACCATCTGGAGATGTATCTCCAGTACAGCTGCACCCAGCCGGTGTCGCTCTATCCGGCATTGCAATGGTTTAATCAGCCGAAAATTGGTGCTGAATGGCTGTTCAATGGTACCGGCGTGGGAGCCAGCAACCAGTTCGAAGCGGGTGGGTTTATCCGCAGCCGCGAAGAGTTTGCATGGCCGAATATTCAGTATCATTTCCTGCCAGTGGCCATTAATTACAACGGCAGCAATGCGGTGAATGAGCACGGATTCCAGGCCCACGTGGGTTCGATGCGTTCGCCAAGCCGTGGCCGCGTACAGGTGAAATCGAAAGATCCACGCCAGCATCCGAGCATTTTGTTCAACTATATGTCCAGTGAACAGGACTGGCAGGAGTTCCGCGATGCTATCCGCATCACGCGTGAAATCATGGCACAACCGGCGCTGGACCCGTATCGCGGGCGTGAAATCAGTCCCGGTGCCGATGTGCAGACCGATGAACAGCTAGATGCGTTTATCCGTGAACATGGCGAGACCGCCTTCCACCCATCCTGTTCGTGCAAGATGGGCAGCGATGAGATGGCCGTCGTTGACGGGCAGGGCCGTGTGCATGGGATGCAGGGTTTGCGTGTTGTCGACGCCTCGATCATGCCGCAAATTATTACCGGTAACCTGAACGCGACCACCATCATGATCGCGGAAAAAATTGCTGATAAAATTCGCGGGCGTGCACCCTTACCGAAAAGCACGGCAGACTATTATGTGGCAGGTGACGCACCCGTAAGGAATAACCCTCGTTCTTGAAGCCGCAGCCAACGCCGCTGCAACTCCAATGGCTTGGTTATAAAAGTATTTTGTAAGTGATTTTTTTGCCTAAATATAATCAAGGCATGATAAAAGAGATAATCTGCGGATTATCTCTTTTTTTTGGCCACGGTTTCGCGACCGGTGGGGCACAGGCAGGAACACTTATGACCGATACAAAAAATGACATCGTTTGGCAGGATTTGCACCACAGCAAGCTCAGTGCGACGCAGCTTTATGCCATTTTGGCCCTGCGAAGCGAAGTGTTTGTGGTCGAACAAACCTGTGTTTATCAGGATCTGGACGGCCGTGATCTTATTGGTGACAACCGCCATGTGATTGGCTGGCAAAACGGTGTTCCGGTTGCCTATTTGCGCATCCTTAATCTGGATGGCGAAGTTGCCATTGGCCGGGTGATTATTGCCCCTGCTGCGCGGGGTTTAAAATTGGGTTACCAGCTGATGGAAAGGGCGCTCACCTCCTGTAAAAAGCACTGGCCCGACGCACCGGTGATCCTTTCCGCGCAGGCGCACTTACAGAAGTTCTACGGGAGTTTAGGGTTTGTGGCCTACACGGAGATTTATGATGAAGACGGGATCCCGCATATAAGCATGCGGTTGGAGGCTATTTAAGATCTTGGGCTGCCGCCCAAGCCTGCTTTTAAATCTTCAAATTCAAATTCAAATTCAAATTCAAATTCAAATTCAAGGTCGTGGGCGTCGGCCCACACCGACCAGGGGGCGGCCAGTCGCCGCCGCCCCCTGGACCCCCGGGCTTTTTCATATGGCTTCCGTAGCTGCACAGGTCACAATGGCTGTGTTTCAGATACTGATGTGATAGCCGCAAAATCCCGCCGCGTTGCGGTCCCCTTCGTTCGGGTTACAACCCGCGCAAAAAGACGCGCGGTTTTCCACCTCTCCTCCGGCGGCATTTTTGAATGCGGCCCAGGCTTTTTTAAAAGACTAAAACAGACCTGGTTTTTAATTTGATTTTGAATTTAAAAAAAGCTTCGGCCGTGTTCAAAATGTCACCGGCAAGTCGGTGGAGAGACAACATATTTACCGTTGGCTCGAACCCGCAGCCGGGAATCGCGGAGCGATGACATTTTACGGCTATCGCTGAGATACCTGAAACACGGCCATTGTGACCAGCGCAGCTGCTGTTTTTAAAAGGCGCGGGAGTCAAGAGGGTGCGCGCCTACGCACCCTCTTGGCCAGTTTGGGTGGCAACCCAAGGTCTTGATCTTGAATTTAAAAACCGATTCAGGAGGCAACCTAAGTTCTCGGCATTTGGGCTGGTGTGGGCGGACGCCCACGACCTTGAATTGGAATTTAAAGATTGAAAGATTGAAAGATTGAAAGGCCAGTTTGGGTGGCAACCCAAGGGTTCAGCAATGCCCCATTGCTCACCTCTCCCAGTAGGCGGGCTCGCCAAATTTCTCCAATAAAAAATCAATTACAGCCCGCACTTTGATCGAGGGTTTTTTACTGTTTGGGTAAACAGCTGAGATGGTTTGGGCCTCCAGCGATGTGGATACCTGATATTCCTCGAGCACGCTTACCAGATGACCGCCGTGTAAGGCGTCGCCTATCAGCCAGGTGGGGAAGACCACCAGCCCCATGCCGTCGAGGGCAGCCTGAGTAAGGGTTTCCGCATTGTTGCTGGTCAGTACGCCGCGCAGCGTGTAAGGCTGCCAGGTTTCATCAGGCTGGCGGAAGAACCAGCGCTGCGAACCTGCAAATCCTTTAAATACCAGACAGCTGTGCTGCGTCAGTTCCCAAGGTGAAGTGGGGATCCCGGCGCGCGCCAGATAGGCCGGGCTGGCGGCCAGCGTGAAGTACTGATACCCGAGCGTGCGCGACTGCAGGCTCGAGTCGGCCATCACGCCAATGCGGATCAGCAGGTCGGTAGCGTCATGCAGCGGGTCGATGAAATCATCGGTCTGCATCAGTTCAATTTGTAGTTTCGGGTAGCGGGCACACAGTTCATGCAGCCAAGGGGCAAGATGGCGCTGGCCGAAAACCACCGGTGCATTGATGCGCACCAGCCCGCTCGGTTCCCGTTCCTGCTCCTGCAATCCGCGCATGGCTTGCTCCAGTTGATCCAGTACCTGACGGGCGTGATGGGTCAGCAGCAGACCCGATTCGGTCGGGCTGACGGCACGGGTGTTGCGGTAGAGCAGTTGCGTCTGCAATGCCTGCTCCATCTGCTGGATCACCCGTGAAACAGAGGAGGGTGACATCGCTTCGCGGCGTGCGACTTCGGAAAAACTTCCCTGATCCACTACCGCGACAAACAGCCGCAGTGACCTGAAATTGAGCTGGCTAAAATCTTCCATCAGTGCGTATCCCGCAAAAGTGTTTTCATTATTATCCTGTTTTTCGCAATGCAGCGCCACGCTATAGTCCGCTTCTTTTTTCAGGAAATAACAGGAAAACAATGAATCTGCTATTGATTCCGCTGGTGGTGCTGGCGGGCATGGGGCTGTCGCTGGAGGCCGGGCTGATTGGTCCACTGGGCACTGAAGTCGGTCACTTGTGGGCGACGCTGAGCATTTTTGGCGTGGGCTCGGTGCTGACAGGGCTGCTGGTACTGTTCTTCAGCCCGCGCAATGCGCCGGCGTTTACGCAGCTACCGGGCTGGCAACTGCTGGGCGGCGTTCTGGGGCCGGTCTACGTGATTGTTCTGACGCTGGCTACGCCCCTGATTGGCATCGGGCTGACGATGATCGCCATTCTCTCGGGGCAGGTCGCCAAAAGTTTACTGATTGATCACTTTGGCTGGTTTGGCAGCCCGGCGAAAAAAGTCGGCGGTGAGCGTTTACTTGCGTTGTTGTTTATTGTCGCTGCGTTGATTTTGATTGCCTGGAGCTGAACATGACTGAACTGATTATGATTATTCTGGCCGTGATTGCCGGAGCGGCGTTAAGCATGCAGGCAGCGGTAAACGGCAAGCTGGGCGAAAAAGTCGGCGTACTGAAAAGTGCCTTTCTGACCTTCAGCGTGGGGGCGGCTATTACCGCTGTGCTGATTTTGTTTATTCAGACCCCACAGGTCGAAACATTGCTGACGGTACCCAAATGGCAACTGATGGGGGCACTGTTTGGCGTGCCGTACATCATCATTATGGTCACCGCGGTACCACGCATTGGTACGGCAGCAGCGACGGTAGCGGTGATTCTCGGACAACTGGCGATGGGAATGATGATTGATAATTTCGGCTGGTTGCATAACCCGACAATTGACCTTTCATGGCAACGTATTGCCGCCGTTCCCTGTCTTGCTATCGCTTTATGGCTGATTTACCGCAGTAATCGCCGCACCTCGTAAATCCTTTGTTTGGGTAACATGACGCGCCTGGCACTCAGGTCAGGCGCGGATCAAACACCAGCGTTTCTGTCTCGACAGTTTCCAGCAGTGCGGCGAAATCTGGATGCAGCGGGTTCATAATGGCATTGAACTCAGTCGGTACAATTACCGAAGGTACTCGCAATCCCACGCTTTCGGAGGCTTGTAGCCACGCTTCCCCTATGCTCTGCGTACTGTCCGGTGGCGAAGGATCTTTCCAGTCCTGGCTGAGTGTTGATATATCAAGTGCTGGCAACATTTCATCAGGTACTTCAATACTTAACAGGGTGTAAGCCTGTAAAAGCACGCTACTTTGCAAATGTACCATAATCTCCAGTATGGCCAGCGAAATGCTGGTGGCGAGATAAACCACCGGCTTACCCGGCGGATTCCAGCGGCCACCATACAGTTGCGCGCCGGAACCTGACCAGGCCGTGGCAAGATGTTTGGTTTTCACTATGCGATAGAGCTTCACCCAAAGACCCCGTATTCCAGGCGGCCAATCAGACGGTTCACTTCCAGCGCGCCCGCTTCAGAGGCCAACATCTCAACCGGAGCAATGCCGCCGAGCGCTGGAGCAGGGCGGCGTATCCAGTCAAGCGCTGCGCTGCGGTCACCTTCAAACAGGTCGGTGGCGGCGTCTACAATACGGATGAGTCGTGCCACGCGCTCGCTTTCATCCGTTTTCAATAGCCCGTTTTCAGCTTTACGACGGGCAAAGCTGCGTTCGTTGATCCCCATAATTTCCAGTAAAGCCATTTTTGACCATCCAAGTTCGGTGTTCAGGCGATGAATGCTATCAACGGAGAACCCTTTTTGTATGGCATTGATCAAACTCATTCCGCCACTTGCGGGAAGCCCCGCAGATTGCCAAAGACGCATTGCAGGCACGTGTGAGTTTTTGGAATGCAGATCTGGGATTTTAGTTTGCATGGAGGAGCCCCTTTTTTCAGCTAATTGTCATTATCATACCACGACATTTGTCTTTTGTGCATATTTCGCGCAATCCAGGCATCACTGCGCGTGATGACGTCCTTATGGGCAATATGTGAATTTTGTGTGATTTCTATCACACAAACTATGTATCCGAATGAAACACAAATTGACAAACATTGACCAAATCTATTTATTAGCTAACAAAAGTTGAATCCGATCTGTAGTGACTGGAAATTGCTCAATCTTTGTATTAAGGGCTTGGCAATCGGTTGCAGATCACAGTTTCAGATTCTTTTTTATGCGTAGTGATGTGGCACGCCAATTACGATTTTAAACAGGCAGTGTTTCTGAACAGAGATTCAGACGGTGAATGTTTCGTAAAAAATTGTCTCCTTTTGGCAGGGAGTTGCTTCCTAACCCGCTTCTGGTAAACAAATGAACAATAAAATTATTGCAGCTGGCGCTCTTTTAACTTTGTCTTACAGCGCCACTGCGCTGGCTGATGACACCAAGGGTGAATTCGTTTCCGACTGGTGGCATCAGAGCGTCAACGTGGTTGGCAGCGCCGATACCCGTTTCGGACCAACGATTCGTAACGACGTCTACCTGGAATATGAAGCTTTCGCACACAAAGACTGGTTCGATTTCTACGGCTATATTGATATTCCAAAAACCTTCGGTGCTGGTAACGGCAACGACACCGGTATCTGGGATAAAAACGGTTCACCGATGTTTATGGAAATCGAGCCGCGCTTCTCTATCGATAAGCTGACCAATACTGATTTGAGCTTCGGCCCGTTCAAAGAGTGGTACTTCGCGAACAACTATATCTACGATATGGGTCCTGACAGTGATAACCGTCAGAACACCTGGTACATGGGTCTGGGTACTGACATTGATACCCATCTGCCGATGAGCCTCTCCCTGAACGTGTATGCTAAATACCAGTGGGAAAACTACGGCGCAGCCAACGAAAATAGCTGGGACGGCTACCGTTTCAAAGTGAAATACTTCGTGCCATTGACCCAACTGTGGGGCGGTAACCTGAGCTACATCGGGTTCACCAACTTCGACTGGGGCTCCGATTTGGGTAACGACGATTTCAACGACGTTAACGGTCGTAAAGCGCGCTCAAGCAACTCTGTGGCCTCCAGCCACATCCTGGCGCTGAACTATACGCACTGGCACTACTCGTTCGTGGCGCGTTATTTCCACAACGGTGGCCAGTGGCAAGATGGTGCTGAGCTGAACTTTGGTAACGGTAACTTCGACGTGAAATCTACCGGCTGGGGTTACTACGGCGTGATTGGTTACAGCTTCTAATCTGACTTGCGCAGTTCAAAAATTAAAACCCGGCATGGCCGGGTTTTTTTATAACGCTATTTTTTCGCCTCAATCGCCATCACCATGCCCGCTGCGCATCTATAACTGATGGATGTTAGTTTGTCCGTTGGTCATCGACAGCTCATACAACTGGAATACCCCATGCTTGCTGATTAAATTTGCCAGCTCCGGCGAATGGCTGGTCAGCCATATTTGAGAATAACGACTGGCTTCAGAGATAAGTTTGGCCAGAGCCGGTAACATCTGCGGGTGCAAGCTATTTTCTGGCTCATTGAGCGCAATAAACTGAGGCGGTCTTGGGCTAAGCAAGGCGACGGCTAAACACAAAAATCTCAGCGTACCGTCCGACATTTCGCTGCTTTCGAGAGGCCGGGAAAGACCTTTTCTGTTCATCATCATGCTAAAGCGGGCATGATCATTTATGCAAAAAAAGGCGCATTCCGGAAACGCGGATTCGAGTATTTCGGTCAGCAGTTCAATATCCCCAATTTCAACGATGGTCTGAAATGCGGCAGCCAGATTGTTACCGTCGCCCGAAAGGATCGGTGATCTGAACCCCACCTGCGGTTGTCGTATGCCTGATTTTCGTGAGACGTCAAACTCATGGTAAAAGCGCCAGTTTCTGATGGTTTCCCGAACCTGCGAGACTTCTGGATAGAGGTGCGGTTCACCAAGCTGGCCAAAAAAGGATTCGTTTTCATAGATTGAGCCGGCATGGGTCACTTTTTCCCCATGGACATTGGTTAAAAAAACCGCCTGGTTTTTTCTTTTCAATACCTGAGAACAAGGGCGTCGGTTAAACCCCGTAAGCCAGATATGTTCTTCTTTTACAATAGGATCCAGATCAAATTGAGTGGGGTAGGGCAATTTATCCGGAAAGCCCACCTGTAATTCGTAGTCAAAATCATCGGTTTCACAGGAGAGACACAATCTGCGGGCACGGTGAGAGCTGCGCTCTGAACCTGACCACATCGTATTTTGTATTCCGCCTTCCTCGCTGAGCATCGACGAAAGCTGACCGCTGGCCGCACCAGATAAGAGGTGAATCGCTTTGTAGATATTGGATTTTCCGCAACCGTTGGGACCAAAGATGATGTTCAGCTGGCTGAGTTCGAGAGAAATATTCTTAGCCGAACGGTAATTATCGATGTGAATATGGCGAATCATCTCAACGGTCTTCCTTTACATAGCGGGGCAAGAAGCGCTTAACGCCTTCTCATTTTTACACAGAAATAAACGGAGCGTTTTCGATATTTCAACAGCCTTTAAGCCGCTTTTTCTGCCGACGGCCGCGAGGCGGCGTCTGCCTTCATGCCGTCAGTCAGATTTATTCCTATCACTTGCGTAAAAAACAACCATCCCAACAGGCGATCTCCTTGCGCCGTTGTGGCATAATGCGCGCCAAATCACATTCCTAATTAAGAGCGAGCGTTGTGTTAAGTACTTACAACATCACCATGCAATTCGGCAGCAAGCCGTTATTTGAAAATATAAACGTGAAATTTGGCGGCGGTAACCGTTACGGTTTGATCGGCGCTAACGGTTGCGGCAAATCCACTTTCATGAAGATCCTTGGTGGCGATTTAGTGCCATCCGGCGGTAACGTGGTACTCGATCCGAACGAGCGTCTGGGTAAATTACGCCAGGACCAGTTCGCCTTTGAAGAGTTCACCGTGCTGGACACCGTGATCATGGGCCACAATGAACTGTGGGCCGTGAAAGAAGAGCGTGACCGCATTTACGCGATGGCGGAAATGAGCGAAGAAGACGGCTACAAAGTGGCCGATCTGGAAGTCGAATACGGCGAAATGGACGGCTACAGTGCGGAATCACGCGCGGGCGAACTGCTGCTCGGTGTTGGCATTCCTGTCGAACAACATTATGGTCTGATGAGCGAAATCGCCCCGGGCTTTAAACTGCGCGTATTGCTGGCGCAGGCGCTGTTCTCCGACCCGGAAATTCTGCTGCTCGACGAACCGACGAACAACCTGGACATTGATACCATTCGCTGGCTGGAGCAGGTGCTGAACGAGCGTAACAGCACCATGATCATCATCTCGCATGACCGTCACTTCCTGAACATGGTCTGTACGCACATGGCGGATCTGGACTACGGCGAACTGCGCGTATATCCGGGCAACTATGACGAGTACATGACGGCGGCGACGCAGGCTCGTGAGCTTTTGAGCGCCAACAATGCTAAGAAAAAAGCGCAGATTGCTGAACTGCAATCCTTCGTCAGCCGCTTTAGCGCGAACGCCTCAAAATCTAAACAGGCGACGTCACGTGCCCGTCAGATTGATAAAATTCAGCTCGACGAGATCAAAGCGTCCAGCCGCCAGAACCCCTACATGCGTTTTGAACAAGATAAGAAACTGTTCCGTAATGCGCTGGAAGTGGAAAAAATCACCAAAGGTTTTGATAACGGCCCACTGTTTAAAAACCTGGGTCTGATGCTGGAAGTGGGCGAGAAAGTCGCGATTCTGGGCGCTAACGGTATCGGTAAATCGACCTTGCTGAAAACGCTGGTGGGTGAGCATGAACCGGAAACGGGTTCTGTGAAATGGTCTGAAAATGCCAAAATCGGTTACTACGCTCAGGATCACGAATACGAATTCGACGACTCCCTGAACGTGTTCGACTGGATGAGCCAGTGGAAATCCGAGAAAGACGACGAGCAGGCTGTACGCGGCATTCTCGGCCGTTTGCTGTTTGGTCAGGACGACATCAAGAAGAAAGTGAAAGTGCTTTCTGGTGGTGAGAAAGGCCGCATGCTGTTCGGGAAACTGATGATGCAGCGTCCAAACATCCTGATCATGGATGAACCTACCAACCACCTGGATATGGAGTCCATTGAGTCATTGAACATGGCGCTGGAAATGTACGAAGGCACGTTGATCTTTGTCTCCCATGACCGTGAATTCGTCAGCTCACTCGCGACCCGCATTCTTGAAATGACGCCGACTAAAGTCATCGACTTCTCCGGTAACTATGAAGATTATCTGCGTAGCCAGGGCATAAATAACTAATCATTGTTGATGCCAAACAAAAACCGCCAATAATCTGGCGGTTTTTTTATGTCCGTAATGTGAGGTTAATTCTGCTAAAAGATGCACCTGTGCTTTTTTACTGTGCTATTTTTTCCTCTTATATTCCCCAAAAGTGTCCTTTCCCAATGTAACGATTTCTCATCGCTAACAGTTTTCTGCTCTCCCTGTTGCCTGCGTGCAATGCGGGGTTTCTGTTATTTCAGATGAGAATATCTCTTCATGAATACGTTATTGATCGCGCTGATACGCGCATTACGCCGCCACCGCTGGCTGTGTCTGTTGGGCTGTGCTTTTGTTCTGTCATCTTTGGGAAATGGTCTGACGCAGGTAGTGGTGTTTGGCCAGCTGCTTCGCTGGCAGGCTTCCCCGGCCACGCTGACGTTGGCTTATATGTTGGCAACATTACCCGGATTTTTAGGCAGTATCTGGGGCGAATATCTTTGCCGAAAAATTTCCCCGTTAAGGGTTCTGATCCTGTGCGAAGTTTTAGGTATGTTGGCGCTGATATTCCCGCTTTATGGCTTGGTTATGCACAATATTCCTGCATTACTGGCGGTTCAGTCGGCCGAGGCTTTGTTAAGCGGGATGAGTTATCCGGCGCTGGCGCTGTTGCTTAAGCGCGGGCTGAGCACCGATGAACTGCCCGCCGCGACGGCGATGGAAACGCTGATTTTTGCTTCACAGGTTTTGCTCGGCACCGGAATAGGCGTTTTGCTGTTTGATGTTCTCTCTCCACTGAGATTACTGGCTATTGATGCCCTGAGCTTTGCAGCCTCTGCCGGATTGCTGGCTGGCTCTGCTGCCGTTTTCCACGCTGTGCAGCCATCAGACGATGTGCCGTCATCCACCGCGTCGCGGCTGCGGTGGCAGAACTGCTCTCCCACGCAACGTCGCACTATTTTGCTGCTGCCTGCGCTGGCTGCCGTGGGTTCACCGGCTATGGCATTGTTACCCGCAGTGGCCCAGCAAATTCGGCCGGTGGATACCGCGGAATTGGCACTGCCTTTACTGTTTGCACGCAGTTTGGGACAACTATGTGGCCCCTTGTTACTCAATGCCGACCAGCTAAGGCGTTATGCAGGCAGCAACGGACGATTATTATTATGTCTGGCGCTGTTTCTTGGCGGCTATTTCCTGCTGCCTCAGATGGGTGCATGGCCGGTGGCCGGACTGGGGCTGATCTTCGGCGCGCATCTGGCATCGAATGTGGTATTTGCCCTCGGGACTTTCGGCGTACTGCGGCATTTCGCGGCTGAGCAGGTGGCGACGGCCAGTGCCATGGCCTGGCGTGGGCAGGTGCTGATTGCCGCTGTTGCGACGGGGTGCGCGGGGCTGCTGGCAGAAAGCATCGGCGCTGCAGGTGCACTGTACTGCGTTTCAACCCTTAGTCTAGCCGGTGTGGCTATTCTGCTATGGCGTTATCGGGAGTGAGATGATGAAACCGGCTGAGGGAAAGTGCTGGAGCCGGTGAGGCGAGAGAATCAGAGTCCCGCAATTTTGGGACTCTGGTTAAACATGTTGCGTTCAGTCAGTGGATGACGCGCCACACACCTCGCAGCCCGCATTTTTCATTAATTTCATTTCCCGAAACTGCATTGTCATTGCATCAAACATCAGTAAACGGCTGCGCAGAACTTGTCCGAATTCTGTCAGCAATTTGATCGCTTCCATCGCCTGCAAACTGCCGATGGTGCCGACCAGCGGTGCCATGACGCCCGCTTCAACGCAGGTCAGGGCGTTTTCACCAAACAGGCGGCTGAGGCAGCGATAGCAGGGTTCGTCGGGCTGATAGGTGAAGACGCTGAGCTGGCCCTCCATGCGGATAGCCGCGCCGGAAACCAGCGGCGTTTTTGACGCAAAACAGGCGCGATTAAGCTGGTCGCGGGTGGCGACGTTGTCGGTGCAGTCCAGCACCACGTCGCACTGACTGACGATCACGGCGAGCGCCACATCATCGAGCTGGCGGTCAATTTGCGTGATGCCGACGTGCGGATTGATCGCTTCCAGTGCCAGTTGTGCCGAGGCTACTTTGGTCATACCGATGCGAGCGTCAGTATGCAGCGTCTGGCGCTGCAAATTGGACAGCGACACGGTATCGAAATCCAGCAGCGTCAGGGATCCTACCCCGGCCGCCGCCAGATATTGCGCTGCTGCACAACCCAGACCGCCGAGCCCGACAATCAGCGCGTGGCTGGCTTTCAGTTTTTCCTGCCCGTCGAAATCGAACCCTTTCAGTACGATCTGGCGGTTATAGCGCAGGGTTTCAGCGTCGGTCAATTCTGGCAGCGTTGTCATATTCAGCCCCGCAGCAGTGCGTTAAAAGGTTCGACGTCGACCAGTTCACCGGCAGCCACGCGGTCACGTTCGCGTTCCAGCACCACAAAGCAGTTGGCCTGGCTGAATGAGCTGAAGACGTGTGAGCCCTGATGGCCGGTGGTGCGCACTTCCAGTTCACCGCTGATATTGATGCTGAAAATACCGCGCTGGAAATCCAGACGCCCCGGCGATTTATTAAATGGCGTGGTGGCTGTGGCTTTTAGGCGCGGTGGCATTGACCACGATGTGTGACCGCTCAGCCCGGCGATAAACGGTTGCACCAGTTGGTAGAAGGTGAGGGCAGCGGAAACCGGGTTGCCCGGCAGACCGCAGAACCAGGCTTTTTTCAACTTGCCGAAAGCGAAAGGTTTGCCCGGTTTGATCGCCAGTTTCCAGAAACCAATTTCCCCCAGCTCATCGAGCATCTTCTTGGTGTAATCCGCCTCACCGACTGAAACGCCGCCGCTGGAGATCACCAGATCGGCAAAGTCATTGGCCTGTTCAAAGGCTTCACGCAGCGCCTTTGGGTCGTCGCGGATGATGCCTAAATCCAACACCGTACAACCAATTTGCTCCAGCATCAGGCGCACGGCAAAACGGTTAGTGTCATAAATCTGGCCTTCCTGCAGCGGTGTACCGACCGGCTGCAGTTCATCGCCGGTGGAAAAAATTGCCACTTTCAGCGGTTTGAACACAACAACGTTTTCCACGCCGAGCGAGGCCAGCAGCGGTAATTCAGCCGCGCCCAGCCGTATACCCTGCGCCAGCACGTTATCGCCCTGTTTGATGTCATCGCCGATGAGGCGGATGTTTTGACCTTTTTGCACGGCGGCGGTTAACCGCACGCCTGCTTCTGTCACTTCGGTCTGCTCCTGCATGATCACCGCATCTGCGCCCGCAGGCACCGGTGCGCCGGTCATGATGCGGATACAGCTTCCGGCTGGCCATTCACCGTGGAAAGGCGCACCGGCGAAGGCTTTACCGGCTACCGGCAGCACAGCGCCGTCGTGCAGGTCGGCGGTGCGCAGGGCATAACCGTCCATCGCCGAGTTATCAAACGGCGGCACAAACACGGGTGAACGCACCGGTGCGGCGGTGATACGCCCGGCGGCGGCGGCCAGCGGCACGGACTCAACGTCTTTGTCTGTTTTAGCGGGAGTATGGGCGCGCATTTTATCCAGCGCGTCCTGCAGTGAGATCAAACCGGCGGTATTGAATTCCATCTTAAATTCCTTATGGTGCCCTGTGCGTGATCGGACAACGGAGCGTGGCAAAAAGCATCCGGCTATTATGACAGAGTAAAGAGTGGCTGAGAAATCACGCTGACCAAAAACTCCTGGCGCAAAAAACGACAGCTTTTTCCCAAAAATTGAGATCGATCCCAAAACTAAGCTGAAAACCTGCGTATGATTACCGCCAGTTATGTGACTTGGTTCACAAATAAATGTCGAGCGCCAACGGGAGTTGCATTGTGATGAAAAGAAACCGCCATCAAGCCATCCTCCGGTTGGTGGACCAGCACGAAGTGGTTCAGGTCAGTGAACTGGCGCAGTGGCTGGAAGTCAGCCTGGAAACTATCCGCCGTGACCTGAGTGAAATGCAGGATCAGGGCCTGATTTTGCGCCGCCACGGCCGCGCTCGTCGTCTGATTCAGCAACCCGTCACCGGCTGGATGAACAGTTTGCAGCGCGCCCCGCAGCTGTAATTCATTTCGCAGGATTTAAGAATGCAAAAGGGAAGACATCGCTGTCTTCCCTTTTTTCATGTCCGCAGAAAATTGATGAAACAAACTTGTCAGATACAGATAAAATCTTCGCCACATTATTCGTCACCTTATAGATGGGAAATTTTTCATGGATGATTCACAAGATAAACTCGGTAATTCATTAATTTGTCTGGGTTTGTTTTTCTTATGGTTTATGGTGTCGTTTGCCGTCGCTTTGTTTCCAGCCGCCAAATTACTGATCGAAAATGGCTACGATGTATTTGTATTCCATGTGATTGAAACCTTGTTGATGGGCTATTTATTACTGCGATACCGACAACTTGGCCTGGATGTACACGTCGGTTCGCCAGATCGCGGCATGTTTTTACACTTTGGATTGGCGATTGTCGGGCTGACTTGTATTACACCATTTTTTGCACCGCCCGAGGCCTGGGTCTCAGGATTTTTAAATTATTCATCCACAGCTGATATGACCCGCATTTTGACTCTGCTGGTCATTGCGCCGATTTGTGAGGAAATTGTTTTTCGGGGTTTCCTGTTACAGGCATTTTGGTTGTGGGGCGGTAATGTGGCCAAAATTGGCATCGCTATTAGCGCTGGGCTATTCGCGATGGTGCACTGGCAATATACCGATCCGATCTCTTTCGTAAGTCTTTTTATGAGCGGTGTTTTGTTGGCTTACGCGCGGATAAAAAGTAATGGGCTGCTACTGCCTGTGACTTTGCATATGCTGATTAACGGTATTGGTCTGCTGGCTATTTTGACGGGAAACGTTTGAAATTTGAGGAAATAAGGAGAGAGGCAGTTTAAAGCCTCTCTCTTGTGAACTTCTCACTTTTACTCAGCTTTTAATGCGCAGGCTGTTGCTCAAACCCTTCCGCCTTGCTGTTGACGCAGGCCAAAATCAGCGCGACCAGCAGGAATACGTAGGAGACCGTTGCGGTGTTCAGTGCCCAGAACAAGCCGTAGTGGCTGTAAACCAGTGATGACAGGGTGGAGAAAATCAGCGTGCCGATGGTGCCGATAGTCAGCAGCGCCGAGGTCAGCGTTGGCGGTGAGTTGCGCACCTGCAGGCTGCCATAGCTCATGATCCCAGAGAACAGACCTGAGTTACAGAAACCAAACAGACCGGCACAAATCAGAATCAGTCCCGGCTGGTTGCTGTTGGCTGCCACGGCCAGACACGCCAGACCGACCACCGTGGAGATCAGCAAATAGGTGCGCAGTTTGATGAAACGTACGGTGAACTGATTCACAAACAGGCCAATAGATTTCACCGTCCAGTAGGTGGTGATGTAAAACGCCGCGCGGTCGGCGGCCATGCCGAAGTGCGCTTTCAGCCAACTTGGCAGCCACATGGTGAAAATTGGCTCGGCCAGCAGAAAAGCAAACAACGCAAAACAGAGTACCCAGACTGACATTCCCCAGCGCGGCGGGGTGTCCTGAGTGGAAGATGCTGCCGGTGCCTGTGGAATCGACGGGAATTTCTGCCCGACACACAACACGATCATCATCAGGCTCAGCACTGCCATCACGCCGTACATCGCCAGCCAGCTTGCCCCGTGTTGGAACAAATACCCAAGCAGCAGCGAGAGCACTACACCGGCCAGCGCAAAGAAGAAGTCCGTCAGGATTAAGTTTGCCGAGCGCTTTTTCGGATCTTCATTAATACGTACCACCAGATAGCTGCCGATGGACATCATGATGCCGGACGCCGCGCCAATCAGAAACACACCGATGCCGAACATGGTGATCGACGGCATCAGAAACAGCGCGATGCAGGTCAGTACCGATACGGTGGAACCGGTGATCAGCTGTTTGCCCAGATTAAACTTACGCATTAGCAAACCGCTGACCATGATCGGCAGGAACAGACCGATGTTCATCAGGGTAAACATCTGGCCGATAAAACCAGGGTCTTTGCCGAAGGCTTCAGACACCGGGCCAATAACGATGCCCAGAGTGGAAACCAGCGCGCCGGTAAAGAAGTAGCTCAGCCAGGAGATCATATTGATCCGTCGGCGGTTGAAGGTCTGCTCCATAACGGACTCCTTATTTTTCTGCGCGGGCCATCGCGGCGAAGAAGGCGCGGATCAGGCGGGTAAAATCACCGGCTGCCAATGCTGCGTATTTCAGAGTCTGCTCGTGCGACAGCACGGTGTCTGACAGCCCTTCGGCGTAGTTGGTCATGGCCGAAACGGCCAGTACTTTCAGGCCACAATGACGCGCTGAAATCACTTCCGGCACCACTGACATTCCCACCACATCGCAACCGAGGGTTTGCATCATGCGGATCTCTGCCGGGGTTTCGAAATTCGGGCCGGTATAAGAGGCGAAAACACCTTCTGCCACGTCGATGCCGAGCGTCCCGGCCACCTGATGCAACTGCGCACGCAAGTCTTTGTCGTAAGCATTGGCGAGGCTGAAGAAGCGCGGGCCAAAGCGTTCATCGTTCGGGCCAACCAGCGGGGATTCAGGCATAAAGTTGATGTGATCGGTCAGTGCCACCAGACGCCCCGGTGCCACTTCTTTACGCAATGAACCGGCGGCATTGGTCGCCAGTAAAAACTCGCAGCCAAGCAATTTAAAAGTGCGCACAGCGCTGGTCATCACGGACATGCCGTGGCCTTCGTAGAAATGCCCGCGGCCTTTCATGCACATCACCGGTACGCCTTCAAGTTTCCCCAGCACCAGTTCACCGGCGTGGCCGACTATGCTGCTTTGCGGGAAGCCAGGCAATTCGTGATAGGGAATGGCGATGGCGTCGGTCATGGCGTCGCACAATGCGCCCAGGCCGGAGCCAAGAATCAGCGCCGCGCGCGGAATAAAGCCGGGCGCACGTTGACGGATTAATGCAGCGCAGTCAAAAGCATGATTATTGATATTTGAGTTATTGAGCATGATCACTTCTCTCGCAATTGTCAGTAGGGTTGGGTTACTGCCAATGCTAGGGTGAGCGGCATATCACGTCTAATACCGTTATCGGACTCTATTTATAGATAAAGCCTATAAATCCGCCAGCCTGCCGGGAAACTTGTTGATGATCAAACCTTTTACCGATTCCCCCTTTGATCTGGGGCAGATCAACCTGCGGCTGCTGCACTATTTCCGCGTAGTGGCCGAAGAGCTGAATTTCAGTAAAGCGGCGGTGCGCCTGAACATGTCGCAGCCACCGCTCAGCCTGCACATCAAAGAGCTGGAGTTACTGCTCGGCACCCCGCTGTTTAACCGCACCACGCGGTCGGTTTCGCTGACGCCCGCCGGTGCGGCGCTGATGCGCGAGGCAGGGCTGATGCTCGATGGCATTAACCGTTCACTGCATCACGTCCGCAAAATTGGTCGCGGTGAAGTGGGGCATATTCAGTTTGGTACGGTAGGGACCGCCGTCTGGGGTTCGCTGCTGCCTGCGCTGAATGCTTTTGCTGCCGGTGCGCCGGAGATCAGCTGGTCTCTGACCGAGCTGACGCCGGTCCAGCAGATTGACGCGCTGCAGCAAAACCGCATTGATATCGGCATCTGGCGCGAAGCCAATACGGCGCTGCCACCGGGGATGATCAGCACCTTATTCGGCCATGAAAATGTGGCGCTGGCGCTGCCGGA
>CAMLBO010000023.1 GCA_946478305.1 uncultured Enterobacterales bacterium
TTTTTACACGAGCCACCGGATCGGTCAACTGATCCTTAAACGATCAGCATTAACCTCCGGGTGGCCTTTTTATCGCCCTACACCAGCTCACGGCACATAAGTTAAGGATCGTGCTAAACTCGCGCCAATATATCTATTTGTTTCACCATCGATGAGATCCCCGCCTTTGTCCAGACATACACAAACCTCAATTCATACCGCTAAACTGCCCCCTGCATTCCTCAGTGCTACCCGCGAAATAATGCCAGCGGAACTGGACATGGATGATTTCATCGCGGCCTGTAACCGCCCCTTACGCCCCAGCCTGCGGGTTAACACTCTAAAAATAAGCGTGGCTGACTTTGTCATCCTGGCTGCAACCTGGCAGTGGGAGTTGCTGCCAATCCCATGGTGTCCGGAAGGCTTTTGGATTCAACGCCAGGATAATGATGAAACACGCCTTGGCAATGCTCTGGCTCATTTGGCTGGCCTGTTTTATATCCAGGAAGCCAGTTCGATGTTGCCAGTTACCGCTCTGTTTGCCCATCAAACTGCACCACTACTGGTAATGGACGTCGCCGCGGCGCCTGGCTCAAAAACGACGCAAATCGCCGCACTGATGAATAATCAGGGTGGCATTGTCGCTAACGAGTACTCCGCCAGCCGCGTTAAAGTACTGCATGCCAATATTAATCGTTGCGGTGTTGCCAATACGGCACTCACCCATTTTGATGGTCGCGTTTTTGGCGCCGCATTACCCGAAACCTTCGATGCCATTCTGCTTGATGCCCCTTGCTCCGGTGAAGGCGTCGTGCGTAAAGATCCGGATGCGATGAGCAACTGGTCAGAAGAGAGCGTGGTGGAAATAGCCGCGACTCAACGTGAACTCATCACAAGCGCATTTCATGCGCTTAAACCAGGGGGTGTGCTGGTCTATTCAACCTGTACGCTAAACGCCCAGGAGAATCAGCATATATGTCAATGGCTGCTGGCTGAGTATCCGGATGCAGTCGAAGTCGAATCGCTGGAGGGCTTGTTCGAGGGGGCAGAAAAGACATTAACGGCTGAAGGCTATTTACATGTTTTCCCTCAGGTGTATGACAGTGAGGGGTTTTTCGTAGCCAAATTGCGTAAAACGGCGTCCGTCGCACGGCTTCCCGCTCCCGGTTATAAAGTGGGTAGATTCCCATTCTCGCCGATGTCTCGCAAAGACAGTGCCGAAGTGATGCTTGCTGCAAGCGCGTCAGGTATTGTATGGCCTAAAGAATCCATGACGCTATGGCAGCGGGACAAAGAGCTATGGTTATTCCCGGCGATTCTCGAACCGTTATTCGGTAAAGTGCGTTTTTCCCGAATCGGCATAAAACTGGCAGAGCGATTTTCAAAAGGTTTTCGCTGGCAGCATGAAGCCGTTGTAGCTTTCACCGCAGCAGCTTGCGACCACCATTTTTCGATTGATGATGAACTGGCGCAGATGTGGTTTCGCGGTGTTGATATTTACCCGCCACAGATGCCGCCAAACGATGAATGCATTGTCGTCTGGCAACGGCAGCCGCTGGGTCTGGCCAAAAGAATTGGCAGCAGAATCAAGAACAGCTTGCCACGTGAACTGGTCAGAGACGGGGCTATCCGTCCACAGAATTTGAGCGCCGACTGACCCCCCCCATTAATAACATTATAGATGGTCACTACCGTGAATATTTTTCTGAATATTCACGGTTTCATTTTTGTCACAAATACAGGATGCAGATCACATAAATAACATTTTATGCTGCAGATTCATCATATTTCCTTATATGTGCCAGCAACCTACATGGAATTATTAGTAGGAATAATCCTAAGCAGGCATGTATTATTGCGCTCATGAATGCCTCGCTGTGAATTTATTATTTTCAGACATGAAGCATATAGCCTGTTGTTGAGTAAAGCCTTGCCAGTCGGAGAAGTAGCATGTCGGATGAAATTCAGTACCCATCAGCGGAGGGTAACCTTCTTCGAGAAATGGCCAGTCTGCGGGATATCATCGACAACAACTCTGACTGGATTTGGGAAGTTGACGCACAGGGCCGCTATGTATTTTCATCCAATAAATGCCTGGAATTTCTCGGAGTCCCCCCTGAGCAGGTTCTGGGGAAAACCCCTTTTGATTTCATGCCAGCGGATGAAGCTGAGCGCGTTAGCGCGCAGTTTGCTGCCATTGCTGAACGACGCGTTCCGTTTGGTGGATTGCTCAATCGCAATATCCGCGCTGACGGAAGCGAAGTCATTCTCGAAAGCAGCGGTATCCCGCTTTTTGACTCCGACGGGGAATTTCGTGGTTATCGGGGCATAGACCGTAATCTGACCAATCTCGATCAGGCACCTGGCCAACGCCTGTTCCAACTGGAGACAATTTACTCTAATGCGCCGGTTGGTCTGTGTTTTATCGATCTGCAAATGCGCTATGTCACCGTTAACGATGCGATGGCCAATATTATTGGTTTGCAGCCCTATGAAGCGATTGGCCGCAGGGTCAGTGCTTTTCTGCCCGGTCTCTCTCCCCTGCTCGATAACGCCCTCGAATTGGCCCAGCGCAATGAAGCGACGCCTGACAAAGAGTTTTCGTTGCCGGGTAAGAATCAGACTTTCTTCGTGCGCATTAAAGCGGCTTTCGACACACAGCAGCAGTTGACTGGCTTATCTGTCGCAATGACTGACATTACCAGTCTAAAGCGCATGGAGCGTGCATTGCGAGAAAGTCAGGAACACTACCGCAATATGGTGGAGCTGAATCCGCAAATCCCCTGGACTGCGGATGCGAAAGGGTTGCTCAATGATGTCAGTTCGCGCTTCCAGCGCATTACCGGCATGACTCGCCAGGATATCCTGGCGGACAAATGGATCCAGAGCATGCATATCGAAGACCGTCGCGGCGCCGTACAGACCTGGGAGCAGTGCCTGAAAACCGGTGCACCACTGGATATTGAGGTACGCTTTTGTCACGTCGACCGGGGTTGGAACTGGATGCGAATTCGTGCCGCAGCAAGTTATGCCCCAGATGGATCAATTCAGCGCTGGTACGGTACGGCGGAAGATGTGCATGAACGCAAACTGCTGGAATTAAAACTGGTCAAGGCCAACCGCCGTCTCGAAATCCAGGCACGCACCGATTCGCTGACCAAATTACCCAATCGCCGGGAGTTTAAGAAGGTGCTCAGTCACGAGTATATGCGGGCCAAGCGTAACCGTTCTCCTCTCTCGATCGTCATGATCGATATCGATTATTTCAAGCACTTTAACGACCATTACGGCCACCTTTCAGGCGATGCCTGTTTGCGTCTGGTCGCCCGAACGCTGCGTAAATCGCTCAAACGCAATACTGATATCGTGACAAGATTTGGTGGGGAGGAGTTTGCTGCAATATTGCCGGATACTGACCTGAAAGGGGCATGGATAGTCGCACGCCAGATTATGGAATCCATTGAAAGTCTGGGTATCAAGCATAGCTTCAGTGAGTTCAACCGCGTCACGATCAGCCAGGGGATAGCCACTTACTCACCGGATCAAGATCCGGAACTCACCGATCAGTCAGATATTGTTAGTGCCGCAGATGAGGCATTGTATCTTTCCAAAAATCATGGTCGTAACCAGATCAATGCGATGCCAGTTTCCGCGCGTCACAACCAACTCTAAATACGCCGCTGATTACTCACCTGAAAACGATCAACCTGCAATGAGAAAAAATTCTTATGGCACTTTCAGGGCTGTCGTCTATTCTCAATAAGTGACCCAACTGGTCATACCTCCTGATGAATAATCCAACCTTCACGTGTTTAGGGGACTTATATGAGTAAATCGGTGATTAGGATAGGCAGTTATGAAATCGACGATGCACAGCTGTCGACGCCTGAAGCTAAAGGTGGTGACAAGGTGCGAATTCCGTGTAAATCGGACCCTGATTTGTGCATGCAGCTTGATGGCTGGGACGATCACACCAGCGTACCGGCAGTTCTCGATGGCCGTCACTCTGTGCTTTACAAAGAGAAATATGATGGTGAAACAGACGAATGGATTATGAGGCTGGAGTGATCACGCATGGCGAACAGGGTTCGTTCGCCATGCAGCACATTAAATGTCAGAACGTTTCGACCAGGATAAACTTCATTAATAACAGAGGCATATTGGGAGAGAACATCTCGTACTCCTCGAAGAAGCGCTGATGCTCTGCACGCCATGAAGCCAGCGTCCGGTCACCTTCCCCCTCTTCCCATGCATGCTGCTCCGTAACCAGATCAAAAGGTACCTGCTTTACTTCTGTCAGTTTTACTGCACAAACAGGATTATTTCGCCCATCAACCACAACGAAAATTTCGCCCGCTTCTGGCTCAGCTTCGTCATCAAGGTTGGCGCAGGTTGCCGTTTTGATACCGTCTATAACGCGTTTAGCAACTTCATCAGCTTGCGCTTCGTTGTCACCAAAAGACCAACGCTCTGCGGTCCTATACTTTTGCGGAATCTGAGGGATCATGTTCTATCCTTTTTTATTAATGGGGTACTTTTCATTCACTCACTGCCGGTTTTGGCGCACAGGTGTCAGGCATTTTCTGCGGCCACTGACGTGTACTTCCCGCGCCATATAACACCTGAATCCCACACTCATTATCAACGCGAGCCAATGGCTTGCCGGTGGTATCAATCATCATTGATGAAGTGTCCGTTGAAACAACACTCACATTAGTGTCAAAAGGCGATACTGCATCAAATACAGGAGGGATAACGAAACTTCCCTGCGCATTGATAAAACCGTAACGGTTATCCACTTCAGCAAAAGCCAACCCATCAGACAGTAATCCCAGATCTGCGTAGCTGACGTCTGGCACAATATTACCCTGTGCGTCGATCCAGACTTTAGTGGAATCATCACGTGTCAATACAGCCCGGCCATTAACCATCTGACTGCCTTTACCCGGAACAGAGAAGACTTGTTTACCTGTGCCATCGACATAACGGGTCGTCGCTATATCATCTTGCGGATCGTAGGAGATTGACAAGTCGCTTGCGAGTGGCAAATACCATTTACCGTCAGGCATCGCCGCTACGCGCTCCCCTTTGGCATCAATAAGTTCAGTCCCCTGCTCATTCGCCCGTAATGCACGATCTTTGGCAAAAGCAGAACTGTGTACCGCTATCACTGGAGCGATTTGCCAGGTGCCCTGAGCCGACAGATAACCTTCCTGCGGCTGACGTGATAGTTTAATCCAGTCCCCCACCGCACTGATTTTTGTCTGCTGTTCATGCAACTGGATAATACCCTGGGCGTCCAGCAGCCATGACTGGCCCGCTGCTGACGTCGCCAAAATACGGCCGTCATCAAATTGGGTAACATGCAGACCCGCAGTAGTGGCAATCCGTGGTTTGGCGTCCATTCCGACGACCTCAGCCAATACTGAAGATGCCGGGGTATCTTCACCCGCAGGCTCTGTCAGTAGCCAGAGCGCTGCATTGATGCGTTTGACGTGGGCATACTTTTCTTCGACTAAGGTTTTACCCGTCTCATCAATAATTCCCCATAAATTATTGGGAAGTTGAACATCAGCCTGAGCGCCAGAATACTGTCCAACCGATTGATATACAGGCTGGGAGATAACCTTTTGAGCAACAACATCATAAATCCCCCAGAGAGCCCCTTCTGCTGCAGTTTCACGATAACGGAACCAGCCATTGCCCAACGATTCAAATTCAAAAGCATCAGGCAAATTATAATGCTTCCCGCTGGTATCAATGGCAGTGAGTTTTCCGCTCTGATAATCGAGGGCGTAGCCCTGCACAAAAGGCGAAATATTTTCTTCAGCTAACGGGATAAGGATTTTGCCTTGCTCATCCACCACCCCGGTACCTTGCGCAGTTTTAACAATATATTGATTTTTAACCGCACTATCAGGCTTATCACCGTCTGCTGCAGGTTGAATATCAAGCCATCGGTTATCAAGTTGAAGGCTACCATCGGCGCGAATAAAACCCGCCCCAGGCTTAGCGGAAGGATCATTTGAACGAATTAACGCAACCGGTGAAGAGGCAGAAGTCGCCTCGGTGACGCTTTTGATGGGTTCAATGCGATAACCTTCGAGCGTCGCCATACTCTTCTGTGTAAGCAGCGCCTTGCCGTTCTGGTCAACAATATTAACTGTTATCCCCTGTGGATTGCGCAGCCATAAGCGTCCGTCGATCTCTTCTGCGATAGTAACCTGGGAGAGCCAACCAACAGCCTGACTCCCACCAATCATCCCGCCGGATGGGGCAATAATGGCATTGATTTTTTGCTGTTCTCCCCGGGTTGTCAGGAGAAAACCGTCGGTGTCGAGCTTCATAGGGTGACTACCTGCCGGTAAGGATAAAGGTTGTTTTCGTCCCGGCACATAGACGGAGATCTGCTCTTTACTTTCTTTATCAAGGACATAATTTCCCTGATACATTAACGAATTAGCGATTTCGGCATTGAAGGAAGCAATAACTGTGCTGTTATTATCAAGCAATTCCAGTCCATCAGCACTTTTAGCCAGCCAGAATTGTGGTGTAACGGCTTTAGCAGACTCATATTTCTGCGAATCCAGAGAACCATCGGTACGAATAAAGGTGATCCCATCGTCGCTGCTTGCCAAAGCAAGCTGCCCGTTATTTTCGTCGAGCACGATATTCTTGAACTGCGGAGTAACCCGCCAGGTCAGATTTTGGTCTGCTATGCCGTAACCATTGTCGGCATCACGCGCTATAAAGAGGCCGCCATTACCGAACTGCTGCAGAATTTCCATCTTATCGTTGGCGACGTGACGCGCACCGTCTGGCGAAAGCAGAACAGTTTTAAAGTCCAGCCTGAGGCGGGCGGGCTCACCATCGCTCAAAAGTGCGGAATCCACCAGGTCATCCAGCGTCTCTCCAGCCTGTACGCCTTTACGATCGATAATTTTTACTTTGCCATTTTGCGTAACAATCGCGAGGCCCGACTGCGTGAAATTTTGTACTTCATCAAAAGCAGGTTGGATGATCCAGTTACCTGCTGGATCGATATAACCCCATTTGCCATTTTTCCGGGCTGCTGCCATACCGAAATGGAAATCACTAACCTGTTCGAAGACTGGCTTAATGATCAGCTGTCCCTGGGCATCAAGGAACCCCCATCTGTGTCCGCTCAGGTTCTTTTGGGCAGCAACATCATCAACCGGGAGGCTGGCATCGGGTAACAACACGGCTGCACGTCCCTCATGCACATCACGTATGCAGTGATTCTGCACTATCGGTAATGCCATTATGGCCAACTCATTCGCTTCATGCTGTTGCATAGGTGCAAAACACGTTACGTTTTGTACCGCCAGAACAGGCTGCGCCAGCGTTAGCAATGCTATTGCGCTCCCAGAACGAAGTGCTGTGCCAATGGCGTGTGGCAAATGAACGGTTGTTTTTGACATGATCATTGCGCTCCACCATTGGCACAGGTGACGGGTTTGGATGGCCAGAACTGATGCCCCTTGGAGTCGCTGATTATCCGCTGATTACAGCGGAATTGCAGTTGTGCAATCACACCGCCGTTGGTATTCAATAACTGTGCCTGACCTTTCATGCCAGCCCAAACGCGTTTTTCACTAAAATCCCCTGCCCATTCGAAGGCTGGCACCATAGCAAAACGCCCACCAAGGTTGATAAAACCGTAGTTAGAACCATAAGTGGACTGCTTAACGGCTTTCGCCAAACCGTCCTTCACAGGCCCAACGCTGTTGAAATAAGGGCCGATGATTCTTTTGCCATTAGCGTCGATAAATCCATATAAACCTTTACTGTCGCGCAGTGGCACCGTGCCTTCGCTGGCATTATGCACCTGCACACTATCCGGGCCAGCATAGCGCTGAATTTCATGTCCGGCACTGTCGAACAAAACAGTCTCGCCAGTGGCATTATCGTTGAGCACCAGACGTGCCATGGACGACAACGGCTCAGCGGCTTCAAATCCAGCGAGGGGTTCTCCCCCCGCGGAGTCAATTAATGTAACGTGGTTATCACTGACGGCACTGGCCCAGTTGAGTGGCTGTACAAAATTGAGCGCGGCTGAATAGAGCGGTTGTATTTGCCACTCCCCCTGAGCATCGATAGCGCCAAAACGCGGCCCAAACCCAAGCATCACCCATTCGCCATCGATATTCGTTGATGCAGGAACAATAGCTTTACTGACTGCGGCACGACCATCGTTGTCAATCAAAGCAACACCGCCATCACCTGGCTGTACCAGCCAGTGATCTTTTCCTACATTAAGCGGTTTGCTGAGTAAGTCTGTTGCGACCTTCTGACCATTCAACGCATTGAACATACTAAAGTGGTTAGCCGAGTTATCTCGTTCGCCAGGTTGGTTGTTATCCGCAATAGTGAACATGGCGTCACCAATATATTGCGGTTTACTACTGAGGTCTGCATCTGGCGCTATCGCCCATTTGCCACTTAATGCAATCACACCCCAACCGTTATCGGCCTTAGCCAATGCGTAACCTTGGTGGAAATCCTCCAGTTCACTAAACTGCGGGGCCGCCAGAATACTCTTGCTTTTAATATCCCACAGTCCCCACCGGCGTTCTTTGCCTTCACCTTCGGCCGTCAGCAAGATTCCAGAACTGATACGCTGGCTGCTTTGCAGTATTAAGGGAGGGACATCAACTACATTCCCGGTGCGATCGATGAGGCGCTTGCCCTCACTGTTTTTATCATCAGTGAATGCCCAGCTGTACTCTCCATCAAAAGGTGCAATCTGGTTAAATGTGGGCTGAATGGCCCATTCGCCCAAGGCATCAACCGCCCCCATTTTATTATCTACGGTGTGAACCAGAAGCGGAGCCTGATGCACATCAGTGTCAATAGTTGCCCACTGAGGGTCAGAGAACACCTGCCCTTGAGAGGTCAAGATAGCGACAGTTTTTTTAGTGTCATTAGGCTTGAGCAGCGCCCAAGGTAAACCTGAACTGTTACCGCCATCCGTCTCCGGTGTAACAGAGTTGTCTCTCAGTTCGCGGGCAGCCAGAGGTTGAACCTGATAGTCACGTAGAGTGCTCAATACCGCATCCGTCAATAATCCAACGCCGTTGTTATCATAAATCTGCACAACCTGAGAGGATTTTGTGTCGGTTTGCATCACCCAAAGATATTGACCTTGTTGCAACAGTTGGGGTTTATTGGCTTTAATATTGATGACCTGATTTTGTGCACCAATAAAGATAATTCCTTTAGTCCCTTTCGTTACCAGCCAATCCCCCCAATGCAATAAGTCTCCAGACTGATCGGCAGCAATATCCTGCACTTTCTCAAGTTTGCCGTTCAGCAACTGCTGAACATTATTGCCATCAGTGACGAGCCAACTGCCGGACTTAAGCACATCAACGGATTTGTACTGTTCTTTATTTAAGGCCGCACCCTGCTTGTCGAAGAAACTCCATTCGGCCTTTCCCTTGACCGCGACAACATCCCCATTGAGCAAAGGTGCATTTCGGGTTTTTAAAATCATCGGATCAATGGCCCATTCGCCATTTTCATCAAGATAGCCCCAGTAACCGCTGTCCGCGGCATCACGGCGCTGTGCGGGAACCCATCCTGACTGAGGTTTCCCCAAAGCCATGATGTCCTCTGGCAGTGCTAATGATTTCCCCGTCTCGGCATTCCATAAGGTCGGAGATACCTGAACCTCAACGCTGGCTAATGACTGACCTTTTACGAATCCTTCGCTGGTAAGCGATGCTGCAAAAGGCAAGGTTTTCACGGCCGCACCTTTGCGATCAATAAGGACCAGCCGGTTATCAAGCACTACCAATGCCGTCCCCTGAGCATTGAAATCGGTTGCATGGGAAAAACGAGGTTCAATTGACCAATGGCCTTTTTTATCGATATAACCAAATTGTTCCTCTTTTCGCGCAACGGCTAAATCATTTGAAAAACCCTGAACATCGCGAAAAGCCGGTTCTATAACCATATGTCCCGTCAAATCAACGTAACCCCACAGTGGCAGAGTATCTCGCGTTGACCCCATTAATACGGGTGATAATCCTTGCTGGAAGGGCATCTGACAGTTCTCAGCCGTTTTTGAATTACTGCATGCCCGTATCCGCGCATCTTCTGCGTGAGCAGGCAAACTAAAACTCGCATTCAGAACTAACGCTAACGCGCTAAAATTCCTGATATGTTTGAATGTGTCGGAGCAAATCATCCGATTCCCTTAATGGCCTGATAATGAGAAAGTTTAGCGCACAAACCCTGATGATATCCGCTGAAGACGCGTTAAACGGTATAATTCCGAGAATAATCAAGTTAAATGACACCAGTACGCTACTGCATATAGGGTGTCAGCTTGAGAGAGAAAAAGCAGCTAATTTATTACCCTGTAACCAATGAATACACTTTATAACGGCACTTTTGAGTAAAAACTCAACGTTTATTTGCAATGTTCTGTTACTGGTTTGCTTTGTTATTGAAAACACACAGTTTTCAGGCGGAAAATCTCCATGCTGATTTCCCCTTAAAATCGCCAATTGCCACTCATATTAAAAAACGTCCCTGTGCAAATCTATGTAGAAAATCGCATTTTGCGGAAGCCTTCGACAATAACATTAATCTCTTACATCAATTACATAGCGGTATTGAATTGAACATTCCAACGTGAAAAAAAGTCATACTGACATCCCTTTTCTGTGTTGCCATCCTCCCACTCACATTGCATGCTGTCTTAAACGTCACATCGCCGTTTGGCCTCCATACCCGTTTTTTCGGAGCAGACAGAATACCGCCATGAATAATAAAAACTTTTGCACGCTCACTGACGTGGCCGATCTTGAGTCAGGCTTACGTGAGATTCGTCAACGCTTGCATCAACACCCTGAACTTTCGAATCAAGAAGCTGATACAGCGGCGCTGGTCGCCAGCAAGTTACGCGCGCTGGGTTTTGACGTTACGACTGGCATTGGAGGTCATGGCGTCGTAGGGACCATGACCCGCGGTCAGGGAAGCCGAAGTATCGGTATTCGGGCAGATATGGACGCCCTGCCTATTACTGAACAAACCGGCGTGAGCTACACCAGTCAGCACCCTGGCAAAATGCACGCCTGCGGACACGATGGTCACACTGCGATGTTATTAGGTGCCGCTGAACAACTCTCCCGCGCCCAAAACTTTTCCGGTACAGTCCACCTTATTTTCCAGCCTGCAGAGGAGATTGGTTTTAACAGTGGTGCTGAAAGAATGCTCGAAGAAGGTTTGTTCGAACGTTTTCCTTGTGATGCCATATACGGTTTGCATAATCATCCTGGATACCCGGTTGGAAAAATGATGTTTCGTTCGGGGCCGTTCATGGCAGCGTGCGATACAGTAAACATTACTATTCATGGCAAAGGAGGACATGCAGCACGACCACATATGACTGTAGATCCTATCCTTGTAGCCAGCAGTTTAGTGGTGGCATTACAGACTCTGGTTTCGCGCAATATCGACCCTAATGAAACTGCAGTAGTGACCGTTGGTTCACTGCATTCTGGACATGCTGCCAACGTCATTCCTGAAACCGCGCGACTTGAAATGAGTGTTCGTTCATTTGATGCTGGCGTGCGTAAAATTCTCGAGGAACGTATCCGTGAACTGGTCGAACATCATGCCACCGGTTACGGTGCCCGTGCGGAGATTGAATATGTCCCTGGCTACCCGGTATTAGTGAATCACCAATGGGAAACAGAGTTTGCCCAAGAAGTAGCAAAAGAGTTACTGGGAAATGAGAACGTCGTAGAAAACTTACCTCCTATTTCAGGAAGTGAGGATTTTGCTTATTTCCTGCAACAAAAACCGGGGTGTTTCCTGCGTTTGGGTAACGGTGACAGCGCGGTACTGCATAATCCCGCCTATAACTTCAACGATGAAAGTCTGATATTTGGGGCTGCATTCTGGACCCGTCTGGTCGAGCGTTATCTGGTTAATACTCCCACCGAATAACAATTTGTAAGGCCGCCGCCGGTGGCGCGGCCTTATTGTTTTTATATCGGTTTCTAACAACTGAAAAAGTCCTTAGCGGCAAAAACCAAACCAGCGCATCCCAAAATGAAAATGATTAGCATGGACCGCGTTATAATCAGGCCCGATTGAATTGCCAAAATATGGACAACTGCCGTCAAATATAGCGTGGATAAATTCGCCCTCGTGCCCCTCTGCTTTCCAACCTTTTAGTACCGTAACATTCGTGCCATTCGCAAAATGAAAACTGGCAACATCAAGTGCTTCTGCCGTAGCATGTTCACTTAACCTCCCCTCTTTACGGTTATACACGTTGCGGCAAGCATAACTGCCAAGATGATCAATGCGTGTAAGGGCAGAGCCAAATTGTGCCTGTGCCAGTGGCTTTGCGACTTGTGAAATAAACATCGCACTACTTAGGGCCAGCCAACAACTGGCGAGAAAGCTTGAGCTGAGCGTAACAGCGCCAAATCGCTGTACGCGTACCGGTGCAGAAAGCGGGCAGTTTCCTCCCATGTTACCAGCAATAATAAATGATATAGCTCCTGCTTCCCTGGCATTTTTTAGCGCAGCAAAACAGGCTTGTGGGTTTTTATCCAGGCGTCGCAGTTTGTATTTAGCAATGAAATTAGGGGGATCAGTAACCTGCAATGGGGTAAAAGGATTGTACTGCGTGGGTAACACATAATTGAACCAGGGCGCAAAGCAGATCAAAAGACCAAATAAAATCAGGATGCCAACAAAGTATCGCATCAGAGAGAGCCTTATTACTGTAAGGTTCTGTCGCTTACAGTGAGTAATTTACGAGGATAATTATCAGTTTAGTATACCCTCTAAACTTTTGAATTCGGCTGCTCATATTTTACATCTCTTAGGCTAAGCTTACCCTCGACTGACATAACCCTACACAGCGTTTGATAGTTTAAATACACGGAGAGTCTGTGTCCCTCTCTACGTTTCATCATCATAGTTATCCTCGAATTACCCTTTCTGCCCGCCAAAAGCGGGCTTTTTTTTGACCATATGTTGATGGCGGGCAGCAGAGATGAGGCAAAAAAAAGACCGAATACGATTCCTATATTCGGTCTAGGGAAATGGCTCTTGGGAGAGAGCCGTGCGCTAAAAGTTGGCATTAATGCAGGCGGTTAAGCCGTACAACTTAAAGCGTAGCTGAGCTCTGGTTATTTTCCAGCCAGTTTGTAACCGGGTGATAACAACAACACTAAATTAATTACTCTTTGTGACAACAACCTCAAAACATGCCATTAACAATGCAAATTTGGCATGACACTTCTTTCAGCAGAGTGTCTCAGCCTTGGCAATAAAGGGTGCCAGGCTCATCTTCTGCCCAGGGTTTTGTGGATCGTCTAGCAGGATTTTTTCCAGTGGTACAGCCTGCACCTGATGCGCCTTGACTTGCTTCTGCGCAACATCATTTAGCGGATATTGGGCCAGAGTGCTGTCATTGATGACATACAGTGCTTTACCAGGACGGCACTGCAGCATCACTTCCTCCCGGGTGAATGCCCAATCTTTACCATATTGCAGGCGGGTGACCGTTGCGAGTTCTGGAGCCGCTAAACTCGTGGCGGAGAGTGTCATCAGCAGACAGGCAAGGAGTGATTTCCTCATGACTATTCCTCAATTTTCTTATCAAAATACGGGTACAAATTTTTCAGGTTTTTAGCGAGGCGCCAGCGTAGCAAACCAGCTCACCAACAGCAGCACTGAAAGTGACAGCCCTATTTCGAGCCAGGTGGCTTTAACCAGACGTCGGTGCGCCAGCTGCGGGTTAAGCGCCATCAACGGTACCAATCGGTAACGGTTATAAAGCGCAACGCCAGCCATGCAGCCCACCAGCATAAGTTTCACTAGCAGTAGCAACTGATACAGGGATGACAAGTCTGTCGGCCAGCGCTGTAAAATAATTGCACTGTTAAGAACCCCGGTGATGATGACCATCCCGACCGCCACATGCCCCCAGGTTGAAAAACGGATAAGAGTGGAGATTGCATAGGGGCGGATCTCCTGATCTTCAGTGTTATGCAGGCACCAAAGCAGCGGTATCAGGCTACCAAACCAATAAGCAGCACTCAGCAAATGTACGGCGTGGTTACTTCGTTGAACAACGCCCAGCAGGCCTTCATGCATCGCTGCGTGGCCGACAAAAGCCAGGCTTAATAAGAGCGCGATACTGGAAAGCAGCAGTAATACCCCACGCCCTGGCAGCCAGTTCATCAGGCACACCAACAGCATAAATGCCGTCAGCAACAGATGCCAACGCCAAACTTCGCCGAAAGTAGTGGTAAGCACCAGCAGCCAGACATTCAGGTTCAGACAGTCTGGCCATCCGTTGCCCATCAGGCCGGCCTGAATTGCCAACATCCCCACTGAGGTCAATGCGGCCAGAACAGCGGAAATCATCATCAGATGCTCGTTCTGGCGCAGTAATGTACTAGAGAAACTGCGAGGGGCCAGCAATATCACCATAACGCTGATGCCGAAAATCTGCATCAGCGAAGCAAAATGAATGAACCGACACAGGATAAAAAGCGTGGCCAGAGTCATCGCTTATTGCACAGTGAAACTGTACTGCCCTTCTGTTTTATGGCCGTCGACGGAAACCACGTTCCAGGAAACGGTATATTTCCCTGCTCCGAGCGGCGTTGTCAGTGGCACAATAGCCTGCGTGTTGTCGTTGGCTGCGAGCGCCAATGCGCCAGTCTTAACCACTTTTTTATCTGGGCCCTTAAGCATGACTTTGCTGAAGCTTGGCTCAATCCCTTCGCTGAATCCTAAAGAGAGTTCAGTCGGCGAGGCTTTGAGGGTGGTATCAGCAGCAGGCGTCTCAGTTTTTAAGTGCGCATGGGCCAGAGCCTGTTGCGAAATCAGCCCGGCAACGAGAACGGCGGAAGTTGCCAAAATACGGCAGAGGGAAGAGGATTTTTGCGACACAATTTTTCCTTAGCTTTCTGGTTGAGGGATTTTATCGCCGCAACTTTAGCGCAAAGTGGCCTTGTGAGTCTGTCAAAATTAAGCGATTGAGACGCATTATCTGAATGCACGTCGCGTTTGGCACGTTTCGCACAAAGAAAAACCGCAGCCTCGGGTGACAGAAAGTCCCTCAGGTCTGCGGCTTAGTGCGCTATGAGGCGTTATCAGGCAACGGGCATCTGAGCTGCCATGGTTTTGAGATCTTTATCAACGAAGAATAGACCGTTACCGGTATTGCTGACCAAGCCGAGTTTATCCAGTACGGATTTGAACAACGTCTCTTCTTCATGCTGTTCTGCTACATACCATTGCAGGAAGTTGAAGGAAGAGTAGTCTTTCAGCGTCATCGCCAGATCGGCCAGTTCATTAATCTTGTTGGTGATGTGTTGCTCATGTTCATAAGTCTGCTGGAACACGTCAGACAAGGAGTCAAACGCAACAGGAGGTGCTGCAATAGCGCCTAAAAGCGGCAGAGCACCGGTATCGCTGACATACTTGAACAGGCGTTGCATGTGCCCCATCTCTTCCTGAGAGTGCTTCATCAGGAACGCTGCCGCCCCTTCGAAACCCTTATCGCTGCACCATGCGCTCATTTGCAGATATAAATTGGCAGAATAGAACTCAAGATTCAGCTGTTCGTTAAGCTGATCGATCATTTCTTTTTTAAGCATGATGACTCCAAAAAATTGGCATTAAGCAGGATGAATTCGTTATTTCCCTGCATTATGCCGATCATCAAACAAAATAAAAACAGCTACGTCACATATATATTCCATTAAGTAACAACTATTTATAAGCATTTGTTTTTATTGCAATAAAAATTTAATTTTAAATCTTATTGAGAATCATTCACTACCATTAAATATTAAAGAGAATCATTCTTATTCTTCATGATGTTTATTACTTCTTATAATTAAATAAACCAATTTTTGTTTTATGGAATAATTCTCATTCCCGGAGTAAATACTTTCTCATCCTTGCCTCTTTTTCGGGGGATAAAAGTGAAGGGGTCTTAAAGCGACATCGTGGCATAAAGACAGATATCAGCATTCACCCTGCCCTGCAGGTCAGGTACAATGCGCGAGGAATGAAAGCTTTGGGGGAAAGAGGATGAGCAATAATTTGGCAGAACTGTCTAAAGAAGAGATGGATAAGATTAACGTCGATCTGGCAGCTTCAGCCGTAGCGTTTAAAGAACGCTACAACATGCCGGTCGTGGCTGAAATGGCCGAGCGCGAACAGCCTGAGCCCCTGCGCGCCTATTTTCGTGAGCGCGTAGCGCATTACCGCGCGCTGTCGCACCAGTTTTCCCGCCTGCCCTACGAACCTAAGCAGAAATAATCGGCAGTGCACCGGCAGGCAGGAAATACCGTTTATTAACTGCGAGCAAAGCGCTGATTGGCCCGGATGAGCTGATCGAGGATCCCCGGCTCATCAAACGAATGACCAGCGCCTTCTATAATGTGCAGTTCGGCTTCAGGCCATGCCTGCGACAGGTCCCAGGCATTTTGTACCTGGCAGGCCATGTCGTAGCGCCCATGGATAATCACCGCAGGAATATGTCGGATCCGCGTGACGTTGTGCAACAACTGGTCGTCACTGTCCATAAAGCCCATGTGCGTAAAGTAGTGATTTTCAATACGGGCAAAGGCGAGTGCAAATTCATCTTCGCCAAATGAGGCCGCATCTTCCGTAGGTAATAGCGTAACCGTCTCACCTTCCCACAGACTCCATATTTTGGCCGCCTCTAGTTGCACAGCGCGATCGGGTGACGTCAGGCGTTTACGGTAAGCCGCCACGACGTTGTGACGTTCCTCCTCAGAAAGGATCGACATCATGCGCTGCCATTTATCCGGAAAGAATCGTGAAGTCCCTTCCTGATAATACCAATCAAGCTCCTGCTTTCTGAGCGTAAAAATGCCGCGTAATACCATTTCACTCACGTGATCAGGATGCGTTTGCGCATAGGCAAGCGCCAGCGTTGCTCCCCATGAACCACCGAACACCAGCCATTTATCGACGCCCATCATCTGGCGCAACCGTTCTATATCGTCAACCAGATGCCAGGTGGTGTTGTTGTTCAGGCTGGCATGCGGCTTAGAGCGTCCACAACCACGCTGGTCAAATAGCATGACGTCATAATCATTGGGATCAAACAGCTGACGATGCACCGCTGAACACCCTCCGCCTGGACCACCATGTATGAAAACTGCCGGTTTCCCCTGTGGATTCCCGCTGCGCTCCCAATAAATTTGGTGACCGTCGCCGGTATCCAACATCCCGCTGGCGTAGGCCTCTTTTGGCGGATATAACCCTTTCAATTTCGGCATGGCGCTTCCTGTTTTTTATTTTTCCAGAGTATCGACTCGCTCGTTCGCTTCCAGCCATAACAGCGCATCATGCGTGGTCGGTCAATCAACAACATGTTGTTAACAATAAAAAAGGCCATTTATTCGATCGGTCGCGCAGTTATTACGCAATTCTTCAGGAATGGAGCGGGGTTTAATGGACTAAAAAGCCAGCAGCAACGAGGACGCCAGACAATAATTTTATGTAGAAACAGCCTCTTGAACAAATCTTATCCGGCATCTCTTGCATGTTTATGGAAATTAGCAGTAAATAGGTGAGCAACCCAATCCACTGGCTTTAGAGAGGCAATTATGAGTAAAGGAATGGATAGCAAAAAGAATGCGAAGAAGAAGCCGCTGAAAACTCCAGCCGAGAAAAAGGCAGAAAAGAAAGCCAAAAAGGCATCCGCGTAACGTTTGGTCTGTAGACTTAGCGCTTCGTATTGAGACAAACCCGCTTATGGCGGGTTTTTTTGTTCGATTTCTCCCTGCACACCGAGGCAACTGCCATGAAAGACATAACTATAGCGGCCGCTCAAATACGCTGTGCCGCAGGTGATATTGAAGAAAATATTCAGCGTCATCTTCAAACGGCGCAGCAGGCGGCCGCGCACGGTGTACACTTCCTGCTGTTTCCTGAACTGTCACTCACCGGTTATGAACCGCAGTTGGCCGAACAGCTCGCGATAACACTTCAGGATCCACGCCTGGCAGAACTCAGGGAAAGTGCAATAAAGCACCAAATGACTCTGGTGTGCGGGGCTCCATTGCGTTCCAGCGATGCTGATGCGCTCTATATCGGAGCCATTATTTTTGCGCCTGATGGCACACTGTATTCCTATACCAAACAGCATTTGCATGGCCCGGAAGCGGATATTTTCACCGCCGGTCAGGGTGGCCCATTACTGGAGGTTCAGCAGCAACAGATTGGGCTGGCAATTTGTGCCGATATTCTTTCTGAATCCCATCCTCAGATTGCCGCTGAATGCGGAGCAACGGTGTGTGCCGCCGGGGTCCTTATTTCGAAAAAGAGCTATCCGCTGGAAAGTGGCATGTTGCAACGTTATGCTGAAAAACATCATATGGTAGTCATGTTAGCTAACCACTGTGCCCCTACCGGTGGCTGGGAACCCGCAGGACAAAGTGCTATCTGGGATGAATCTGGCCGTTTGATTGTCACTGCGTCAGAAGGTGACGACGCCCTGGCGATCGCCCGTCAGGGGGAATCTGGCTGGCTGGGTGAAATACAACATTTAACGCTGGTGGGGTAATGCCAGCTGAGAGGAGAAATCAGGTATGACCTTCCGGGTTATTGATACGGAAACCTGCGGCCTGGATGGCGGCATTGTCGAAATTGCGACGGTAGATGTGATCGACGGCGAAATTGTCCAGCCGATGAGTGATCTCATCAGCCCTGACCGCCCTATTAGTATTGACGCGATGGCGATTCACCACATCACCGAAGATATGGTCGAAGGCAAACCACGCATTGCCGCTGTCATCGGCAAATATCACGGCAGCCCCTATTATGTTGCCCACAACGCCGCATTCGATCGCGGCGTACTGCCCGAAATGCATGGCAAATGGATTTGTACCCTGAAACTTGCACGGGCGCTTTACCCAAATATTCGTTACAGCAATCAGTATCTGCGTTATACGCTTAAGCTTGATGTCACCGTACCCGAAGGGTTATATCCTCACCGGGCGCTGTATGATTGCTATGTTACGGCTGCCCTTTTGCAGCGGATCATTAACGATTCCGGCTGGTCGGCTGAGAAGATGGTAGAGATCAGTAATAGCCCGACGCTTTTGCGAACTTTAAAATTCGGCAAATACCGTGGTCAGAAGATCGAGGATATAGCACAGCAGGATCCGGATTACCTGCGCTGGATGTTGAAATCGATCAAAGATTTAAGTGCAGACATGCGATTTAGTCTCGAGCATTTTTTAGAGAAATGATATTTCCCCGATGAGAAAGGCGGCTTTCTGCGTAAAGAGAAAGCCCGCCTTTGGATATCTCTCCGTCAGGCTTTTTCTGTCAATGCCAGCACAAAAGCGTACTCCAGGGCAATATCTTCGTAAGCTTTGAAACGCCCTGACTTGCCGCCGTGTCCTGAATCCATATCCGTATACATCAACAGCTGATTATCGTCCGTTTTCACATCCCGCAGCTTCGCCACCCATTTGGCGGGTTCCCAGTACTGCACCTGAGAATCGTGCAGACCGGTAGTGACCAGCATATGTGGGTAATCTTGTGCTTTCACCTGGTCGTACGGGCTGTATTGCAGGATATAGGCGTGGAAGGTTTTATCGTTGGGATTGCCCCACTCGTCATATTCACCGGTCGTCAGTGGAATTGACTCATCCAACATGGTGGTCACTACGTCGACAAAAGGCACCTGCGCCACGATGCCGTGATAGAGTTCCGGTGCCTGATTGATTACCGCCCCCATCAGTAAGCCCCCGGCACTTCCCCCCATGGCGTATACCTGACCGGCAACTCCATACCCTTCTGCTACCAGCGCTTTGGTCACGTCGATAAAGTCATGGAAGGTGTTCATCTTGTTGAGCAGTTTGCCATCTTCATACCATTGCTGGCCGAGCTCCGACCCGCCGCGAATATGTGCGAGAGCAAACACAAATCCTCTGTCCAGCAAGCTCAGACGACTGCCACTGAAGGCGGGATCCATGCTGCTGCCATAGGAACCGTAACCGTAAACCATCAACGGATTGCTGTTCGCGTTGAACAAGTCGCGACGATAGACAAGCGAAACAGGGACCTTAACGCCGTCCCTTGCAGTGACCCAAACACGTTCACTGCGATAATTCGCCGCTTCAAAATTCTTCACTACCTGCTGCTTAAGCAACATCCGCTCGCCGGTATCCAGATTCAGTTCGAACAAAGAACTCGGTGTGGTCATGGAAGAGTAGCCGTAGCGTAACAGTGCGGTGTCAGGATCAGGGTTGTATGCCAGCCAGGTGACGTAAGTAGGGTCATCAAAGGCCAGTGATTTTTCTTCACCGCTCTGCCAGTGAATCTGGCGCAAATGAGTCAGCCCCTGTTCACGCTCTTCGACGACCAGCCAGTCGCGGAACAGACTAAAACCTTCAAGCATTACCGCTGCACGTGGAGCGATCAACGTCTGCCACTGCGCTTCAACGTTATCCGCACTTTTGTAAAGGCCAAAGTTTTGCCCATCTTTACTGGCGCTGATATCCCGGTTGGAACGGATATAAAAATGTTCCTTATAGTGGTCCAGTCCATATTCATGGTCTTTACGACGGCTCAGGAACATCTGCGGTTTAGCCTGCGGGTCGCTGGCATCCAGCAGCAGAACCTCCGAGGTGGTGGTGCTGTCGAGGTGGATCAGAATGTATTTTTCAGAGGTAGTTTTATCCAGCCCGACATAGAACGTGTCATCTTTCTCTTCATACACCAGTTGATCAGTTTTCGGATCCGTCCCTACCGTGTGGCGATAAACCTGATAGGGCAACAACGTTTTTTTGTGTTTGCGCACGTAATAGAGCGTCTGAGAATCGCTAGCCCACTCGCTGCCTCCCGAAGTGTTTTTCAGTACCTCATCGGCCCAAGTGTCGTCGGTCAGATTCTTGATACGAATATCGTACTGGCGACGTGAGAGAAAATCCTCCGACACGGCCATAAGCTGATTGTCCGGACTGATGTCTAGGCCGCCAAGTGTGTAAAACTCACTCTCTTTGGCCCGCTCGTTACCATCAATCAGCGTCTGCCAGTTTTCACCTTCAGCGGCAGGCTGACGCAAATAAATCGCATATTCATTACCCGGCTCATAGCGGGTCTGATAGCGGAAACCATGCTTAACATAGGGAACGGAGTGATCCTGCTGAGCAATGCGCGCTACCATCTCTTCGTACAACGTTTCGCGTAGCGCCTGGTGCGGCTGCAGCGCGCTTTCAGTCCAGGTATTCTCAGCGATTAAATAGTTCAGCACATCGGTATCGGTGCGGTCATCGTCGCGCAGCCAGTAATAGTCATCGATGCGGGTTTCGCCATGAATACTCAACGTTTTTGGGCGTTTTTCAGCCTTCGGAGGTGTCATCATCTCGCCTTCTTTCAATGTTCATGATAATGCTGCCAGAGTGACAGGTTTATACAGGGAAACCAAGCGGTAAGGGGTTTTCAGCGCAGGAGGTCGTCATAAAAAAAGCGCCGACAGGCTGGGCCATGGCGACGCTGATCGTTGTGAGTAAGGGGTTATTGCGGACTGCCGTAGGTAATTTCCCCAAGCTGGCAATTGAGGGTTACCGGGTACGTTTTATCGGTATGATCACCGCGGACTTTAACCGGAATATTCCACTTCGCATTGTCACCCGTAATGCTGTCGGGCGAAATCCAAACGACAGGTGTAGAAGTACCGAGAGTCTTTTTGTCAGCATCCCAGCGGGTAATGCGATTTTGCAGGAAATCACGTTTTACCATTGCCGCAATTTCATCCTTGCTGGCATTACCACAAGGCGCAATCGTCGCGGTACGGTTTTCAGGTTCCGCCGCCTGCGCGACGTGGATCACACTGCTCAATCCCGCTACTGCTACTAATGCACCCATTATTACTTTTTTCATGTTCCGTCTCCTGTTCGCGTTTGTCAGTCCTTGTGGCCCCTGCACGGATTAATATCCTTATTCCGCATGAGGTCATCATTAACAAGAACATAATAATCCCAGACAAGGACATAACACAACGTTAACATGATGGCGGTAAATATCGCTGATGCCCTAAACAATTGGCGTTGCATCGCAAACCTGTCTAACGGGTTTGTGCGTTGTTAACGGGGATGCAGCGCCAGGCATGGGGGTATCTCAACGTAAAATAATGGCCTTACAGCTCTTACCTTTGATCTTCCCTTCCTGCAAACGCTGTAACGCTTTTTTGGCGCTCTTCTGGCGGATCGCCACGTAGGCATGAATTGGGAACATATCGATTTTACCCACTTCAGCCGCCGTCAGCCCCGCTTCACCGGTCAGCGCCCCCAGAATATCACCTGGACGGATTTTGGCTTTACGGCCACCATCTATGCATAAGGTTGCCATCTCTGCATCCAGCGCCACCGGCGCAGCGGAAAGTACCTGTGCTGCTGGCTGCCAGACCACGGTCTGATGGGTGTAATCTTCCAGTGCATGAACCCGCACCATCTCCTGCGGAGTAACCAGGCTGACTGCCAAACCGCTGGTACCCGCACGACCTGTACGGCCAACGCGGTGAACATGGACTTCAGGGTCAAAGGAAAGCTCGTAGTTAATCACCAGACCCAGCTGTTTGATATCCAGCCCACGCGCAGCGACGTCGGTCGCGACGAGCACACGGCAGCTACCGTTGGAGAAACGCACCAGCACACGATCACGGTCACGCTGCTCAAGATCACCGTTCAGGGCCAGCGCACTGATGCCTTTACCTGCCAGCGCTTCGTACACTTCCTGACAGTCGCGTTTGGTGTTACAGAACACGACACAGGAAGCTGGCTGATGCTGATACAACACAGCCGTGAGGAGAGCCAGACGCTGATGACGATCGGTTTCGATAAACACCTGCTTGATGTCTGCAATGTCATCATCGCCTTCAATTTCCACGTTAAGTGGCTGGCGTTGGAATTTGTTGCTGATGCGCTCAATACCGTCCGGGTAGGTCGCTGAGAACAGCAATGTCTGGCGATCCTGCGGCGCGTAGCTCACTACATCTTCAATATCTTCACTGAAACCCATGTCCAGCATGCGGTCCGCTTCATCAAGTACCAGGACTTTCAACTGGTCGAGCTTAAGCGTGCCTTTACGCAGGTGCTCCTGAATACGCCCCGGCGTGCCGACAATGATATGTGCCGGATGCACCAGCGATTCGAGCTGAGGCCCGATAGCCTGACCACCGCACAAGGTAAGGATTTTGATGTTCTGCGTGAAGCGCGCCAGACGGCGAAGCTCTTTGCTGACCTGATCGGCCAATTCACGTGTCGGACACAGAACCAGCGCCTGGGTAACAAACTGGCTGACAGTGATTTTATCCAGCAGGCCAATACCAAAAGCAGCGGTTTTGCCACTGCCGGTTTTGGCTTTCGCGCGGACGTCCTGCCCTTGCAGAATGGCTGGCAACGACGCAGCCTGAATCGGCGTCATTTCGGCATAACCCAGTTCGGTTAGGTTAGAAAGTTGCTCAGCGGGCAAAGTCAGGACGGAAAATGAATGCGTGCTCAAGGCGATAACTCTTTATATAAGGCAGAAAATTCGGGGCAGCGGCAGAAAACATGACGCCATGGTTTGGCGTAAATGATAACAGAGACGAGCCTTCACTGCCTTATTCACCGGGTATCGTAGGTAAAAAACCCTGAATCAACGTTAGCATCCCGGCGAAACAGGGTCCGCGCAATCGTTTTCGTACCTGCTTTTTTCGGATATACTGCGGCCGACTTATGCAGGTACGCGGGAGCAGAGCGACCTGTACGCTGCACAATCACATATTCTCAACCATCACAGATCTGGGTACGAAGCTATGTTAACCATCGGTACTGCACTGCGCTCTGGCGCGACTCGCGTCATGTTATTGGGCTCCGGCGAACTGGGTAAAGAAGTGGCCATCGAATGCCAACGCCTTGGCCTGGAAGTGATCGCCGTTGACCGTTATGCCGATGCGCCAGCGATGCAAGTCGCTCACCGCAGCCACGTGATCAATATGCTCGATGGCGACGCACTGAAACAGGTTATCGAAAGCGAACGTCCGGATTTCATCGTGCCTGAAATCGAAGCCATCGCCACCAGCATGCTGGTGGAACTGGAGAAGCAGGGACATAACGTGGTGCCTTGCGCAGAAGCGACACGCCTGACGATGAACCGCGAAGGTATCCGCCGTCTGGCGGCTGAAACGCTGCAACTGCCGACCTCAACCTATAAATTTGCTGATGATGAGGCGGCTTTTCGCGCAGCCGTTAATGAAATTGGCTACCCGTGCATCATCAAACCGGTGATGAGTTCTTCCGGTAAAGGCCAAAGCCTGATCCGCAGCGCTGAAACTCTGCAACAGGCGTGGGACTACGCCCAGCAAGGCGGCCGTGCGGGTGGCGGACGGGTGATTGTTGAAGGGCTGGTGAAGTTCGATTTTGAAATTACCCTGCTGACCATCAACGCCGTCGATGGCATTCATTTCTGCGCGCCGATCGGGCATCGTCAGGAAGACGGCGATTATCGTGAATCCTGGCAGCCACAGCAGATGAGCGAACTGGCACTGCAGCGTGCCAAAGACATCGCGGAAAGCGTCGTGAAAGCGCTGGGTGGCAAAGGCCTGTTTGGCGTTGAGCTGTTTATCTGCGGCGATGACGTGGTATTCAGCGAGGTATCTCCGCGTCCTCACGATACAGGTATGGTAACCATGATTTCACAGGACTTGTCCGAGTTTGCACTGCACGTCCGCGCTTTCCTCGGTCTGCCGATCGGGAAAATTCGCCAGTTTGGCCCATCAGCCTCAGCGGTTATCTTGCCTGAGTTGAACAGTAATAACGTCTCGTTCAGTGGACTGGAGCAGGCACTGGCTGGGTCAAATCAGATACGCTTGTTTGGTAAGCCCGAGATTCAGGGCAAGCGCCGTTTGGGTGTGGCGTTAGCCATTGGAGACAGCGTTGAGCAGGCAGTAGAAATGGCCAAACAGGCCGCGACGGCGGTAGTGGTAAAAGGCTGATCTCCCGCATTTGCGCATTCATTGTTACGTTATAAAAAAACCGGGCCTGCAAGGGACCCGGTTTTTTATTGCCGCTTTCGATGAAAGACGAACGCTTAGTCGTCTTCGTCGTCGAAAATAACGGTAACGCGATCGCCTTTGTGCTTAGCGCGAATTTCCTCTGCTACCGTGGCAATGGCTTCGCCACTGCTCATTCCGCCGGCCATCATATCGCGGATACGGTCGGCGGCCTGTTCCTGTTCGCTGTGTGAAAGTGAAGGCATACCTGTCAGCATGGGAGTGTCCTGTATCTGGGTTATAGCTGGAAATCGGGTGGAAGCCGCGCGGGTTATGCGCAACTGCCATGATTGACCAGACAGTATACGCCTTCTTCTTCCTCTGGCCTATGCCGCAGAAATTTATGCTAGGATCACAGCCTGTCCCGCAATCCGCCAGAACCGTGAAAACGTCCATGCAACCTGTTCAATCTGTCACATTTTACCCGCTGGAATATCAGCCTGATGCCCTGCTTACACGGTTTGCCCCACTCTCTTCGCTGCCCTGGGCCATGCTGCTGCATTCCGGTTCGGCTGAGCATGTGCATAACCGCTTCGATATTCTGGTCGCCGACCCTTTGATCACACTGACGACGCGGGACACACAGACAGAGGTCGTCACACCGGACAGTGAGGGATTTAGCGATACCGAGCCGTTCGCTCTGATAGAGCAGCAGTTGGCGCAGTCCGGACTTGAGGCTAAGCCGCACCCTGATTATCCCTTTCTTGGGGGAGCGCTGGGTCTGTTTGGCTATGATCTTGGCCGCCGCGTCGAAACGCTGCCGACTACGGCACGGCACGATATCGATTTACCCGACATGGCAGTGGGAATTTATGACTGGGCACTGATAGCCGATCACCATTTACAGTGCCTGACGCTGGTGTGCCACGGGGATGTGCCAACGCGTTTGGCGTGGCTGGAACAGCACGCGTCACCCGCGGAATTCAAGCCTTTCAAGCTGCACGGCGGCTGGCAGGCCAATATGAGTCGTGAAGAGTACGGTGAAAAGTTCCGCCAGATTCAGGACTATCTGCACAGCGGCGACTGCTACCAGATCAATCTTGCGCAGCGTTTCAGCACCCGTTATTCCGGCGATGAATGGCAGGCCTTTGTCACGCTCAACGCCGCCAACCGCGCTCCCTTCTCAGCATTTATTCGTTTGCCAGAAAATGCCGTACTCAGCCTTTCGCCTGAACGCTTTCTGTGGCTGGAAAACCAGCGGGTACAAACCCGCCCTATTAAAGGCACCTTGCCCCGCCTGGCGGATAAGCAGGCCGACGCAGAGCAAGCACTACGCCTTGCTGCTTCCGAGAAAGACCGCGCCGAGAACCTGATGATTGTCGATTTGCTGCGTAATGATATCGGCCGCGTGGCCGCGCCGGGCAGCGTGCGCGTACCGGAACTGTTCGTGGTCGAGCCTTTCCCGGCGGTACATCATCTGGTCAGTACCATTACTGCGCAATTGGCGCCAACGTGTCATGCCAGCCACCTGCTGCGCGCCTGCTTCCCCGGAGGTTCGATCACCGGCGCGCCGAAAGTGCGCGCCATGCAGATTATCGAACAGCTCGAACCTCATCGCCGTAATGCGTACTGTGGCAGCATCGCCTATATCAGTTGCTGCGGCACAATGGACAGCAATATCACCATCCGTACGTTGCTAACAGAGGCGGGCAAGATTTATTGCTGGGCTGGTGGCGGGATCGTGGCCGATAGTGAAGAACAGGCTGAATATCAGGAAACTTTTGATAAGGTCGCGCGTATTTTGCCACAACTGGGAGAACCTCAGCCTTGATGAGTTCTAAAACGCCGCAGCCATCACCACGTTACTCCCCCGCCGTGCTGGAGTTCGTACGCCGCTTTCAGTTGCAGTTACCCGCCACACAGCGGCCTGCGGTTCGTGGCCATCGCCATGCCGCAGTGCTTATTCCGATTATTTGCCGCGAGCAGCCGACGCTGTTGCTAACCCGACGTTCAGATTTTCTGCGCAAGCATGCCGGGCAGGTAGCCTTCCCCGGCGGCGCTGCCGATGCGTCTGACCCTTCATTGATTTTTACCGCACTGCGGGAAGCGCATGAAGAAGTGGCAATCCCACCTTCTGAAGTCAATGTGCTGGGGACTCTTGCCCCACTCGACAGCAGCAGCGGCTTTCAGGTAACCCCCGTAGTCGGGTTATTGCCGGTGGATGTGCCGTTGCATCCCTGCGAAGACGAGGTCGCAGAGTTGTTCGAAATCCCCCTCGACGTCGCCTTCAATCTCGCTCGTTATCATCCACTTGATATTCATCGGGCAGGCGTTCACCACCGCATTTATCTCTCGTGGTATCACCAGCAATTTGTTTGGGGGTTAACCGCCGCGATTATCCGGCGTCTGGCCGAACAAATTCAGGTCTGAATATTCAATGTTTTGGGCTGATAATTTACAAGCGCGTCACAATTTTGCATCAAATTAATTTATTTCATGCGAAAAAAGCCACTTTCCGTCACAAGCCCTTTTAGACTGTGTGTTAAGTCGCGCATAAAACTGCGATAATCCACTATCAATTAAGTGTTACACAGTAAGTTTATCCGGGCATGGCATTCATTTCAGTGCCATCACCCAAAACAGGAGTATTCGACGTGATTAGCGTTTTCGACATGTTCAAGGTCGGGATTGGCCCTTCCAGTTCCCATACTCTGGGCCCCATGAAAGCCGGCAAACAGTTCGCTGATGACCTGCTCGAAAAGGGCATGATGGCTGACGTGACGCGTGTGGGCGTGGACGTCTACGGTTCACTCTCGCTGACCGGTAAAGGGCACCACACCGATATCGCCATTATTCTTGGGCTGGCGGGGAATAAACCCGATACCGTGGATATTGACGGCATTCCGCATTTTATTCGCGATGTTGAGCAGCGCCAGCGCCTGCCGTTAGGTGAAAACCATCATGAAGTGGATTTCCCACGCGATACCGGCATGGTGTTCCGCGGAGAGAATTTACCTAAACATGAAAACGCGATGCAAATCCACGCGTTTGCCGGTGACAAGCTGGTTTACAGCAAAACGTATTACTCCGTCGGTGGTGGCTTCATCGTTGATGACGAGCATTTCGGCCAGCCGGTTCTCAATGAGGTCAGCGTACCTTATGCCTTTAATTCAGCCAGTGAAATGCTGGGAAAATGCAAAGAGACCGGGCTGTCACTGTCCGGACTGATGATGCAAAACGAACTGGCGCAGCACAGCAAGCAAGAGATCGAGCAATATTTCGAGACTATCTGGCACACCATGCAGGCCTGTATCGATCGCGGTCTGAATACCGAAGGGGTTTTACCTGGCCCGCTGCGCGTGCCGCGCCGTGCCTCTGCCCTGCGTCGCATGCTGGTCTCTAACGATAAGCTGTCCAATGATCCGATGAACGTGATTGACTGGGTCAATATGTTCGCACTGGCGGTGAACGAAGAAAACGCCGCAGGGGGGCGTGTCGTCACCGCGCCGACCAACGGCGCCTGCGGGATTGTGCCGGCCGTGCTGGCCTATTATGACCAGTTTATTGAATCGGTCAGCCCGGATATATATCTGCGCTACTTCCTCACCTCGGGAGCCATTGGCATTCTGTATAAAATGAATGCATCAATTTCTGGCGCGGAAGTCGGTTGTCAGGGTGAAGTGGGCGTAGCCTGCTCAATGGCAGCGGCAGGACTGGCGGAGCTGTTGGGTGGAAGCCCGGTTCAGGTCTGCATTGCCGCAGAAATTGGCATGGAGCACAATCTCGGGCTGACTTGTGACCCGGTTGCCGGTCAGGTACAGGTTCCCTGCATTGAGCGCAATGCGATTGCCTCAGTGAAAGCGATCAACTCGGCGCGTATGGCATTACGCCGTACCAGTGAACCACGGGTATCCCTCGATAAGGTTATCGAGACGATGTACGAAACGGGCAAGGACATGAACGCTAAATATCGCGAGACTTCCCGTGGTGGTCTGGCCATTAAAGTACAATGTGACTAATCAGTCGCACCTGTAGCCTGTCAGCAGCATCCCTTTTCTTTGGTGAAAACCGGGATGCTGCCGCAGGAAATATTCCACACTGCAGCGCCTACGGTGAGATCACCTCTATTAACAAAAACCCTCTGTATTATCAGGAAAACTCTTCCCCGGCTCTTGCATTGGACCTCGGTGCTGCGGCATTCTGATTGCTTTGCGAAACACAGATTGCCTCATATTTTCAGGTTACGAAAACCCAACAAACCATAAGCTACTATAACCAGTAAAGGTAAACATAGGGGTCGTTTTAAGTGACAACGTCACACTTGCGCAAAATATTGAAATACAAGGATTAGCCTGATGCCTTTCAACCAGATTGCGCTCGCGAAATATCGCTACTATCGCCTGGCTCTGGCTGCGGGGATGGGGCTACTAACGCTCATTCTGACTCTCGGCATTCGTATTTACGAACAAACGCGGGTAATCAACCAGGATCAGGAACGGGTTGCCCGACATACGATTCAAAAATTAGAAACTCTTTTACAGCCTGCCAACGCCGTTTCCTTCGACAAACTCATTCAGTCTGGACAGAATTGCTCCACTCAGCAACCTGTGTTGCAGCAGGTCGTGGCCCGGTTACAGACCCTTCGGGCTATTGCAGTGGTCAGAAATGGCAAAATCCTGTGCTCCAGCCTTTCAGGCACGGTGAATTATGATTTCAACCAATTGCTACCTCAACTCGCGCTCGGTGCGAGCCACCTCCAGCTTCGTGCTTCAGATAACATGTCCAACGCCATTCCTACGTTAGTGTTATGGCGTGCACAAGCCAGTGACAAAAGCAGCGGCCTGCTGTTTGTTTATAACATCGGCGTACTGGCGAATTTCCTGCTTGAACCTCAGCCTCCTTACGCCAGCAGCATTGTGCTGAATGTGATGAATAGCAGTCTTGAGTACGATAAAAATCAGATCGCGCCAAGCGATGCCCTGGATCAAACGCCGATACTCTCCTCAAGTTCCAACAATTATGATTTCTCCGTCTCCATTTATGGCAATGACGCTGCGACGCTAGCCTGGAGTGAACTACCGGCTCATCTGCCGCTATCACTGCTCATCAGTCTGCTGACCGCATTTGCTATTTACCTGCTGTCCGGCAGTCGTATCAGTCTCGCCTATCCTATCAGCCATGCCATTTCTCATCGTGAATTCCAGGTTTACTGCCAGCCGATCATCGATAGCGCTGACGGCCGCTGCGTCGGCGTGGAAACGCTGATGCGCTGGAAGAATCGCCGCCAGGAGTGGGTATCGCCGGATGTATTTATACCTCTGGCTGAACAACACGGTCTGATCATCTCTCTGACCCGCTATTTGCTCAAACAGGTGAGTGGGAATCTGGCACTTTTTCCGGCAAGACCCGATTTTTACATCAGCATCAACGTTGCCGCTCAGCACTTTGACGACATGGTGATCGTCGATGATATTCGTCAGTTATGGCTATCAGCAGCCCCTGCGCTATCGCTGATGCTGGAGCTGACAGAGCGGACCCGTTTGCAGGAACTCAGCACCGAGCAGATAAGCGCACTTAAGGAGATGGGCGTGATGCTGGCCATTGACGATTTCGGCACCGGGCACAGTTCCCTGAGTTACCTGAAGACCCTCAATCCTGATGTGCTGAAAATTGATCGCGCCTTTACCGCCTCCATCGGCACAGATGCCATTAATGCAACCGTGACCGATACGATTATCACCCTCGCTCAGCGGCTGAATCTGAAACTGATTGCCGAGGGCGTGGAGACCCGCGAACAGGCCGAATATCTGCGTAAGCGCGAGGTTGATTCATTGCAGGGTTACTATTTCGCCCGACCGATGCCCATCGACATTTTCCCGTTATGGCTGGAGCGCTATGAAAAAGCTGATTTTTCGGTCTCTTCGCTGTGATTTATGCGGGCTGAAAGGCATAAAAAACGGCGACCGAAGTCGCCGTTTTTATTCATGCAAAAGTACGCAATAACAGAATTATTCGTCTTCGCGCCATTCATCCATTTTGGCTTTGGTAATACGTACTCGGTCAATACGGTACTCCGAGACGTCGAGGATCTCAAACGTCAGCGGCGGCATGCTGATGATTTCACCAGCCTCCGGCATCTGCCCCGACTGGGAGAGCAGGAAACCGGCCAGAGACGCATAATCCGCCGTCGGGCTGACCAGGTCAGTGGTATCGAGTACCTGTTGCAGCAAGTGCAGATCGGTCCCGCCTTTGGCGATCCAGCCGTCACCGTCAACGATCACATCCGGCGTTTCGTCTTCATCCGGGAACTCACCTGCAATCGCCTCAAGGACATCAAGCGGTGTGACCAGCCCCTGAATTACACCAAATTCATTGCTCACCACCACCAGACGCCCTTTTGCCCTGCGCAATACGGCCAGCAGGTTGATGACATCCATGGTTTCCGGCACGACTATCGGCGGCGTTTTTTCCGCGAAAGCCACAATGTTCTCACCGTTTTCCAGCGCCACCAGCAGGTCTTTCGCGCGCACGACACCAATCACATCGTCTAGCGAGTGACGGCAAATCGGGAACAGGCTGTGTGGTGTGTCCAGAAGTTGCATGCGGATTTCCGCCGGAGAGCGTTCACAGTCAACCCAGGAGATCTCCGTGCGCGGCGTCATGATGCTGCGCAGCGAACGTGAGGCCAGCGTCAGAACGCCGCTTATCATGTGGCGCTCTTCTTCGGCGAAGGTTTCTTTACCTGGTTTTTTCTGATCCTGCTCGTCATCTTCATCCTCATGCTGACGCTTACCCCCCATCAGTCGCTGAATAGCCTCGGCGGTACGTTCACGCATAGGCCGATTCGACTGACTCTTGAGGAAGTTTCTGCGGGCAATCTGGTTGAACAACTCAATCAGAATGGAGAAGCCGATTGCAGCGTACAGGTAGCCTTTTGGAATATGGAAACCAAAACCTTCAGCAATCAAACTCAGACCGATCATCAACAAGAAGCTTAAACAAAGCACAACCACGGTTGGATGATTGTTCACAAAACGCGTCAGCGATTTGGAAGCCAGCAGCATCACGCCCATGGCGATCACCACCGCCGTCATCATCACCGCCAAATTGTTCACCATACCGACAGCGGTGATCACCGCATCGAGAGAGAACACGGCGTCAAGCACAACGATTTGTGCCACCACTGACCAGAAACTGGCGTAACCGCGATTATTAGTGCCGTGGCTTTCATGCCCTTCCAGCCGCTCATGCAGCTCGGTCGTGGCCTTGAACAACAGAAAGATCCCCCCCAGCAGCAAAATCAAGTCCCGCCCAGAGAAACTAAACTGCGCAATGTTAAACAGCGGCGTGGTGAGTTTAACCATCCAGGAAATCAGCGATAACAAACCAAGACGCATGATCAGCGCCAACGACAGACCAATAATGCGCGCTTTATCACGCTGCTTTGGCGGCAGTTTGTCAGCAAGGATGGCAATAAACACCAGGTTGTCGATACCCAGAACAATTTCAAGTACGACCAGTGTCAGCAAACCGACCCAAATTGAAGGGTCCATTAAAAATTCCATATCAGGTCCCGTTATGAGCAGTTGGATACATAAGACGCAATACGCTCCCGCCAGACATTGTCTGTGGGTAGTGATCTGTGGGGATCAATGGAAACGCTTTCAATGCGACGATAACCCGACCTGATAAGGTGAAGTTGCCGGAAAAAAGAGGTGAATAAATAGAGGATAAGTGACGTCGGTGACAGTCCATAGGGAGGGCTGAGGCCCGATACTCCTGTTCAATTATTGGGAAAACAACTCTATCAGGAATCATTAATCTCGAAAAGAACGATTTTTTACCGGCAGCATCGTTTTGTAACACCTATGCTGTTTTTATATGCAATGTGGTAACGCATTCACTTCAGGTATTTCAATAGCAGACAGAAGTCACAAAATTTATTTTTTCACACACTAAAATAAATCGGGTCGCACAACCTGTTGAGGTTCTGCACTACAGCCTTTTTATTGTTTATCAGAAAGTAACGCCTTAAACGCAAGGACGTTCTTGAGTCAGTCACTCAAAGAACAGAGCGCAGGGACAGCAAACATTCGCTGAAGGAATAAAAAGCGGCGGATGAAATCAGCACCATCACTTATGTGCATAACCCTTATAGGGTTAACAGAGGAGGTAGCGAGTGAGTATTGCTATTATCATCGGCACGCACGGGTCAGCAGCAGAACAGCTGCTGAAGACAGCGGAAATGATTTTAGGTGAACAAGACAACGTTGCCTTTATCGATTTCGTTCCGGGCGAAAATGCCGAAACACTGATTGAGAAATACACGGCAAAGCTGGGCGGGCTTGATACCAGCAGCGGCGTTCTTTTTCTGGTCGATACCTGGGGTGGCAGCCCGTTTAATGCCGCCAGTCGTATCGTTGTCGATAAAGAAAACTATGAAGTCATCACCGGGGTCAATATTCCCATGCTGGCGGAAACCTTTATGGCACGTGACGACAATCCGTCCTTTGCGGAATTGGTTGCCATCGCCGTTGAGACCGGCCGTGTTGGTGTCAAAGCCCTGAAAACGCCTGAGCCAGCGGCTGAACCCGTTGCAGCTCAACCCGCTGTTTCTGCCCCTAAGGCTACTGCACCCGCTAAGCCAACGGGCCCTAATGACCATATGAAAATCGGCCTGGCCCGTATCGATGACCGCTTGATTCATGGTCAGGTTGCTACTCGCTGGACCAAAGAAACCAATGTTAACCGCATCATTGTTGTCAGCGACGAAGTGGCTGCTGACCACGTGCGTAAAACATTGTTGACTCAGGTTGCCCCTCCGGGTGTGACTGCTCACGTTGTTGATGTGGCTAAAGCTATCCGCGTGTATGACAACCCAAAATATGCTGGCGACCGCGTGATGCTGCTGTTCACCAACCCAACCGACGTCCTGCGCGTTGTGGAAGGCGGCGTGAACATCACCTCGGTGAATATCGGTGGTATGGCATTCCGTCAGGGTAAAACTCAGGTGACTAACGCCGTGTCCGTCGATAAAAAAGATATCGATGCATTCAATCAATTGAATGCAAAAGGTATTGAGCTTGAGGTGCGTAAAGTCTCTTCTGATAGCCGTGTGAAGATGATGGATCTCATTAATAAGATGAATTAATAAACTCAGCGAATTAAAGTCGCGGACTCCCTCAACGTTGTCTGTTTTTGATGAGCTTATTTTACTCAGCGTTTTTTGGTCATAGGAGAAGTGCAATGGAGATCACCACACTACAGATTGTGCTGATATTTATTGTTGCATGTATTTCCGGGATGGACTCCATCCTGGATGAGTTCCAGTTCCACCGTCCGCTGGTGGCCTGTACGTTGATAGGTATTATTCTCGGCGACATGAAAACCGGGATCATTATCGGTGGTACGTTGGAAATGATTGCTTTGGGTTGGATGAACATTGGTGCCGCCGTGGCGCCCGATGCCGCCCTCGCGTCGATAATTTCAACCATTCTGGTTATTGCAGGCGGTCAGTCGGTCGGCGCGGGTATCGCCCTTGCTATCCCACTGGCAGCAGCAGGCCAGGTTCTTACCATCATCGTTCGTACTATCACCGTTGCCTTCCAGCACGCGGCTGACAGCGCCGCAGAACGCGGTAATTTAAGTACGCTCTCCTGGATCCACGTTTCGGCGCTGATCCTGCAGGCAATGCGTATCGCTATTCCTGCCGTTATCGTGGCTGTGTCTGTGGGTACCGAAGTTGTTCAGGTTATGCTCTCTTCTATACCAGAGGTCGTCACCAATGGTCTGAACATCGCAGGCGGCATGATTGTCGTTGTCGGTTACGCGATGGTCATCAACATGATGCGCGCTGGCTATCTGATGCCGTTCTTCTACCTCGGTTTCGTTACCGCTGCTTTCACCAACTTCAACCTGGTTGCACTGGGTGTGATTGGTGTAGTGATGGCAGTGCTGTACATCCAGTTGAGTCCTAAATACAACAAGTCTGCAAATGCAGCGGGACCAGCACAGGGTGTTAACGATCTCGATAACGAATTGGATTAAGGGTGAAAGAAATGGTTGATCAAACTGCAGTTAGCCAAACCCCAGAAAAGAAACTAACGCCAGGTGATATCCGTGGTGTGTTCATGCGCTCGAACCTGTTCCAGGGTTCATGGAACTTCGAACGTATGCAGGCACTGGGTTTCTGTTATTGCATGGTTCCGGCGATCCGTCGTCTTTATCCGGAAAACAACGACGCGCGTAAAGCCGCCATTAAACGTCACCTGGAGTTCTTTAACACCCATCCTTACGTTGCAGCCCCTGTGCTCGGCGTTACGCTGGCAATGGAAGAACAACGTGCCAACGGCGCGCCAATTGACGATGCGGCCATCAACGGCCTGAAAGTCGGCCTGATGGGTCCTCTGGCCGGTGTCGGTGACCCGATCTTCTGGGGTACTGTTCGTCCGGTGTTTGCTGCCCTGGGTGCCGGTATTGCCATGAGCGGCAGCCTGCTCGGTCCGTTGCTGTTCTTCGTTCTGTTTAACCTGGTGCGTCTGATGACCCGTTACTACGGCGTGTCGTACGGCTATACCAAAGGCGTCAATATCGTTAACGATATGGGCGGCGGCTTCCTGCAAAAACTGACCGAGGGGGCATCGATACTTGGCCTCTTTGTCATGGGGGCCTTGGTTAACAAGTGGACACACGTCAACATTCCACTGGTGGTATCGACTATCACCGACCAAACCGGTAAAACCAATATTACGACAGTACAAACCATTCTCGATCAGTTAATGCCGGGCCTGGTTCCGTTACTGCTGACCTTCGGTTGCATGTGGCTGTTGCGTCGTAAAGTGAATGCGCTGTGGATCATCATCGGCTTCTTCGCCATTGGTATCTTCGGTTACTGGATTGGCCTGCTGGGTCTTTAATAGCAGACAAAACCGGGGGACACTCTTCCCCGGTTTTTTTATGCCCGCTGCATGGGCTATCATGTTGTCCCGCCGGTTGCACACCCGGTAAGTACGCTGGAGAAGTTTCATGTCCGTCACTGATATCGTCCTCGCCCTTTTCTCTCTTCTGCTGCTGGCGTATGCCGTCTACGATGAATTCCTGATGGGGATGAATAAGGGGCCTACCCGCCTCAAGGTCAATCTGCGCCGTCGCAACAAGCTGGACTGCATCATCTTCATTGGCCTCCTGGCAATTTTGCTCTACAACAACATCAATGCACAGGGAACGGCGGTCACTAACTATTTATTAATCGCCCTGGCACTGATCGCTTTCTATATTTCTTTTATCCGCTGGCCAAAGTTATTGTTTAAAGAAAGCGGCTTCTTTTATGCCAACGCGTTCATTACTTATGACCGGATCCAAGCGATGAACCTTTCAGAAGATGGCGTTTTAGTGATTGAACTGGAACAGAGAAAATTATTAATCCGCGTAAACAACATGGATGACCTCGAGAACATTTATAATTTAATGCTTGAAAATCAGTAAGTTAAATTAAATATGCTATAGGCTATATTTAATAGCCTTATATTTAGTTTATATCCCTTGTCCAAAAACATATATTCGTCATTACGTCCACTCTTTGTGAGTTTATTATTTAATCAATGTGATTAATGTGTGTACTTAATGAAAATCATTATCCTTAAAAACCCTAAACCTTATTTTATTTGTTGTTGTTCTCAATTTAAATATTATGTTAAGGTTGCGCCGTCATTTGGGGAGTAGCCGGTTTTTGCATCAATTTGCCCTGCGCAAAGTGTGTGAAAGCGCCCGTATCAACATACTCGTTTTAACAATAAAACGTGGTGCGGGCAGCCAAGAGGTTGGCGAGACCATAGACGCGTAGCTCCGTCGTAAGGTTGGGGGTGGGCTACGTGTATATGGAAATACCCGGCCGAGGTTACTCTCGTGAATTTATCCGCTACGCTTATTCTGGCTTTTGGCATGTCGATGGACGCTTTTGCTGCGTCAATTGGTAAAGGTGCCTCCCTTCATCGCCCGCGCTTTCGTGAGGCCCTGCGTACAGGCCTAATCTTCGGTATTATCGAAGCGATAACTCCACTTATTGGCTGGGGTATTGGTTTAGTTGCCAGCAAATACATTATGGCCTGGGATCACTGGGTAGCATTCAGCCTGCTGTTTATTCTTGGCGCACGTATGATTGTCGAAGGTCTGAAAAATAAGCCAGAAGAAGAGGCCACCAGCCAGCACAGTCACGGCTTCTGGATCCTGGTGGCAACAGCCGTGGGCACCAGTTTAGATGCCATGGCGATCGGCGTCGGTCTGGCTTTCCTGCAGGTGAATATTCTTCATACTGCATTAGCCATTGGCATGGCGACCATGATCATGGCGACCATCGGTATTATGCTCGGTCGGTTTATTGGCCCATTATTGGGTAAATGGGCTGAGGTGCTCGGAGGGGTAGTACTAATAGGTATTGGGTTTAATATCCTGCTCGAACACTTAGGCTATATCGGCTGAGGGGACAAATGCCCTGTCATCAGATTGGCGTTGATGCAATCTGATGACGAAATCTGTTTCACACGAAAACACGCTTTCATTTTTTATTGCCACCCCCATTTCTTCCGTTGCACGCCAGGCAAATGGCGTCATCTGCAACAGATCAAAAGCATCAGAACCGCAGAGTGCCATTGGGTAAGCCAGCGTCTCAGAACGTATAAGCTGAAAACCTGCCAGTTGCTCATCTGTTTCTGTGTGCAACTGCACCTCCGAATAAATACATGCCTTAAGCTGATACAAATGCCGCGGACCAGGGGCTACGGTTAACACAAATCCGCCCGGTTTGACCGCACGATACAACTCCTCGGCTTTACAGGGCGCATAAATGCGCATTATCGCGTCAACAGACTGGTCGGCAAACGGCAGACGATGGCTGGACGCCACACAGAACTGCGCATTGTGATAGCGCTTAGCCGCGTTACGGACCGCGACTTTTGCAACGTCAAGCCCAAAGACGGTAATAACCCTGTTGTGTATAAGCCGGCTGGCCACTGCGGTAGTGTAGTACCCCTCTCCGCAGCCAATATCCAGGAACGTATCTGCCTGCGCCGCAAGTGCCTCATCAAGTAATTGTGCAACGCGATCGCGCAGGGGCTGATAATGACCGCCATCCAAAAAACGGCGACGCGACGCCATCATCTCAGGACTGTCACCCGGTTGTTTAGAGCGTTTATGCTGCACGGGCATCAAATTGACATACCCCTCCTTCGCATTATCAAATTGATGATTTTGCGGACATCGCCACTGTTTTTCGTTCAGGGTAAGTGGTTGATGGCAAAGCGGGCATTGATAACTCATGAAGGATCCAAAAGAGTGTCGTGGAGGCGTAACTGCATTATGTCGCCAAGTCTAAAGAAGGCGACTGCCAGTTGCAACCGCTGGCATAGCAGTGAAAAAGCCAGCTACACTATGTGCCTGTGCTTTTCTCTTTTGAAGTGATTTCCTATGACTGATATTTCGGCGTTACTCAGCCAAATCCCAGGGGTACGCCACGGATTTGGTGATAAGAGCGCCCTGCTGCCCCCCCTTCTGCAACCTTTTGAAGCGACTCGCCCGGATAAGAAACAAGTGCATGGCGTGCGTATTGTTGACGTCATTGAACCGGCTCAGGAGATGGGTGACGCTGACGGTTTTTATACGGCGTTACCCGGTATTCTACTGACGGTTTTCACTGCAGATTGCCTGCCGGTGATCTTTTGCAGAAAAGATGGGAAGCGGATTGGTGTCGTTCATGCAGGCTGGCGAGGACTGAAAGACGGAATCATTGAGAAGATGGCCGAGCGTATCAATCAGGATGGCTCCACGGCTGACTGGGTTGCTTCAATTGGCCCTTCGGCGCACCCTTGTTGCTACGAAGTCAGCCAAGAGTTGGTGGATGAATTTTTGACGGAAGTTAACCTGCCACCTGCACTGATGGTCCCTTCCCCACGTCATCTGAATCTTGCAGCAATTGCACAGGCCAAGCTGGCTCAGCTTGGGTTTGCATCAACGGATCACGCTGGCAACTGCACGATTTGTACCATGGTGTCCGATGCCACAGGCGCTGAGCATTATAAATACACCAGTTTCCGCCGCAACAGCCACCAGAGGGCCAAAGACCCTTCACATCCAGGCATCAGCGGCAGAAATCAGCAGTCGGGTATCATCATGATTGCGTAACGTTAAAAACAAAAAACCCGCACATGGCGGGTTTTTGAAAGCAGAAGCTGCTTAAATAGCCATTACGTTAACAGCTGAAGGGCCTTTCTGGCCGTCCTGAATTTCGAACTCAACGTTCTGGCCTTCGGCCAGAGTTTTGAAGCCGTTACCCTGGATTGCAGAGAAGTGTACGAACACGTCTTTGCTGCCGTCTGCAGGAGTAATGAAGCCAAAACCTTTAGATTCGTTGAACCACTTAACTTGACCTTTGATCTTTGCCATCTTGAGTATTTCCTTTGGATTGTTTTAACCGCCCGGAGGCGTTACATAGACAAACTAGAGTCGTTACTGCTTGAGGCACTAAGATATAAATCGGCAGAGAAGCGGTATTCAACGATAACGTTTTTACTCAGGTCTTCTTTACTGAAAATGCCACACATATACAGAACCGTACCTCGTTTTACCCAGATGCGTTATCACATACTCTGAATTCGATGGCAAGCCATTTTTAATCAGTGATGGACGTGTCGCACATATTTGAGTCGGTTAACGGTACTGACTCTTCAGCTAAGCTGAAATATGTTGATAGACATGCTTTTTTCTGCTTAACAGTTTAACAAGCAAGCCACTCAAAACAATAACGGCCCGCGCAGATTATTGATCATTTAATGCAGAACGATAAGCCTGAAAACCGATTTTATTTGAATTTTTATCTTTTAAGTTATGCCCGGAAGTAGGGGTGTTCAGGTTAATATTTACGCATCAGGATATCTGGCTGGTAGGATTCATTAATGATGACACAGTGCATACAACCTTGCATGTTCTGCCTTGTATGGCAGAGCACTCTGCCACCATGATGCCTGGTTATGCGCGATTTTCAACCATCTTGACACAGCGATTAAATCCCCCTTCCTGACTGGTTATGCATTAGCCAAAAAGGGGCTTATAAGATATTGCGGTGCAATACTTTCAACCTGAGTGAATAAGTTGCACCGCCACTGTGCAGATCACTTACACATTTTTTTATAAAAAGAGGCGAGAAACAGGCAAGTAATCGAAAGGAAACGCTCTGCTCAGTAAGATTAAAAAAGGGGTTACAGTATGATTTTAACAATATGATGAAATAATGATGACCTGAAAGTTAAATTAGTGTTGGTCAGGTAATTACGCATATTTTATCACTCAGGGAATTGAATCACCCTCTTGCAATAAAATAGCCAAATAACCGTGACGAACATCACGGTTTTATTTGCTCATCGATAGTCATGCCTGATAAACAATGGCTTAAACCGTGGCCTGACCTCACCGTGAGCGTGGATAACAGCAGCCGACAAGTGTCGCCAAACGGGCACCGGCAGCATTTCAATCTGCCAAAATACTTTGCCCTATTTTTAGCGGAAGAAAACGCGGGGCGACATCTGCATGCGCCTCTTTAGCCAGCGCTAATTCATGCAAAGGTTCATCCAGAGACTCATCGGCTAATTCAAATACTCCCCAATGGATAGGCACGGCTTTTCTGCATTTGAGTTCAGAAAACACCATTACCGCCTGTTGCGGATCCATATGCTGCGCACTCATGAACCATCTTGGTGCATAGGCTCCGATCGGAATGGCAGCCAGATCAAAGGGGCCTAAACGTTGACCAATTTCCTTAAACTGACGACTGTATCCGCTATCCCCTGAGAAATAAAAACGCAGTGCCGGATTGGTTACCACCCACCCACACCATAAAGAGCGATTTCGATCCCACGGGGTGCGCATACTCCAGTGGCGTGCAGGTACGGCATGGAAAGTCAGGTCGCCTGCGGTGTGTTCCTGCCACCAATCCAACTCTTCCACGAAGCGAGCCCCCTGACGTACCAGCCAGGTTTTCATACCCAGAGGCACAATGAACTTCAGTTGAGGAAAGCGTCTGAGCAGCTTTTTTATCGTGGTTTTATCCAAGTGATCATAATGGTTATGGGAAAGCACCACATAATCAATAGGTGGCAAATCTGCGACGTTGGCAGCGACTGGCGTTTTTCTTTTCGGGCCGTAAAATTTTAGCGGTGAGGCTCGCTCTGACAGCGCGGGGTCAGTCAGGACGGTTTTTCCTGCGATCCTTAGCAACAAGCAGGCGTGCCCAAGGAACCAGAGTCTGTCATCGCTGCCGTTAAAATCTGCCTTTTGCCACCACTCGGCAATAAACCTCTGATAGCCCATTCGGGGTGGTTTCGGTAACTGCTGCGCTTTGCGCTCACGCTGCCAGCGCTTGAAGTCTCCTTCCCCGCGATGATGAGGTTCTGGATTAGTGAATCCTTCCGGCGTGTGATGCGCTTTGGAAGGATCGTAGTAGCGATTTTTGACGGCCATAACACTCCTGCAGTTTCACGATATGAATGATCAATACGTTGATGAGTACTTGCCCTGGTGGCTCGACGCCCCTATTTAATGACATGAATTCGCCCACATTGCTTCTCACAAAGTGCAAGAACATGTAGCGACATCGGACTACAAATTTACTTTCTTAAGCAAATCTTAAGATGACAATGTTGTGATAGTCACCTGATATACAAGGAGGCAATATGACTCAGTCTAAGGTAATCCGCCCGTGGACATTCACGCAACGTATCCGCAATGTCTTTAATTTACAGCGCCAATATTGGACGCTTCGGTTTACATCACGCCTTCGTCGCACACAGATACCCCAGGTCATGATGACTCTGGCCAGTGTGCTGCTCAGCGCTTTGGTTCTGAGCGCGATCATGGTGACCATCGTCGTGTTTGACGTTCTCATGCTCTTGCTTGCGGTGGTCAGAACCCCTTTTCAGCGAAAAAAACGCCCGTATTTTCCTATTGTCAGAACGAACGCCTGTCAGTAAAGCTTAAGTAAAAAGCCGCGCCAAAGAGACATCTCTGGCGCGGCTTTTTTAGGGATTATTAATGTGGACAAAGTTTGCTGCTTTCACAGCGCTAAGTATACCTCAGGCCGCTTCAGCACAAAGTTTGGTGAGATTTCTGGCTCCGATCATTAAGGTTGCTACATAGGATTGCCGGCGGGTAACCACTTCAACCGCCACCCTGGCGTCTTTATATTTGATCAGGTAAGTCGAGGGCCAGCCCTGGCGTCGGGTGCCATATGCCTTTTCGTGACTGTCAATGGCTGCATGGGCAACCACCAGATGGGAGAGAGTTTTATCACCTTTAATGATGCGCTTCATAATGGACTCCGCCTTAGACACAACTGTCAAAATGAGGAAACATTAATCACTTGATACGCATCGCTTTATGCGACGCTTATTCGAATCACTTCTTTGTAACTTTGTTACAGATTGAGTATCTCTGCGGTTTTCTTTATGCGCAAGTTTTACTTAGCAGGAAGCAAACCATGGCTGCACGCAGTGGTCGGTGGCTATCGGCATGCCAGAGGCCCTGTTCACTGATGATATGTGCAGACCAGAAAGTTTTATCCGACGTTTCAGTTGCGCTGAGGCTAATATTATTGGCGCAGATAATCGGCCAGGCATCGGAGGGGTTGTTGCAATAATCTTTGCCTTTAACACCACCATAAGGATACCACTTCTCAGGTTCCTCGCCGGTCAGCAGGGCGATACTGTGGTTTACTTCGCTGTCGTTCTCTTCAGACCATTTAATCATGACTCATTCCATCTCGTGCCATTGTTGTCATGAGCCTACGATAGAATTAAGACAGTTTTATGAATGTATTAGCGCAGATAAAGAAAAGCCCGCGTCGTTAAGCGGGCTCTCAATACATCAGAATTATCTTTCGGGGATAAACCCACGCAGGCTGAGTGCAGAATCATCATCCATGGCATCTGCGGACGTTTGCCCTTCAACCTGGCCGGCTAGAATTTTCAATAATTCAGTTTGTTGGCGCTGATGGTCAGCGATCTCCTGCAAAAGCTGAATTTGCTGATTGGCCCTGACGCTCGCCCGGTTGATAACAAACCACAGCAACAAGAACAGCAAAACAAAAAGTATACACAGCACCAATGAGGCCAGGCTGGATTGGCCCATTGCGAGATCAAACATTGACTACCCTACTGCTTAATTTTTCCGAACGGTTATCTTACCATTCCAACACGGTCAGGGAAGCCATTAGCAAAAAAACAGGCCGTCCGGCAAGGGTATCCTGGTCGGTCACCAGGGAATAAATGAGGTCACAGCACAGACGCCAAGGTCAAAATTCCCCCCCTGGTCGCAGTAGCTGTTCAGCGCAAGAAGATATAGCGCAACGCAGACCAGCAGAAACACCACGAACATCACGATCTTTTTCAGGTTAAAGACTCGCTTTTTCAGTTTGATAGCATCTCTCTTGCGGTTTAATGCCGGTTTATTGAGGCTCAAATTCTGCGTCCAACACGTCGATAGTAATAATGCCATGCTACGCTCCTGACCTTAAACAAAATTATAACAGCCTGATGCCGGAGCTTAAGGGCAGCACAAATTCCTTAGCCTCTTCTTACCCTCAGATTCCACTGGTTTTTCTGGAAATGATAGCGGTGAAATATTCATTACATCTATACTTCTCAGCATCCTGAGGCCCTCAGGAAATACAATAAGAGGAATACCCCTGATGAGTGCAATCAAAGCCATCATTGTACTGGCGATTATTTACGCCGTTTTTCTGTTTTCAGGTTATGGCGTGACGGTTGGCAGCAGTGAAAATGCGGCAGGTTTAGGTCTGAAGTGCCAATACTTGACAGCGCGGGGTGTCGTTGATTCTCAGTATCTGCATACTGACAGCGGGATCGTAGGTGTGGCGAAATGTCCGATTTTTAAACAGATCGATGAAGTTGTAGATAAAAAATAATGCTCAGGATGCCTGCGCTTGCGGGCATCCTTTTCTACCCAAAAATCCAATCTTAGCTGTCATGCTTAGTGAATTTGAGATCAATAAGAGAAATGGCTTTTTCGATAGCCCGCTTGGTCACCGGATCAGCACCTGCCGGGTGACGGGAGAAGTCGATACTTTTCAGTTGATGTGACATTTTGTCTCGTACTTCCGTCGGTGCAATCACATCAATCACATCGAGAATTTGCTTTATCACTAACTGACACGCCACCAGATCAGATTCAAACTCCTGCTCTTTCGTTAACAGCTCAGACATGTGGGCTCCTTAATCTCTTTCATTCATCAGAAAATTGCGGTCGTCAGAATAGCATGGAGCGCATCCTGTTTTCCTCTGCCAGCGGACTATCTGACGATGTAAAGCAACGACTTGCTCAAATATCGGGCAAACGGACAGCACGTGCTGTGGTTACCACTGCAAATCTTCTATGCTTAACGCAGTGGGCGATAAGGGGAAGCTATGTTCGCGCTTGTATTAACCATCTGTTATCTCGGTGGCGGCTGTGATGAATTAGCCATCGACGCTTTCAATACCAAACAACAATGTATGGTGGCTATGCGCCAGGAAGGTTTGCGTCACGCAAGATGTTATCCAATCGAAGATTTTATTGATGGCTACTGGTCACCAGCCCAGGAAAATGCCGATTTCTGAGACCCGGCTCCCCTATTTTATGCTGTTCTTGACCTTTGCCTAACATAAACGTAACTAAAGTATTGCCAAACGTGACAGCCAAAGGTATCACTATCCTGTTACTCATTGATATTTAACTATATTGACAGGGCAGGAAATGGCAATGATGAAGCAAAGATATAAAGCGGTTTTCAAGAAAATCCCTCTGGCTCTCTTTCTTTCCGGTACTTTCCTTACTTCTCTCCCCGCGCTTGCCGCACAGGTGCCCGCGGGTGTCGAACTGGCAGCTAAACAGGAAATAGTACGTAACAACGGCAGCGAACCGGCTTCCCTTGATGCACACAAAGTCTCCAGCGATGTCGAATTCAATATCATAAGCGACCTGTTCACCGGGCTCATTAGTATCGATGATCAGGGCAACCCACATCCGGCCCTGGCCGCGAGTTGGGAAAATAAAGACAACAAGGTATGGACTTTCCATCTGCGCCCGGACCTTAAATGGTCTGATGGCTCGCCAATAACGGCGCAGGACGTGGTGTTTAGCTGGCGTCGATTGGTTGACCCGACCATCGGTTCACCGTATGCCACCTATCCCGGCAGCATGCATATGCTCAATGCCGTTGAAATTGTCAACGGCAAGAAGAAACCGGACACATTGGGCGTGAAAGCATTGGATGAGCACACTGTTGAAGTGACGCTGGATCAGCCTATTTCTTACTTCCTCGGTATGTTGGCTCACCCAACACTCTTCCCGCTGAATGAAGCCGCTATTAGCAAATACGGCGATAAGTGGACACAGCCGGGTAATTTAGTCAGCAGCGGTCCTTTTAAACTGGACAGCTGGACGGTCAACGAACGTGTTGTAGCCGCGCGCAACACGAATTATTGGGACAACCAACAAACCGTCATCAACAAAGTCACCTACCTGCCGATTGTTTCCGGTACTGCGGATGTGAACCGCTATAAAGCCGGTGAAATTGATATCACCTCGACAGTGCCTGAAATACAGTTTGCCTCGTTGAAAAAACAGCTTGGCGATCAGGTTCATGTCGGCCCCAAACTCGGGGTTTATTACTACTCCCTCAATACCTCCAAGCCGCCATTTAACGACCCTCGCGTCCGTTTAGCGCTCAACCTGGCTCTGGATAAAGATATTATTGCGGGAAAAGTCTTGGGTCAGGGGCAAAAACCAGCGTGGAATATCGTTCCAGATGACACCGGCGGCTTCGCCTTTAAGAACAGCAAATATCAACAGATGACTCAGGAACAACGAGTCGCCGAAGCGAAAAAACTGATGAATGAAGCCGGATACGGCCCTTCGCACCCGCTGAAGTTTAATTTGCTCTACAACACGTCAGAATCTCATCAACGCATCGCCATCGCCGCAACATCGATGTGGAAGAAGAATCTGGGTGTTGACGCCGTACTGCAGAACCAGGAGTGGAAAACCATGCTCGATACCAAGCGGCAAGGTAACTACGACGCTATACGTTATGCCTGGATTGCCGATTATAACGAGCCATCAACCTTCCTCAATACGCTACGAACGGGTGACAGTGAGAACTCATCTAAATTTAGTGACCCGGCATACGACAAAGCGCTGGATGATGCACTACAAGCCAGCGATAAGGCGCAGGTAGGCCAATATTACCAACAGGCCGAAGACATTCTCAGTACGCAGGTTCCGGTTATTCCGCTGTATCAATATGTCAGCGCCAAACTGGTTAAACCTTATATCGGTGGCTATGACAACCAGAGTCCACTGGGTTATATCTATGCTAAAGACCTTTACGTGATCAAACACTAACAGCTGTATTTTATCCCCCGGTATCCGGGCCATTTCGCCTTCGCCCGGATACCGATTAAGGCCTCATTTTTCCCAACTGCCGCCAACTCACCCGTTCATTCTCATGAAGAGATTTGCGACAACGCGCTCAAATGTTAGATTGGTGGAAAATCACACAAACGGGAGGAAAGATGAAATTCTCGGAAAGTGAGATCCAACCGCTCTGGGATGAGGTTTCGCACATCATTGGTGATGCCGTCATCCAACTGCACCATCATGGTAAATCGTTCAATGCAGAGGAATTAGTGGGTTATCTCACCCATCAGCTTAGCGAAACGCAGCAAGTAAAACGCCGCGTCCTGCTGGGCGCGGCGATTAATATGCTCAAAACAAACCGTATGCGTAACTAGGACGGTAAAATAATTTCAGGCGAAAGGGTTCGCAGACACTTTTCGAGTATCACGTAAGTGCCTTTATCTCCATAAATATGGCTGTTGAGCACCATCCAGTGTAGCGTCGCTTCAAAATCCGCAATCAGCTCTCGCGCATCCAGCCCTGGTTCAATGATTTTTTCACCCGCGGCGTCAACAAAAAAATAGTCGTAATTCGCAACAGTGACAAAAATACTGCTAGGCGCCTCGGCGTTGGCCTCTTTACCAATGTTGCATCCACGAAGCGCTTCGCCCAGTTCCCCCTTTTCCAGGGCCTGGTTGATGATCGCCAGCGTATCGAACTCCACTGGCCGCGGTAAAGCCTCGATCATCGTGGCCCGGATTGATTTATAAAATAGAAGAAAGTTTTTCATCACTACCTCAGCTCTGCACACACTCAACCTCCGGCCACACGCGTAGCCAGACGAAAATGTCTGAAGACTCACTGATAGGTTAATCGTATCAAGGCAGAAAGCGACTATGACGCATTCGATACCCCGACTTATTCGGAACGGGCCGCCCTTCCCTGAGCAAACAGAAATATTCTTTGGGTAATATCATCAGCGCCCAGAATATTCCCCTTCTGCTCCAGATTCGCCTGCGCATAGGCGATATCATGGGCCTGATCCACCATGCTGATCACCTTATCGCGGGTACTCTTATCGAGATTCCCCAGCAGAGTGGTCAGAATGGCCTGGTATGCATTCGAAGCATGAATTAGCTGCTTCTCACGCTGCTCAAGGGCATCAACCCGCCCAACCAGAGACTGCAAAAGGTCATGATCAGACATAGCGATATCCTTCTGTTCGGGTGAAAACACCCCGGCATCATGGGCAATAGCACAAGCTCTGATAATAAGTTTAGCAGAAACAGAAAATGACTCTGGGTGCAAAAACTGAATGTTTAGCAGCGGTAAATATCAGGTTGATAACGTTCCATGAAAGTATCGGGTTTAGTCAGCGGCGCGAAGCCAAACTGCGCATACAAACCATGAGCATCGCTGGTAGCCAGTGTCAGGCGCCGTAATCCCTGTAGCTCCGGCGCAGCCACTATGGCCGCCATTAATGTTTTACTAAATCCCTGGCCGCGATACGGTGGCAGCACAAATACGTCGACCAGATTGCCGAAGGTGGCAAAATCAGTGATAACGCGGGCAAACGCAATTTGCTGACCGGCCAGATACCCACCAAAACAGAGAGAGCCCTCAATGGATTTCTCCACCACGGCTCGGGGTATGCCCTGACCCCATGTAGACTCTTCATTTAAGAAACGATGAATAAGCTCGCGATCCAAACACGTCTTATCCGTCGAAATCAATAATTCATGCATCGTTGCGTTCTCCTCAAAGGAATCCTAAGCCCGGAAAATAGTCACCCATTCACTGAATCCTCAGTCATTCATTAAACCAATATTCAACCAATTAACAAATCATTAAATTTATGAATTGAGTTGTAACCACAAAGTCCGTGCCTATAGTCAAACCGGGGCCGTACCTGCTGGCTTAACCGGCCAGATCACCAATAAGGCGTAACAATCGCAGTAACTGGTTACAGATCGGCCAGTGGTATCTCACAGCGCAATGTGACATTTTCGCCGTCAGTTAATTGAGTCGTTTTGATGAATATTGAGGCGGGTTTTAGGATGAGAAATACGATTTATACTTTAGCGTTATTGTTGTCGCTTTCAGTAAGTTCACTGGCACATGCGGCCGGCTGTCTGAAAGGAGCTGTCGTTGGCGGAGTGGCCGGGCATCTTGAACATCACGCGGTATTGGGCGCGGTTGCGGGGTGTGCCGTCGGCCACCATATGGCGGCTAAAGCCAAAGCACAGCAGGCGCAAACGGCAGCGAAATAATGACCTGGGTGCTGTATCCGCCGGATGCTGATATAACTACAGCTCGATGGTCTCAAACCGTCCGCTGAATAGCGGCTTACAAAGGATTTTGTAGCCGTCGCTGTCAAAATGGGTGGAGACCTTCTGAAGGGTATGTTCTTCACCCAATGAATTGACCGTGCCAAGATAAAACCAGTCCTGAACGATGTGATATTGGGTAAAGGCCGCCCCCTCTTCTACGATGGCAATTCTGCCTGGCCAGTTCCAGCAGCTCACCCGCAGCGACTCCAGTGCCAGCAGCAATCTGCCATTATGTTCTTCAAGTGTCTCGGCACCGCAACACGCTCCGGCACAACGCTTAAGGCTGAAGCGAAAACAGGCGCGATTTTTAGCCACTTTCTCAATACCTAAAACGCCGTAACAGAGTTTCTGTTCGTCGGCGAGAGTCCTTAGCTTCTCCAGCGCCACGGTGCGGTTGGCGAACAGGCCAAACAGGCCCGGCGTGCTGGCGAAATCAATATCTTTGGCGTACGCCACTTCAACACTGCCGTTCTGGATATGCAAAGAACAGAGCTGCTTTGAGCGGCGCAGACGTTTATTAAATAGCGGCTGCTGTTCTTTTATCATGCGGGCTTCAGTAAGTAGCGCGCCCAGTTCACCTGCAGTTTCCAAAAAAGTGATACGTGTAGTCTGACGCAATAATTTCGCTTCATCTTTGGCTCGAAAATGCGCCATCACCCGGCTGCGTATATTGACGCTTTTACCAATGTAGAGGGGAAGCTGATCGTTTAACCCATGGAAGATATAAACACCGGGCACCGACGGCAACTCAGCCAGAGTTGCACGCAGGTGCTCAGGATACTGATAAATTTCAGCGTCAAACTCGCTGCGGGACAAATTCCTCAAACTCTTTCACTCACTCATTGCAAAATATTTAAGACGGCGACACCACCCGGTTTCGCCCTTCCTGCTTAGCACGATACAGCGCTTCATCGGCCTGTTTCAATACCCGTTCAGCCTGGCTCTTACCGGGACTGCCTGCGGCCACTCCCAAAGAGACAGTGATTTTACCCGCCTGCGGTATCTGCATCTCTTCCACACTCTGGCGCAAACGCTCAGCGATATGAGTCGCGACCTCAAGGGAAGTACCAGGCAACACCATAAGGAACTCTTCACCACCGTTACGGCAAAGGATGTCACTCTCACGCGAACCTGCACGAATCTGTTGGGCCAACAGTTTGATCACTTCATCCCCGACGTCATGCCCGTAGGTATCATTGATCTTTTTAAAATGGTCAATATCCAGCGCAATGACCGAGAAATTCAGCTTCATCTGCTGAATATACTCCAGCGCCGTGGCCAGCCCACGCCGGTTAAACAACCCCGTCATCGGATCCGTCTGGACTTCGAACTTCAGTTTACCGATTTTCTTTTGCAGCAGACTGATCCCAATCAGCAGCGCACGCTTAAGCTGTGTCGCTTCGAAATACCAGTCTGGAATCAGACGAATACTGTTGGAGATATCCGGCTTATCCATATCGTTGGCGCTGCGGGCTAACTGACGCAGCGGCCGCGCAATCAGGCGTGACAATATCCATACGCAGAGCAGAGTCAACAGCGCCAGCGGTGTCAGATGGCGCAACACTTTAAACATCAACCCTTGTAACGGTTTGAGCGTGGAGTCCGTTGGCCTGAGCGTAATAATAGCCCATCCCGTTGAAGGCACTACCGCGTAGCCTGCCAGCACCGGCTCGCCGAGAGTATTGATCATCATCAGGCTGCCATTCGTAACCTGCTGTACTGCGTAAGTGATTGGCTTAGGTTCCAGCACTTCCCCCACTCGCGCAGGATCATGGTGATAAAGAATTCTGCGGTCGCGGTCAAGCACCACAATATAAGAGCCATCGCGATAATAGTGTTCGCCCAGCAACTCATTAAGGATGCTTTTTTGGCGTAAATAAAGGGTACCGCCAATATATCCGCGGTAATGCCCATCGGCAGTCACAATCGGCGTGGAAATATTAATCACCAGATTATTCGCCGCAGAGATATAGGGCTTGCTGATCAACGGACGGCGCAGCGACAAAGCTTCAAGCGCCCCGGGCGTCGTCAGTTTATGCCCCATCAACTGCAAGCTGTCTGGCGAGGTCGCGCGAATGATGCCGTGGGCATCGGTGATAACGACCGAGTTAAAACTGTCGCTCTGATATTTTAAGCGTGCGGTTTCAGACTGCAGAACAGCCGGATCATCAAAATTGGCCGCAGCAATACGGCTGCTATAAAACAGCTGTTTTTGCATGCTGTGCACGAAAAGCTCTGTGCTGGACGCCAACTTGGTGGCATAGACCCGGTTCGCTTCCAGGGTGTTATCGATGAGCAACTGCCGCTGCACGCTGTAGCTGGCATAGAAACTGTTAGCCAGCGTCACGAAGGCTGTGGTCACAGCCAGAATCAGGATCAGACGGCGTAAATCAAGTCGAAAAAAGACGCTGAAAAAAGATGAACGTGACAAGACAATGACCCCGGGGCAAAAAGTGGCTAATGTTTAACACCGTCGACCCTTATGTACAAGAAGACGGATAAAAAACGCCTGCAAGTGCGCCGATGAAGCCGTCTTCTATACGTTCCGCACAATAAAAAGCGGGAGCTTTTTAGCTCCCGCTTTGGCAAAACTGCAGACCGCAATTACATATTTGCGATCATTGCATCGCCAAACTCTGAGCATTTCAGCAGTTTAGCGCCGTCCATTTGACGTTCGAAATCGTAAGTCACGGTTTTCTTGGCAATCGCGCCTTGCATACCTTTAACGATAAGATCAGCCGCTTCGAACCATTCCATATGACGCAACATCATTTCTGCGGAAAGAATAATTGAACCTGGGTTCACCTTATCCTGGCCTGCATATTTTGGTGCGGTGCCGTGGGTGGCTTCGAACAGTGCGCAATCAGAACCAATGTTTGCACCTGGTGCGATACCAATCCCGCCGACCTGCGCTGCCAGGGCGTCAGAAATGTAGTCACCGTTCAGGTTCATACAAGCGATAACGTCGTATTCAGCAGGACGCAACAAGATCTGTTGCAGGAAGGCATCAGCAATCACATCTTTAATGATGATGTCTTTGCCATTGTTAGGGTTCTTGATTTTCACCCATGGACCGCCGTCAATCAGCTCACCGCCGAACTCTTCGCGAGCCAGCTGGTATCCCCAATCTTTAAATGCGCCTTCGGTGAACTTCATGATGTTGCCTTTGTGAACCAAAGTCAGGGAATCACGATCGTTAGTAATAGTGTATTCGATAGCCGCGCGAACCAGACGCTTGGTGCCTTCTTCAGAGCAAGGCTTGATACCGATGCCGCATTCCTGTGGGAAACGGATTTTCTTCACGCCCATTTCGTCTTGCAGGAATTTGATCACTTTGTCGGCTTCAGCGGAACCTGCTTTCCATTCGATACCCGCATAGATATCTTCGGAGTTCTCACGGAAAATCACCATGTCGGTGTCTTCCGGGCGTTTTACCGGGCTTGGCGTGCCGGTGTAATAACGTACCGGGCGCAGACAGATGTACAGATCAAGCTGTTGGCGCAGGGCAACGTTCAGGGAGCGAATACCACCACCGACTGGCGTCGTCAGCGGGCCTTTGATGGCAACGCGGTAATCACGGATCAAGTCCAGTGTCTCTTCTGGCAACCATACGTCTTTACCGTACAGTTCTACTGATTTTTCGCCGGTATAAATTTCCATCCAGGAAATTTTACGTTCGCCGTTGTAGGCTTTTTTAACCGCCGCATCCACAACTTTGATCATAGCGGGGGTAACGTCAACGCCAATACCGTCGCCTTCGATGAACGGGATAATAGGATTATTAGGAACGATCAGTTTACCCTGGGCATCAACTGTAATCTTTTTACCTTCCGCCGGAACAACTACTTTGCTTTCCATTAACCTCTCCTTCGAGCGCATTTTTGTTAAAAATTTGTAAGATGCGGGTCGATATTACTTGAATAATGTCCGCGCGCCAATCTGAAACCGTTTTCACGTATAATGCGCCAATTCTCTCTGACTTCAATGCCTATGAAACCGATCTTTGTTAAAAATCACCACGTTAACCGTTTCAGCAAGCGGCCTGACAGGGTACGTCCAACGCAAAATAGTCCGCGTAAAGTGGTACTGTTCAATAAACCGTTCGATGTACTGCCGCAGTTCACCGACGAAGCCGGTCGTGCCACACTCAAAGACTACATCTCATTAACAGACATTTATGCCGCTGGCCGGTTAGATCGCGACAGCGAAGGTTTACTGGTGCTGACTAACGATGGCAAACTGCAAGCTGCGCTGACTCAGCCCGGCAAGCGCACCGGTAAAGTCTATTATGTCCAGGTTGAAGGGGCTCCGGACGCCGTTGCCGTCAACGCACTGCGTACTGGGGTTGAACTTAAGGACGGCAAAACGCTTGCGGCCGGTGTGGAAGTCGTCGATGAACCGCAGTGGCTGTGGCCACGGAACCCGCCTATCCGAGATCGAAAAGCCATCCCCACCGCCTGGCTGAAAACTGTCTCTT